>JAFZWD010000041.1 GCA_017617495.1 Bacteroidales bacterium
CTTAACGCCCCTTGACTTTGCAAAGCGTATCATAGCAGCGCTTCCCTCGGTGGAAACGTGGCATATATGTATCCTTGCATCAACTGAGGAAGCAAGTATCATTTCTCTTGCGGTAATATAGTCCTCGGAAGCCCTGTCCATACCCTTGATGCCCAGCTTTGCGGAGGTCTCGCCCTTATTGATGATACCGCCGTTTATAATACTCAGGTCCTCGCAGTGTGAAGCCACCAGCAGTCCGTTCTCATTGGAGAGCTCCAGCGCCTTTCGCATATTCTCCGCATTCTCAACAGGTCTGCCGTCGTCGGAGATACATATGCAGCCTGCGGCTTTGAGGGCTTCGTAGTCGCAGAGACCGTTGCCGCTCATTCCGCCTGTAATGCAGCCCACGGGGTAAACGTCAACTCCCGTACCCTTTGCCTTGTCGATGATGTAGCGGATAGTCTCGGGATCATCGCAGGGGGGCTTTGTGTTGGGCATTGCAAGAACGCCTGTGACTCCGCCTGCAAGAGCAGCTGCGCAGCCTGTGAGCACGTCCTCCTTATGAGTGAAGCCCGGATCGCGGAGATGAACGTGCATATCGAATATTGATGGCATGAGTACAAGCCCCGTACCGTCAATGACCTGCTCGGCATCAGCTGTTATGCCCACACCAAGCTCTGCGATAACGCCGTCCTTTATGAGTACGTCTGTTGTGGTATCCGTTACAGTGTCAACTGCGCGGATATTCTTGATAAGGATAGATGACATATTGACCTCGCTTTCGTTAGTCAGTATTTTTCAGTATATGGCAACACCGTCGCTGCCGTCTATTTCCATTGCCGAGACCTTTACTACCTCGCTGTGAGAGGTGGGGAGATTCTTTCCCACATAGTCGGGACGTATGGGGAGCTCCCTGTGTCCCCTGTCCACCAGCACCGCAAGCTGTATGGAGCGGGGTCTGCCCCGTTTTATAAGAGCATCTATAGCTGCACGGGAGCTTCTTCCCGTGAAGATAACGTCGTCAACGATGACCACATTCTTATCGGTTATATCAAATGGGATATCGGTCTTTTCGGCAACATCACCGTGCTTGCTGTCGTCGCGGTACGGAGTTATGTCCAGCGCTCCGAATGGCACCTGATTCTTTTCAAGCTCCGAGAGCTTATCGGCAATACGCTTTCCCAGCGGGACGCCCCTTGAAAAGATACCAACAACGCAGAGGTCATCGGTGCCCTTGTTCCTCTCGATTATCTCATAGGAGATACGAGCGATAGCACGGGCAATTGCCTTATCGTCCATTATTATGCGCTTCTGCTCCATAGGCAGCACTCCATTCAACAAAAAATGCTCCCCGCCGCGGCAGGGACAGAGACCAGAAGGGAACGGGCTGGTAATCAGTACTTTCATGGTTGGTCTATGTCCTGAAACGGACAGAGACCGGAAGGGAAGTGTCAGATAATCAGCACATTAAGCGGTGGCCTGTGTTCTCAAAAGGACAGAGACCCGGGGGCGAGGGATTGCCGATCGGGTCGGCAATGACGAAGAGCGATCGACAATGACGGCGAGCGGTCGGGACTGGGCGAAAAGCCTTACTGCTTAACAGTACTTGCGAGGCAGAGTTCGTCCATCTGGACCTGGTCGATGCGGGAAGGAGAATCGATCATGACGTCGCGACCCTGATTGTTCTTGGGGAAGGCGATATAGTCGCGGATAGTCTCCTGGCCACCGAAGAGGGCGCAGAGGCGGTCGAAACCGAAGGCGAGACCTCCGTGAGGAGGTGCACCGAACTTGAAGGCGTTGATTATGAAGCCGAACTTGTACTCGGCTTCCTCCTTACCGATGCCGAGCACCTGGAACATACGCTCCTGAACATCGGCATTGTGGATACGGATGCTTCCGCCGCCGAGTTCGTTGCCGTTGAGCACGAAGTCGTAGGCATTGGCGCATACGCGCTCGAGGTCTTCCTTCCTGTCGGAATAGAAGAGGTCGAGATGCTCCGGCTTGGGCGCGGTGAAGGGATGGTGCATCGCGTAGAAGCGGCCGTCCTCCTCGCTCCATTCGAGCAGAGGGAAGTCGACAATCCAGAGAGGTGCAAACACCTTCGGGTCGCGAAGGCCTGCGCGTCCGGCGAGTTCGAGACGGAGAACACCGAGCTGTGTCTGAGTCTTGCGCTTGGGTCCGCAGAGGACGAGCACCAGGTCGCCCTTCTTCGCCTCAACCTTTGCGGCAATCGCCTGGAGTTCTTCGGGCGAGAAGAACTTGTCGATGCTGGACTTGACGGTTCCGTCTTCGTTCAGCTTGATATAGACGAGTCCCTTGGCACCTATCTGGGGGCGCTTTACCCATTCGGTAAGCTCGTCGAGCTCCTTGCGGGACCATCCGGCCGCACCTTCGACGGCGATTGCGCCCACATAGGGCACACTGTCGAACACTCCGAACCCGTGGCCCTGGGCATCGGCGGTAATCTCGTGGATGAGCATTCCGAAGCGCACATCGGGCTTATCGGAACCGTAATTATCCATGGCATCGTACCAGCTCATGCGCGGCAGAGGATTGGGAACATCCACTCCGAGCACATTCTTAAAGAGGCTGCGCATCATGCCCTCGAACATCGCAAGCACATCGTCCTGCTCGACGAAAGACATCTCGCAGTCGATCTGGGTGAACTCGGGCTGGCGGTCGGCGCGCAGGTCCTCATCGCGGAAGCAGCGCACTATCTGCATATAACGGTCGTAGCCCGCCACCATCAGCAACTGCTTGAAGGTCTGGGGACTCTGCGGCAGGGCATAGAACTCACCGGGGTTCATGCGGGAAGGCACAACGAAATCGCGCGCTCCCTCGGGGGTGGACTTAATCAAATACGGAGTTTCTATCTCCAGGAATCCGTGCGCGTCGAGATAATTGCGGCACTCGTGCGCAATGCGGTGGCGGAGTTCCAGCGCCCTCTTGAGAGGGGCGCGGCGAAGGTCCAGGTAACGGTACTTCGCGCGGATATCCTCGCCGCCGTCGCTCTGCTCCTCGATGGTAAAAGGAGGAGTCAGGCTCTTGTTGAGGATATTGATATCGCTGACGGCGATTTCCACATCGCCGGTATCCATCTTGGGGTTCTTGCTCTGGCGTTCGACCACCGTGCCCTTCACCTGGATCACAAATTCGCGTCCCAGGGAATTGGCGCTTTCCACCAGCGCTTCGGGAGCGTCGGCCCCGACCACCAGCTGGGTGATGCCATAGCGGTCGCGAAGGTCAATAAAGGTCATACCGCCGAGTTTGCGGGCGCGCTGCACCCATCCGGCAAGAGTTACACTCTTCGATACATCTGAAATGCGGAGTTCCCCGCAAGTGTGAGTTCTGTACATAGCTTTAAAATATCGCGCAAATATACCTAAAATCCAGTTTTGTTATCACATTGTAAAGATTAGTCCCACCGCCAGGGTATTGCCGAGAGTCTCCGAGGCGAAGAGATACGCAGCGTTGAGTTCCACCCCGAAAAAGCGCAGGCCGAGTCCCGCCGAGGCGAAGGAGGGCAGCACGCTGTCGCCGCCGTAACGGTAGCCGCCGCGCAGGAACGCGTGCTGGGCAAAGGAGTACTCCGCACCGGCCGACAGCGAGAAAGTGCCGCTGAAATAATAGTCCGCCGCGAAATTCAGCTTGAGCAGGTGCTTCCCCGATTCCGCCGCGGCAAAAGAGCCTCCGACATTGAGGGAGGAAGGCAGGGGGAATTCCCCCGAAGCCTCCGAGCCGATGGACGAACCGAGCGTGGAGAGTCCCACCCAGCAGTCGAGGCCGCCGTAATGCCCGGCGGCGAAGAAATCCGCCACGTAGGAAGAAGTCTTGTAGCCGGCCATTATTGTCTGGCCGGCATAGCCCAGGTTCATTCCCACGGCGATGTCCTCGCTGACGGCGAAGCTTACGCCACCCTTGACGATAATGTCGGTGGGGATGTCGTCGGTGCCGTAAATCTTTTCGCCGGCACCGCGGGTGAAGTCGAGTGAATAGCCGAAGCCGTCGGACCGGCCTGCCGCGCCTCCGCTGATATAATTAACGGTCGAAACGTCCGGCATAAACCTCAACCAGGACGCCCCCGCGACAAGCTGTGGCTGGGAGAAAGGCAGCACCGCCACGGTCTTTGGACCGCTCCCGCCGATGGCCAGGCTCGCGGGCGAAAAGTCGAGGCGGAGGAAAGGCATCGCTTCGGTTCCCGGCTCGACCGCAAGGGCGGCCGTCGGAATCAGAAGCATCGCAAGAATCAATATCTTTCTCATAACCTAGACTTTTGCTACTACGAACTTATGGCTCTTGCCGAAGCATTTGACGGTGACCGTATAGCGGCCGGGCGCGAGCTTCTTCATATCCACCGTTGCAGGCTCGCTGGCGGAGGTATTGTATTTGCCCGACAGTACGGTCTTGCCTGTCGAGTTCACCACCTTCACTTCGAGTTCCCCGGCCACCAGTGTCGCGAAGCTCAGGCTTTCCTTCACCGGCTGTTTGCCGACGGTCAGGCCAGAGAGGTCCAGCGGCGAATCATCCGAAGGACCGTTGCGGATGACCGCAATGGAGATGGTCGAAGAGACGCTCATGTTCTTGCTGTCGGTAGCCGTAACGGTAACGGTAGCCATACCCTTGCCCGTGGCAAAGATGGTCAGAGTATTTGTCGTGACGTCCACCTGCACTACAGACTCGTCGGAACTCTCAGCTTTATACTTGACAGTGTCGTTCTCGTCATAATCCTGGAAATACTCATTCAAATCCAGCATTACGCTCTCTCCCTTTTCCGCAAATACCTGGTCGGGGAAAGCCTTTGTTGCGAACGGCGGGATGTTGCCGTGGCGGAGAGCCCCGTAGGCATCGAGATAAGGCCCGATATATCTTTGCGGGATGACATGACTGGCATCCGCCCCTTCGATGAGGCGCTCCCTGAGCTCTTCGGCGGTGAATCCCTGCCTGCCCAGCAGCGACACCAGCAGGGCCGCCACGCCGGACACGTGCGGGCAGGCCATCGAAGTGCCGTTCATGTAGCCGTAGTTCACATAGTCGTCGTGCTCGCCCTGGGTGGTGCAGAAAAGGTTCCAGATATTGCCGCGGCTGGTGCCCAGATTGTCGGTATGGATCTTCGTGAAGAAGGGCTCGTCCGGATCCTGCCCGAGGCCGTCTCCGCCCGGAGCGCAGATATCCACCCAGCTGCCGTAATTGGAATACCAGGAGTAAATATAGTCCGGCCCTGTGGCCCCTACCGCAATCACCCCGTCGTAGCTCTCGGGGATACCGTACTCGATGCCGTCGTTACCGGCCGCGAATATCACCAGGCCTCCCTTCATCGGGGAATCCGGCAACTGGTTGCCCTGCTTGTCGCAACCGGCCTTCTCTACAAAATAGTCAATTGCTTCCTTAAGGACATTGGTGATGACATCGTTTTTGGCCACCTCTTTTTCTTCGTCGCTTAGCTCGCCGTCATCGTCGCTGTCGTAGTTGTTTCCCCAGCTGTTCTGGGAGATTACCGCGCCGTGGTCGGCGCCCCATTTGATGGCCGCGGCGCAGCCGTCGTCGTAGCAGCCGTCCTCGCTGTCAAATATCTCGCAGGAAAGGATCCGCACTCCGGCAATGCCCTTGGCATAGTCGCCTCCGGCTATTCCCGAAACCCCGATGCCGTTGTTGCGCACTGCGGCGATTGTGCCGGCCACGTGCGTGCCGTGCGAGCCGGGGGTGATGGTATACTGCGAATATGTGTTGCGGGTTACAAAGTTCTTGCTTCCCTTCTCTCCTCCGGGGATAACCACTCCCTTGAGGTCTGGGTGATTGATTTCCACACCCTCGTCAACCACCGCAACTATGACGTTGCTGCTGCCGGTGGTGTATTTCTGCCAGATGGGCAGGACATTGACGTCAGCTCCTTCGTTTACCTGGTAATTGACAGTCTGGCCCTTATCGTTCTTGAACTGGATGGTAAGGTCAAGCGACTTGTCGTTGTAAACGTCCCACTGCCATTTGAAGTGCGGGTCGTTGGGCACGCCGTCCACCGCAGTACGCTTTACCCTGTGCACCGGTTCGATGCCCCTGATGCCCTGCACTTTCTTCAGGCGTTCGCCTGCCCTTGTATACGTGATGGTATCGGCGAATTCAATATGATACCAGCGGTGCAGACCGGCCTCGCGGGTGCGGGCTTCGAACTCGCCGGCGTCGGGGAAAACCCTGTGCCATTCGGTCACTCCCAGGCTGTCGAAAGCGTTGTCGAGAGCTGCGCTCTTTGTTTTGAAAGAACCTTTTGCCGCGGCCTCCTCAAGCGCCTCCACAAGGGCGTCGTCCACCTTGATTACAGCCACTCCGTTGACGCGGAGCCGCTCGGGTACGGTTTTTTCCGCGCCGCGCACCGGCGCTTTGCTGAACTCTTCCCGGACACATCCGCAAAGAGCCAGAAGCATCGCCAGAACCGGCAATATGTGCGCTCGCTTAATCACCTGAATTCTTTAAAGTTGCGGCCAGGGCGAGGAAGGCCTCCGCTTCGGGCCCGCTGCCCAGGGCCGCCGGCTCGCCGGCATCGCCGCATTCGCGGATATCCTGGACCAGCGGAATCTGCGCCAGCAGGGGCACCCCAAGAGTTTCGGCCAGATGCGCTCCGCCGCCTTCGCCAAACAGATAATACTTCTCGTCTGGATGGGCCGCGGGAGTAAACCAGGCCATATTCTCGACCACACCGAGCACTGGCTTGTTCACGTTTTCGTGGCGGAACATGTCGGCCGCCTTTTCCACGTCGGCAAGCGCCACGTTCTGGGGCGTTGTCACTATCACCGCGCCCTGAATCGGTATGTCGTTTACCAGCGAAATATGGATGTCGCCGGTTCCCGGAGGCATGTCGATGAGCAGATAGTCGAGCTCGCCCCAGTTGACCTGCAGGATCAGCTGCTTGAGGGCGTTGGAAGCCATGGGACCACGCCAGATGAGCGCCTGGCTGCGCTTGGCAAAATAGCCTATCGACATCCACTTCACTCCCCACTTCTCCACCGGCACTATATAATCCTTGCCGTTTATCTGCTCGCCCGCCGGGGCATAACCTTCGGTGCCCGTCATCGTAGGGACGGAAGGGCCGTACACATCTGCATCTGCCAGACCGACCTTGCAGCCCGAACGGGCCAGCGCCACAGCCAGATTCACCGCCACAGTGCTTTTGCCCACTCCGCCCTTGCCGGACGCTATGCCGATTATATGCTTGACGCCATCCAGCATCTCCTTTCCCAGCCCTTCGGGCCTGGGGGCATCTTCCAGAGCCACCGTCTTCACTTCGGACGGGACATCCTTGCCGAGATGGCGGATGAGGCAGGCGCGCGTTGCGCCGACGAGGTATTTCTGCAAAGGCTCGCCCCTCTTGGGGAAGCCCAGGGTAACCGTCACCCCCTCCGGGGCGATGGCTATCTCCCGCACAATCCCCAGTTCCACAATATCCGCCTCCTGCTTAGCCGGGTGCTTTACCTCGCGCAGGAAGGCCTCTATCTCAGATTTTGTCATATTACGAATTCAAGTTCGTCGATAAGATTGGAGGCGCCGCCGAACTTCTCCACCGTCCAGAGGACGTAGCGGATGTCCACGCAGATGCAGCGCTGCAGCTCGGGTTCGAACATCACGTCGCTGCTCATGCTCTCCCAGTTGCCGTCGAAGGCAAGGCCGATGAGGTTGCCGCTGGCATCCATAACCGGGCTGCCGGAGTTGCCGCCGGTGATGTCGCAGTTGGTGAGGAAACAGGTGACCAGCTTGCCGTTTTCGTCGGCATAACGCCCGAAGTCCTTGGCGAGCATCAGCTCTTTGGCCCTGGCGGGCACGCGGAACTCATAGTCATCGGGGTTCTCCTTCTGGAGCACACCCTCGGATGTGGTGTAATACCAGTAAAGAACGCCGTCCTTGGGGGAATAAGGCATAACCGTGCCGTATGTCAGTCGCATGGTGAAGTTTGCGTCGGGATAGCTGGCGTTGTCGCCGTTAGCCTTCAGAAGGGCGGCGGCGAAAGCCTTGGTCCAGGGCTTGAGGTCTTCGCGCATCTTCCTGGCATCGCCCCAGAGGCTTTCGGACTGCTTGTCTATAGCCGAGTTGAGGGCCTTGCAGGCGGCGATTCCCTTCTTGGAATTCGAGTAGAGGTCGGCCACCTTGGGCAGTTCGATCTTATATTTCGGATTCACGTTAGCGTTGTAGTGCGCGAAGAGGGCCTCGGTAATCTTGCGGTCCACCGCCTCGTTGTAATCCTTGAGTTTGGGATCTCCCGGCTTGAGTTCGAAGAATTTGATTCTTTCGATGCGGCCGATGGTCTCGTTCAAAAGCGTCATAGCCGCAACGGATTCCTGATTCCTGGCAACGATGTCGGCGATATTCTTTACTGCCTCGGCTCCCTCGGGAAGAGCCTTTTCCTTCTCGAGTTCGCGGCCGATTATGTTCAGCTTTGCAAAAGCGAGCTCCTCGCCCTGCCATTTCTTCCAGCCGTTGGAGGAAGATGCGTATTTGTTGGCGTACTGCAGGCGCACGGCGGGATCCTTTTCCATCTCCTCACGCATTACCTTCTGGCGCACGGTGCGGGCGTCGATCTTGATGCGGTTGATGGCTATCATCGACTCGAGCTGTGCGGCCGTCTGGAAGCGCTGGGTGCGTCCGGGGTAGCCGAGAATAAATGCGAAATCGTCCTGTTTCACGCCCTTGAGGGAGATTTTGAGAGACTTTTCCGCCTGGTAGGGCTTGTTGTCCGGAGAATAAGCTGCCGGATTGCCGTTGGCGTCGGCATATACGCGGAACATGCTGAAGTCGCAGGTGTGGCGGGGCCACATCCAGTTGTCGGTTTCGCCGCCGAACTTACCCATGGATGCGGGAGGAGCGGCCACAAAGCGGATATCCTTGAACACCTTGTAGACAATGAGATACTGAACGTTGTCGTTGTAGAAGCTCACTATCTGGGCCGTGCGGCCGGGGCCTTCCTTCTCGAGTTTCGCCTTCACTTCCTTGAGATAGGCCTTCTGGTCCGGCAGGTCGGTGACATCTTCCATCTTCACAAGGAACATCACGCTCATGCCGGGCGCGGGGATTTCGTCCTCGCGTTTAAGGGCGAAGAAGCCGTCCTCGAGGTAGTTCTTCTCGGGGGTGGAAAGCTTCTGGATTGCGCTGTATCCGCAGTGATGGTTGGTCACCAGCAGGCCGTCGTGCGAGATGATCTCGCCGGTGCAACCGCCGCCGAACTGCACTATGGCGTCCTTCAGCGAAGAATTGTTTATGTTGTAGATGTCTTCTGCCGTGAGGCGGCAGCCGATGTTGCGCATCGCTTCCTGGTTGAACTTCTGAAGGAGCGGCAGCAGCCACATTCCCTCGTCAGCGAAAGCGGCGACACCCGCAAGAAGTGCCGCCAGAGAGATTAAAATCTTCTTCATACTCCTTGTTGTTATCTTACAAAGATAACTATTTTTCCGCAGCCTGCGCCTTGAGCATGCGGATGTAGTCGTTGAGATGGTCGATAATTGCCTCGTAATGCGCCTTGAGCGCCTCGATCTGCTCCTGGCCGCGGCCCTCGTCGCGGAGCTCGGCGATACGCGCCCTGCCGAGCAGGACTTCCTCCACGTCGCGTCCGGTATGGCGGGCGATTTTATAGATGTTCGGGTTGAGGATGCGGGTGTTTCCCTCTTCGAAGCGCCAGTAGGTGCTGGTATCCATTCCAAGTGCTTCGGCGAACACATCCTGCGTGGCTCCGAGTTCTTCCCGCAGGCTTTTTACTGCGGCTTTGATTGTTCTTTCGTCCATAGTGATTATCTGTTTGGAGCCACTAAAGTAAAGCGAATCGCGCAGTCTTTTCCAAGCGGTTTTTGCAGTGTTTCGGGCGTTATATGCAAATAAAGTTGTATCAAAAACATAAAAAAGTTTTTTTACCCGGCGTTTTACCCGGCAAATCCGAAACTTTATTGCGTTATTTGCAAAAACTAAAACGCCAAATCTTATGTGTACGGTCAACAATGCTTATGCGCTCTTCGCTTCCGGCCTGATGGACGGCAGTCTCTTTGCAGAAAACGAAATGTCGTTCTGCGATTTTTGCAAGAAAAATTTTGTATCTCCCGTGTCTTTGGACGAAATCCTTTTGCGCGAATTGGGAATGAGGGGGCAGGAAATTTTGAATTACTTTCAAAAAGTGTTAAATTTGTCGGCTTTGCCGAAACACGCAAATTTTTAAACCAATATAACAATGAAAGATTATTCCACCAAAGACATCCGGGATGTAGTTCTGCTGGGCAGTACGAAGTCCGGCAAAACCACACTTGCAGAGGCCATGCTCTTCGAGGGCAAGGTCATCGACCGCAGGGGCACCGTTGAAGACCAGAACACTGTTTCCGACAGCGACGAGCTTGAGAAGCAGAACCAGCGTTCCATCTACGCAACTCCCCTCTATGCGGAGTACAAGGATACCAAGATCAACTTTATCGACGCTCCGGGCGCCGACGACTTCATCTGCGGAGCCTACCAGGGCCTGAAGGTGAGCGAGGCCGGCGTGCTCGTCATCAACGCACAGCAGGGCGTCGAGGTCGGTACCGACAACTTCCTCCGTCTGGCAGGTGACCACAAGCTCCCCCTCATCGTGGCTGTCAACCAGCTCGATACCGAAAAGGCCGACTGGGACAACGTGCAGGCATCCATCAAGGAGAGCATCGGCGCAAAGGCCATCAACATCCAGTTCCCCGCCAACCCCGGCATCGCGTTCGACGGCATCGTCGACGTGCTTACCATGAAGTACTATCACTTCAAGGACGCCAACGGAGCTTGCGAAGAGCTTGACATCCCCGCCAATCTCGCGGACCAGGCCGAACTTGCAAGGCAGGAACTCATCGAGAAGGCCGCCGAGTACGACGATGCTCTCATGGAGAAGTTCTTCGAAGAGGGAACCCTCAGCCAGGAAGACATCCAGAAGGGTCTGTCCATCGGTGTAAAGGCCGGTGACCTGCACCCCGTCTTCTGCATCAGCGCAAAGAAGGATATCGGTGTGAAGCGCCTCCTCGAATTCCTCAAGGACGTCGCCCCCGCTCCGGCAGTGGACGAGAACGGCCCCGCGGCCCTCTTCATCTACAAGAACGATGTGGAGCAGCACCTCGGCGAGGTTTCCTACTTCAAGGTAATGAGCGGCAGCATCACCTCCGGTCTCGACCTCGAAGACCCCGTCAGCGGCAACAAGGAGCGCCTTTCCGCCATCTACGCCGTCGCAGGCGACAAGAAGGTTGCGGTGAACGTGCTCAAGGCAGGCGACCTCGGATGCGCGGTCAAGCTCAAGAACAGCAAGAGCGGCACCACCCTTTCCCAGATCGGCAGCGGCCTTGTTTACGACAAGATCCAGTTCCCTGCAGCAAAGTACAACTGCGCCATCAAGGCAAAGGTCCAGCAGGACGACCAGAAGATGGGCGACGCTCTCAAGAAGATCGCTTCCCAGGATCCTACCTTCATCGTGGAGAACTCCAAGGAACTCCGTCAGACCATCCTGAGCGCCCAGGGCGAGCAGCACATCAACGTGGTCAAGTGGCGCCTCAACAACGAGTTCAAGCTTGACGTCGAGCTCTTTGCTCCGAAGGTTCCCTACCGCGAGACCATCACCAAGGTTGCTACCGCTACCTACCGTCACAAGAAGC
The DNA here is from genome assembly GCA_017617495.1 of Bacteroidales bacterium. GTDB lineage: Bacteria > Bacteroidota > Bacteroidia > Bacteroidales > UBA932 > Cryptobacteroides. Next base: position 11,604 of record JAFZWD010000041.1, read on the forward strand.
AGTCCGGCGGCGCCGGTCAGTTCGGTGAGGTTTCCATGCTCATCTGCCCTATCGTGGAAGGTGTGGAATTCAGCAACAAGTTCAAGATCGACGGCAAGGATACCGAACTCAAGGTTAAGAACCGTCAGGAATTCGACCTCGAATGGGGCGGCAAACTGGAATTCGTGAACTGCGTGGTCGGTGGTGCCATCGACGAAGGCTTCATGCCCGCAATTCTCAAGGGTATCAACGACAAGATGGCCGAAGGTCCTCTTACCGGTTCCTACGCGCGCGACATCCGCGTGTATATTTACGATGGTAAGATGCACCCGGTGGACTCCAAGGAAATCGCCTTCATCATCGCAGGCCGCAACGCCTTCCGTGAGGCTTTCCGCAACGCCGGTCCGAAGATTCTCGAGCCTATCTACAATGTCGAGGTTATGACTCCTCCCGAGTATCAGGGTGCCGTTATGAGCGACCTGCAGAACCGCCGCGGCGTGCTCGGAACAATGGATGCCGACAAGGGTTTCGCGATCCTCAAGGCCCGCGTTCCTCTCGCAGAGCTCTACCGTTACTCGACCTCCCTGAGCTCCCTCACCGCAGGTTCCGCAACCTTCAAGATGGAATTCGCCGACTACCAGGCTGTTCCCGGTGACGTGCAGACCAAACTTCTCGAGGCTTACGCTGCCGAGGAGAAGGCTGATGAGTAGTCTTTGCCGTTCCAGGTGTCCCGAATTCCGGGACACCGGCGTCAAAAAAGCCCGATTTTGTTACAGGTGTCCCGGTTTTTGGGACACCTGTAACGTTTATGGTTTGTTGCTAAAGTCTATTGAAGGCTGCTGGTGAGCTCGATGAAATCCTCGACGCTCAAGGCTTCGGCCCGGAGGGTGAAGATCTCGCGCGCAACGAATTCGGAAAGCTGTTCGGGCGACCAGCC
>JAFZWD010000042.1 GCA_017617495.1 Bacteroidales bacterium
GCCCGTGCACGGAAAGCGTTTACCGAAAACGCAGGGTGCCGCCCTGTTTGACGGCAGAAATGTCGAGGGTATTGTCCCTGACGGTCCTGCCGTTAAGTTTGACGGTACTGTAAACCGGGCCGGGGCCGGAGGCCGAGATTTTCAGGGTTTTACCCCCGGAGAGAGTGACCTGAGCCTCCGGGAAGAGGGGTGTGCCAATGATATACTGCCCGCTTGCGGGGCAGACGGGGTAGAAGCCGAGGGCGGAGAAGATGTACCAGGCGGATGTCTGGCCGTTGTCCTCGTCGCCGCAATAACCGTCGGGAGTGGCGCTGTAGAGGCGGTCCATCACTTCGCGGATATGCTGCTGGCCCTTCGCTAACTGGGAAGTCCATCCGTACAGGTAGAGCATATGCTGCGAAGGCTGGTTGCCGTGGGCGTAGTTGCCCATGTCCGCAGTCTGCATCTCGCTTATCTCATGAATGCGGTAGCCGTAGTAGCTGTCGTCATAGACGGGTGGAACCTTGAATACGGAGTCCAGCATCTGCACGAACTCGTTTTCACCTCCCATTTGCGCTATGAGTCCAGGTACATCGTGGAATACGCTCCAGGTGTAGTGCCAGGCGTTGCCCTCCGTGTAGGCATCGCCCCACTTGTAGGGGCTGAAAGGCTCCTGGAAGCTGCCGTCGGCATTCCTTCCGCGCATCAGACGCGACTCGGCATCGAAGACGTTGCGCCAGTTGTGCGAGCGCGACAGGTACAGGTCGACCTCTTCCTGCGGGCGCTCCAGCAGGCGGGCAATCTGCGCAATGCACCAGTCGTCGTAAGAATACTCCAGCGTGCGTGCGACGCTCTCGTTGATTCCCACGTTATACGGGATATAGCCAAGCGAATTGTAATACTCGTGTCCCTTGCGGCCGGAAGAAGAAACAGTCGGGTGCACATTCTCCGTCGCGTGCACGAGCGCCTTGTAAAGAACCTCAAGATCCTCGCGGGAAGTGATGCCCTGCACTGCGGCGTCGGCCACCACGGCCGCCGAATTGTTACCGATCATGCAGTCCCTGTGACCGGGGGAGGCCCATTCGGGCAGGAAACCGTTCTCGCGGGCTATGTTTGCGAGGCCCGCCTGAATCTCGGCATTCACGTCGGGGTACACGAGGTTCAGCAGCGGGAACAGCGCCCGGAAGGTATCCCAGAATCCGGTGTCGGTGTAGAGGTAGCCCGGCTCCACCTTGCCGTTGTACGGGCTGTAATGCACGGGCTGGCCGTCGGGGCCGATCTCGTAGAATTTACGCGGGAAGAGCGTGCTGCGGTAGAGGCAGGAGTAGAAAGTGCGCTTCTGCCCGAGGGTACCGCCGCTCACGCGAATCCGCCCGAGAACCTCGTCCCAGCGTGCCTGCGCAGAGTTCCGCACCTCCTCGAACGGGCGGTCCAAGACTTCGTCCAGATTGAGTTGCGCCTGTTCGGCGGAGATGAAGGAAGATGCCAGGTAGAGCGTCACGACCTGCCCGTGGGCGGTGGTAAACTGCTTCTGCACAGGGGCATCTGCCTTGATTACAAACCAGTTGCGGAAGCCTTCCGGCACTCCGCCGTGATTCTGCACGCTGTAGCCGCGAGTCCACTCGCCGTCGCAGCTCACCTTGCCGCCCTGGAAGGGATTCACCTTTATGCAGGAGTGTTCGCTTTCCGGGAATGTGATTCGCATTACCGCCGCCCTCTCGGTCGGTGTAATTTCGACGGTTATGTCGTAGTCGGCCAGATATACCTTATAGTAATAGGGCCTCGCCTCCTCGCTGTTGTGCGAGAAGAAACTGCCGCCCGCATCGTCCCCGGTGAAAGGCAGAATGGAAAATGCGCCGTAGTCGTTTATCCATGGCGAAGGCTGATGAGTCTGCTTGAAGCCCGTGATGCGGCGCTTGTCGTACTGATAAGCCCATCCGTCGTTCTCCCGCTCTGCCGTAACCGGCGTCCAGAAGTTCATGCCCCAGGGCATAGCGACGGCCGGATAAGTATTCCCTGTAGAGTACGCCGGTTCGCTCAGCGTGCCCACCAGCGTGGAAACATAATCCGACAGGTGCTCCTGCGCCGGCTTCGCGCAGGCTGCGGTCAGAAGCACGACAACAGTTGTAATAATCCCAATTCTTCTCATTCCGTCCCGAAGTTAGCAATAATAATTAAAAAACAGACGGCCATTTGACCGTCTGCTAAACTTGCCCCGGGACAGCGCTGCGGAATTACTTCAAGAGCGAGGGTCAGCTGGCGGGGACTTTGCACTACCCTTTACCCATCCGTAGGGCGACTTATGTCTTGCTGCAAAGGCAGTGATAATTATTCGGAAATTATATATATCTTTGTAAAAATTTGTATATATGCAAACAATCGCACTCAAAAGAAAACTGATAGATTTGAAGCCGGGAGTAGTTGGAATTCTCTCGGAGAAGGCCGCTATGGCCGGCCTATCGTTGAAGAGATATTTGGAATCAGTCCTTGAAGAAGAGGCACTCAAGACTGAAAGGGACCGCAAACTGAAGAGTGTCCACAGTCCCAAGATCAGGAATCTTGTAGGTATTATACGCCTGGATTCGTCCAGGATGGAGTCAATCGAAGATGAACGGCTGAAATATATCCTGTCAAAATGAAACCGAAAGTATTTTTGGATACCAATATTATTTTGGATATGCTGTTGGAGAGGCCGGGCTATGAGTTCTCTGCCAATTTGTTTCAAATGCATGACGATGGCAAGATAGAGGTCTTGCAGAGTTCGCTGTCGCTTGCGAACATCGCTTTTGTCATTCGCAAAGAGTTTTCTAAAGGCTGCCTTCAACCGACGATTAAGCAGCTTTGCGAAGTCTCTGAAGTCCTTTCGGTTGACGAATCGACAATTCAGACCGCGGTTATGATGGATGGCCCGGACTTCGAAGACATTCTTCAACTTGTCTGCGCTTCCGAGGGGGGCTGCGATTACGTGATAACCCGTAACGTGAAAGACTTCAAAATAACCAAGGGCCTTCTACCCGACTTTCATATGCCCATCATTTGTACCCCCGAGGATTTCATCCTTTCGGGGCTGGCGGCTAACTAATTGATTGATAACGATTAAAGCAATTCCTTCTACCCCGAAAACCAGGTAGAAGGAATGTGTTAAAATGCTGATAGACAGAGGTTTAAGCGCCAGCTATCGGGTGCCGAAGATGATGGCTCGGGCCTGTGCGGCGACAGCGGCGGGGGAGAGGCCGTCGGTGTCGATGATGTGGTGGGCGGAGGCCTCGTAGACGGGGCCGCGGACGGCGAGCAGCGCGGCGAGCTTGTCTTCGAGAGAGCCCTCGCCGGCAAGAAGCGGCCGGCTCGCGATGGCGGAGGGTTGCCCTGAAGCCTGACCGTTGGCGGCTGACAATCCTGAAGCTTCGCAGGCGCCCTGCAGCCTCTCCGCCAGCGTCCTGGCCGTCGCCCGCAAATAAATGCAGTGAGAGCACATGCGCACCAGCTCGCGGCACTCCGGCGTCATAAGCGTTCCGCCTCCGAGCGCTATCACCAGCGTTCCGCCCTCGTAGCTCGAAATCGCCTCCTGCAGCGCCTCTAGCTCCATCCTCCTAAACGCCGCTTCCCCCTGCTTCGCAAAAATCTCCTGAACCTTCCTTCCCTGCTGCCTTTCAATCAGCTGGTCTAGGTCGATAAATATAATAGAATCATCGGTGGTTGAAGGGTTGGTTTGACAGTCGGGGTTGCCCCCTGAAGGACGTAACACCCGCGGTTCGGTAGCGGGGGGACCGTCCTGAAGGGATGGTGGGGTGAGCCCGTAGGGCGAACTCCTGAAGGGGGTAACCTCGGCTGGCAAACCGGCAGGGTTCCTGCCGGAAGCGGCTAGCAAACGACCGACAGTCGTTTTACCGCTTCCCATGCAGCCTGTCAGACACCAGACCATACTAGAACAGTGTCGGTTCCTCGATTTCGGGGAGATCCTCCTCGGTGAGGGGAGGCAGCGAGATTTCGCCGACAGGAAGACCGAGGTCGTTGGTGCCGGGAATGTCCAGGTCGATAGCTTCGGGCTCGGGGGAGCCGGCAGCCGAACCAGAGCCGGCGCCAGAACCGGAGCCGGCGGCAGAACCTGCAGCGGGCGCAGAACCGGCGCCGTCAGGTGACTCGTCGGGTGCGACGGCCTCCTCCGGAAGCTCCGGCGGCAGGTCGTCCTCGGGCTTATGCAGAGGCTCGGCAAACTCCACCTTCTTCACCTGGTCGCGGTCGTGACACTTCTTTCCCTTGGCGGTCAGGCCCTTGCGCGCAATCCACTCCTCGGCATCGATGAGCTCCGGCTCCTTGTGGGCGGACTTGCCGCCGAAGATGCAGCGGTACTGCGGATGCTTGTCGCCGCTGATGGCAACGAGGTAGGACTTGGGCGCATCGGAAATGAAGAGCACCGGATTGTTGTCGCTCGGCACAAAGCAGAAGCGCTTCACGTAGAAGGTCTTCACCTTCGGGTCGCCGTCGTAGTAGAGCACGGTGAACACCTTGTTCGGGTCGAACTTCTCGATCAGCAGCACGTCGCCCTGGTACTTGTTGACCAGCTCGAACGAGGTGGTATAGTAGGTGCCGTTGCGGAAGATGGCGAGCACCTTGTCGTCGCCCTCGAACTGGCCCAGGTAAAGGCCGCGTCCGTCCTCGTTGAGCTTCTGGATATCGCTGTCGTACCAGATATCCTTGCCTGCGATAGTGGACACGCCCTTGCTCTTGAGCACTATCTTGCTGATTACATTCTTGGTGACGAGGTTGCCGCGCGCGGTCTTGCTCTTGATGCCCAGCGTGGCGAAATCGTACTCGAAAGCCGTCTTCTTGAGCTTCGGCTTCGGGCGCAGCTGCACCTTCACGGTCTCGGCTTCGCCGTTATGGTTGGCGCTGAACCAGAGTATCTTGCTGCCGGCCGCGCCGGTGGTAATGTCGTACTCCTTGTCGCGGGTGACCGAAGTAATCGCGAAGCGCTTGGCGTAGTAGATGCTGCTCTTGCCCTCGCGGTAGATGACATTGTAGATGGTGCGGGCGTCGCCGCGGTTGAAGATGCCCACGTACAGCAGGTCCTTGCCGAAGAATGCCTTGGGCTCCACCTTGGTGATGCGGTACTTGCCGTCGGAGCCGATGACGATAATCTCGGCGATGTCCGAGCAGTCGCAAACAAAGGTGCCGTTGTCGTCGCGCTTGAGGCCGATACCCACGAAGCCCTCGGCCAGGTTGGCGTAGAGCTTGGCGTTGTTGTTGATGACCTTGGTGGCGGCGATGGTCTCGAAGCCGGTGAGCTCGGTATGGCGCGGGAAATCCTTGCCGTACTTTGTCTTGAGGCCCTTGAACCAGGCGATGGTGTAATCGGTGATGTTGTCGATATTCTTCTGCACCTCCAGCATCTCCTGCTCGATCTTGAAAATCTTGTCCTCCACGGCCTTGGCGTCGAACTTGGAAATCTTGCGCACAGGCTTCTCGACCAGGCGGTCGATATCCTCCATGGTGATGTCGCGCTTGACGCACTCGCGGAAGTCCAGCATCCGCTTGAGGATGGCCTCCTTCTGGTCCTCCCAGGTGGCGTGCTTCTGCTCCTCGAGGATCTTGTAGACACCTTCTTCGAAGAAGATGCGCTCGAGCGAAGTGTAATGCCACTCGTTCTCCAGTTTGTCCAGGCGGATGCGCAGCTGCTGCTCCAGCAGGTCGCGGGTGTGGAAGGTGTCGTACTCCAGAATCTCGTTGACCGAGAGGAACTGGGGCTTGCTGTCCTTGATGACGCAGGCGTTGGGGGTGATGTTGGTCTCGCAGTCGGTAAAGGCGTAAAGCGCGTCGATGGTCTTGTCCGGCGACACGTCTCCGGGCAGATGGATGAGGATTTCCGCCTTATCGGTGGTCATATCCTCGATCTTCTTGATCTTTATCTTGCCCTTGTCCTTAGCCTTCAGGATGGAGTCGATGAGCATGTGCGTGGTCTTGCCGTAGGGGATCTCGGTGATGGCGATGGTGCCCTTGTCGATCTTCTCGATGCGGGCGCGCACCTTCACGCTGCCACCGCGGCGGCCGTTGTTGTATTTGCTGCAGTCGGCAAAGCCGCCTGTGGGGAAGTCGGGGTAAATCTCATAAGGCTTGCCTTCGAGAATCTTGACCGAAGCGTCCATCAGCTCACCGAAATTGTGGGGGAGGATTTTTGACGCCATGCCTACGGCGATGCCCTCGGTGCCCTGGGCGAGCAGCAGGGGGAAGCGGACCGGCAGTTCGACGGGCTCTTTATTCCGCCCGTCGTAGGAGTTCATCCAGTTGGTAATCTCGTCGTCGAAGATGACTTCCTTGGCGAATTTGCTGAGGCGTGCCTCGATATAACGGGGGGCGGCGTTGCTGTCGCCGGTGATTATGCTTCCCCAGTTACCCTGGCAGTCGACCGTGAGGCCCTTCTGGCCCAGCTGCACGAGCGCTCCGAGTATGGAAGAGTCGCCGTGCGGATGGTACTGCATGGCCTGGCCGACAATGTTCGCCACCTTGGTGTAGGCGCCGTCGTCCATACGGTTCATTGCGTGAAGCACACGCCTCTGAACCGGCTTGAGGCCGTCTACTATATGGGGAACGGCCCTGTAAAGGATGACGTAGGACGAGTAGTCCAGGAACCAGTCCTTGAACATGCCCGACAGCTTGAATTTATGGCTGTCGCTCTCCAGCAGACGGTCGAACTTCCCGGCCTTGGCTGGAACCTCGTCATTGCCGACCTGATCGGCAATCTCTTCTTCCTGGACTTCTTCCTGAATCTCTATATCTTCGAATTCTTCGCTCATACTCTTATCTATTCTTCGTAACCGAATTTACGTAACTCGCGGCGGCTCTCCCTCCAGTCGGGGTCCACCTTCACGAACAGCTGCAGGAACACCTTCTTCTGGAAGAAGTCCTCCATGTCGATGCGGGCCTGCGTGCCCGTCTTCTTGAGGGCAGCGCCCTTCTTGCCGATAAGGATGCCCTTTTGCGACTCGCGCATGACGTATATCACCGCGGAGATGTCGTAGCGCTCCTCGCCCTCGCGGAAGGACTCGATGGCCACCTCGCAGCTGTAGGGAATCTCCTCTTTGTAGTTGAGGAGAATCTTCTCGCGGATGATTTCCGACGCGAAGAAGCGCAGGTTCCTGTCGGTAAAGCTGTCCTTGTCGTACCAGGCGGGTGCCTCCGGGAGGCTGTCCACCACCGTCTGGATGATGGTGGCGATGTTGAAGCCCTCGCGGGCGGATGCCGGGATCACGGTGGCGGCGGGAATCTGCTCCTTCCACCAGGCGAGCAACTCCTGCACGCGGGCCTGATCGCTGATATCTATCTTGTTTACAATGACAATTACGGGGCAGGACAGGTCCTTGAGGCGGGCGACATACTCGCCGTTCTTGTCGGCGGTCTCCACGGTGTCGGTGACGTAGAGGATTACGTCCGCGTCGCCGATTGCGGAATCCACCGCGTTCATCATGGTCTGCTGCAGGCGGTAGGCCGGCTTGAGTATGCCCGGGGTGTCCGAAAACACTATCTGCCAGTCCTCGCCGTTAACAATTCCCATAATTCTGTGACGGGTGGTCTGGGCCTTGGCTGTAACTATGCAGAGTTTCTCGCCGACGAACGCGTTCATCAGCGTGGACTTGCCCACGTTGGGGTTGCCGATAATATTTACGAAACCTGCCCTGTGTGCCATTATACGTATGCTCCCATCTTGAGGATATTCACTTCGCCCTCGGTGAGGTAGCGCCATTCGCCCTTCTTGAGGCCCTTCTTGGTGAGGCCTGCGAAGTACACGCGGTCGAGCCCGCGCACGTCGTAGCCGAAGTGCTCGAAAATGCGGCGCACGATGCGGTTCTTGCCGGAGTGGATCTCGATGCCGAGCTTGCGGTGGTCGTCCTCGTCGATAAACTCGAGGGCGTCCGCCGCGATATCACCGTCGTTCAGCGTGATGCCCGCGAGCACCTGCTGGCGTTCCTCCTCGGTGAAAGGCTTGTTGAGGATAACCTGATATATCTTCTTCTTGTCGTACGAAGGATGTGTGAGGCGCTCGGCGATTTCGCCGTCGTTGGTGAACATCAGCACGCCCGTGGTGGCCTTGTCGAGACGTCCCACCGGATAAACGCGGGCGGGGCAGTTCTTGATGAGGTCCATGACGGTCTTGTCGGCGTGGGGGTCGCTGGCGGTGGTCACATAGCCCTTGGGCTTGTTCATCACCAGGTATACGCGGGCCTCGCCCCGGAGGGTTTCGCCGTTGAACTTGACCACGTCGGTGCGCACGTTGACCTTGGTGCCGAGTTCGGTCACCACTTCGCCGTTAACTGTCACTACTCCTGCCAGAATCATGGTGTCGGCCTCCCTGCGGGAGCAGACGCCCGAATTGGCGATGTATTTGTTGAGGCGCACCACCTCCTTTGCCTCGAAATCGTCGAAGTTGTAGGAGGGCGCTTCCTTCTTGGGGCTGGACGCTATCATGCGGCGGATGCCCTCGTCGGATTTGCGGTTGAAGCCGGGGCCTTTGCCGAAGGGCTTGCGGCCGGCGGGTTTGCGGTCGCCGAAACTCTTGCGACCGCCGAAGCTTTTGTGTTCGCCCGAAGGCCTGTCGCCGTAGGGCTTACGGTCGCCGAAGGGCTTGTGGTCGCCGGAGGGGCGGCCTGCGCCGTAACTCTTGCGCTCTCCGTAGGGCTTGCGGTCGCCGAAACTACGGTGTTCGCCTTCGCCGCTGCTGCGGCGTTCGCCATAGGGTTTATGTTCTCCGTAGGATACGGGTTCGGCCTGCGCTACGCGCCTGCGTGGTCTGAGTTTACGGCCATCTTTTGAAAAATCGTTCATTTTGTTCTGTGTTTAGGGCCTTCGGCTGACTCGCGTCACTCCTGGGCCAGATGTTTAGGTAAATAAGGTAATAACTACTTCAAATTGAATATGTAGGTGATGGTTCCTTCCTGCATCGTGGGGGCGTCGGCCTTCATGTCGAACACGGCGTCCATTGCCGCCGCACGGGCTGCCGCCCAAAGTTTTGCATTTGTAATCGTGGTGCCGTCGGCTCCCGGCTCGGCCTTCTTGACCTTACCGTACTGGTCCACCCAGATCTTCACCACCACTCGCCCGCTTTCCTGGATGTTGTAGCCGGGCTTGCGGAGGGTGGCCTTGTTGACCTTGCGGCCTTCCACATGCGCATTCGCTGCGCCCTCGGTCTTTGCGGTTTCAGTATTTCCGTCCACCTGCCCTGCCTTGAATGTGGCCGATGCCTCGGATGCGGCATGGGGCGCGGTGATGCTTGTATCTTTCTTTGCCATTCCGGGGAAGGCGGCACGGGGGTCGAGCTCCGGCTCCTTCTCCCTTTCGGGCTCGGGGGTTTCCACGTCCCCGAAATCATCCGGCTTCGCAGCCGGGGTGAGGTTCTGCTTGGTGCTCTCGTAAGGCGACTGGCTGCGCTGCACAAGCTCCACCTCTTTCTCGCGGTCGACCTTCTCGCCCTGGGGCTCGCGTCCGTACTTGGGCTTCACTATCTCCTCCTCTTCGACCTCCTGGAAGTCCAGCACGAAGGAAGTCTCCTCCGGGGGAGGGTAGATATACTTGAGGCCGGTGAAAGAAATCGCGCAGAGTGCGACGCCGTGCACCAGCACCGTAAGGAGGATGCCGGTCAGCGAGGCGTTGCGCCCGCGGTTCTGCCGTTCGCGAAGGTACTCTTTCATTCAGGCTGCGTTGCGAGTATGACTTTGTAATGGTTGCGCTTGGCGATGTTCATCACCTGCACTATTTCCTTGATGGGAACGCTCTCGTCCGAGTAGATGGAGAAGGTAGGGTCCTCCTCGTTCTGCAGAAGCCCCACGAGGTCGTCTTCCACCTGTCCGATCTCTTCGGCAAGCTCGCTGCCGTTGATGTGGTAGGTGAAGGTGCCCTCGCCCCAGTCCTTGATGCTCACGCTGACGGTGGGCTTGGCGCTCACCTGGCCGGTGCTCTTGGGGAGCAGAAGCTTGAGGGCGTTGGGATTGATGAGGGTGGATGTCACCAGGAAGAAGATGAGCAGCAGGAACACGATGTCCGTCATACTGGACATCGAGAAGCCCGCATCCACCTTTGTTGTTCTCTTGATTGCCATTATTCTTCTGATTTTTCGGCCGGTTGGTTAAGGATGTCGAGCAGGCTGATGGTGGCGTTTTCCATGCCGAACACCACGTCGGAAATCCTGGCTGTGAGGTAGTTGTAGCCGAAGTAGGCTATGATACCAACGATAAGACCGCCCACGGTGGTGATCATTGCGGTATAGATACCGCCGGAGAGCAGGGTGATGTCGATGTTGTTGCCCGCGTTGGACATGTTGAAGAAGGCCTGCACCATACCCATCACGGTGCCGAGGAATCCGATCATCGGGGCGCCGCCGGAAATCATGGCGAGGAAGGGAAGGCCCTTTTCGAGGCGCGATACCTCGAGGTTGCCCATGTTCTCGACCGCGGTCTGGATGTCGCCGAGAGGACGTCCGATGCGCTCGATACCCTTTTCCATCAGGCGTGCGACGGGGGTGTCGTACTTGGAGCAAAGCGCCAGGGCGGATTTGATCTTGCCCTCGGTAACATAGTCCTTGATGTCGTCGATGAAGTTCTTGTCGATCTTGTTGGCCTTGCCGATAACCCAAACCTTCTTGCCGAAGATGTAGATGGCGATGACGGAAAGGACGAGCAGCACAATCATGAGCCAGCCGCCCTTGGTGGCCATGTCGATAAGAGAATAGGACATTTCCTGTGTTGCGACGGGAGCGGCCTCCGCAATCTCTGCCTGAAGTAAATTGAAAAGCATATCGTTTAAAAATATTAGTTACACTAACCGGTTTGATATAATCGTACAAAGATAATACTATTTCGGTGATTTTAAACAAGTTTAAAGCATAAAAAAACCGCCATCCGGGAGGGACGGCGGTTTTTTAGGAAATAAAGCGGGTGAATTACTTCACGGAAACTTTACGATATTCCTTTCCAAGTTTCTCGAGGGCGAGAGTAGCTTTGCGTACGCGAGCCTTCGCAGCCTTGTTTTCTACCTTGTCGATGTCAGCGCTGATGGCAGCGAGCTGAGCCTTGATCTGAGCAATGAGCTTTTCCATAATAAATGTGTTAAAAAATTAATGTTATTGGTTTGTAAATGTGTGTTTTACTTGCCTTCAGTGCACAAATATAAACAATTTTCGCAAAAACGAACATTTTTCCGGGTAAAAAGCGCGTTTTTCTGCGTTTTTAGCCCAAAAATGCGCCTGAAGTGCCTTCAAATGCCGATTTTTTAGTCCAATCCCCAGTCCCGCGGTTCGCACTGGTTTTTCACCTCCTCCGGGATGTCCGGGAAGAAGGTAAGACCGGTGCGGCGCTCCACTTCGGCAACCGAAACCGCGTAGTCCTGCACGTACTCCGAGGAGCCGGTCGGCAGCACCGAATCGAACCAGAAGGCGATGGTCTTGAGCTGCGCGGCCGTACACTCGTGCACGGGCTTGCCCAGGTTGCCGCTGCGTGTGCGCAGAAACACCTTGTACTGGTGCGTGGGCACTATGCAGGCCTTGGAATGGGAGCTGCGGGCGTTCCAGTTGCAGGCGTCGTATTCGATGTTGCTGTCGTTGGCGTAGTGGCAGCCGGCCACCACGTAAAGGGTGTCGGGGCAGATCTGCGAGCCGCGCCTCCAGTGGAAGTCCTCCGTCTTGCCCCAGAGCGTTCCGAAGATGCCCGCTCCCGCGTTCGTGTTGGACTGCGGGGCGATGTTCACAGGGTAGAAGGTCTGCAGGTTGATGTCCTCTCCCGCGCCTTCGCGGCTGGACGACATGCACAGATGCCCCTTGGTCCAGGAACCGCTGCCTCCGAGGATGGCGGACTGGGCCGACCAGTACATGTAGCCGTCGCCTTCGATGTCCCAGATTATGGACTGCTTGTCCAGCGGCAGGCCGGGATACTGCATCCAGGGGTCGTTGCCGTTACCGTCCTTGGAGCGGCCGTAGCCCTCGGCATAGATGCTGTGCATCGGGAATGCCACCCAGATGGGGTTGTGCCTGCGGGTGTCGTAGCAGAACGAGAAGTTTCGCACGTGCTTTTTTGTGTCCACCGTCTCGGCGTACAGCGTATTGTAGTAATAGTCGGAGTTGGTGTTGTCGATTACCGGCAGCTCCGCATAGCGGCTCTTCAGCCCGGAGTCGCCTCCGCCGCCTCCGCCGCCTCCGCCCTGTTCGCTTCCGATGACGGTGTCGTACGCGGTGTCGACCGCCTGCAGCAGGATGTCGTCGAGCTTGCCTCCGTAAGTATAGTCGGACTTGGGTTGTGCCAGCGTGAACTTGAACGACAGGGTGCCGTTGCCGCCAGCCACAGTGAAGCAGATTTCGGCGCGTCCCCAGCTGTTGTAGGTCTTGCCGTTGGAGTATTGCAGGGCTGTCCAGGTGGAGCCGTCGTGGCAGACTTCCAGGGTGAGCACCTCGCTTGACTGGATGGCTCCGAAGTACAGCCTGAAGTTCTTGTAAGTGCCTGTGGATATGCCGCTTATGGTGCAGTATCCGTAAACGCCGGAGTTGCTCTGGTAGACGTTGGCGTAGCAGCCGCCCGAAGCTCCGCTGTAGGCGTTTGCGGAGCCGTAGTTGTTATTGTAGATGTTCGCGTTCCAGGTGGTGTATGCCGCCGATGCCGCGCCGGTGCCGCTGGCGTCGGACCATTCGCCCGAGCTCATAAAGCCCGAGTAACCGGTGTCGTGGTCGAAGCTCTCGGCAAAGACTGTCGCCAGCACGTTGGTGACAACCGGCGGTGGAGTCTCGCCTCCGCCGCCACCGGGGGTGTCGTCTCCGGGCTCATTCTGCTCCTGATTATCCTTTGGGTTGTCAGGATTATCTGGGGAGCAGTACGAGAAAGCGAAAATCGACAGCAGAATAATAACGTATTTCAAAAATTTCATCGCCAGCGTTTTCTTTAAAGTATTGACTGATAATGTTTTACGGAATATTGATGCTCTGTTTTGGAGCATCGATTTTTAGTAATAGTTTGATAGATAGGCATTTAAGAAAAACGGGTCAATAATCAATGTGCGAAAGGAAGAGCGCGTGACCGGGGACGGACTCTCCGGCGTCGGAACGGGTGCCGCCGGCGATGAGCTCCGCCACGCTCTCCACGCTCCGCTTCCCGCGGCCCACCTCTATCAGCGTTCCCACTATCGCCCGCACCATATTCCGTAGAAACCGGTCCGCAGCAATCCTGAAGTACCAGTAACCCCCGTCTTTGGAGCGTGGCACATAAGTATCTGGTTTTGTGGGAGTTACGGATTCCAAGTACGTTGAATCCGGGGTAGAAGGATTGGATAATCCGCTATCATTCAGGGATTTAGCTGCCACGGAGAGGACGGCCAAGTGCGATGGGACGTATTGGTGCCAACCGGCCTCGTAGACGGTGCAGATGCTGGTTTTGTTGTCGCTGCCGGTTTTCTCGAAGCAGGAAAAATCGTGTGTGCCGAGCAGGAGCTGCGCGGCGCAGTTCATGGCGTCGAAGTCGAGTTCGGGGTAGCCGCAGCGGTAGGAGAAAGCCTCCACGAAGGGGTCCTTCTTACGGTGGAGGAAATAGCAGTATTCGCGGCGCTTTGCGTCGAAGCGGGCGTTGAAATCCGGCGAAGCCGCATCTACCGAAAGCACGCAGATGGCGGCAGGCAGGATGGCATTTAATTTGTAGCAGAAATCGGGCGTATCCAGCCCCTCCCGGGCCTCGAAGGATGCAACGTAGCCGATGGCGTTGACGGCCGTATCCGTGCGGCCGGCTCCCGTTACGGTTACGGGCGCGCCGGTAAGCGTGCCGAGCGCCTTTTCGAGTTCCTCCTGGACGCTGGGTGCGCCGGGCTGCCTCTGCCAGCCGCAGAAGGGAGCCCCGTTATAGGAAAGTTTGACCGAATAACGCATACCGATACAAATATATTAAAAAAACGATATGGAAACAGTAAACATCAAGGAACTTAACGACCGCATACAGCAGGAAAGTTCCTTCGTGGACATCCTCTCGATGGAGATGGGCAAGGTTATCGTGGGCCAGAAGCATCTGGTGGAAAACCTGATGATAGCGCTGCTCGCAAACGGCCACATCCTCCTCGAAGGCGTGCCGGGCCTTGCAAAAACGCTGGCTATCAGCACACTCAGCAAGGCGGTGGCGGCAAAGTTCAGCCGCATCCAGTTCACCCCCGACCTTCTCCCTGCGGACGTGGTGGGAACCCTCATCTACTCGCAGAAGAAAGAAGAGTTCGAGGTGCGCAAGGGCCCCGTCTTCGCCAACTTCGTGCTGGCGGACGAAATCAACCGCGCCCCCGCAAAGGTGCAGTCGGCCTTGCTCGAGGCGATGCAGGAGCGCCAGGTGACCATCGGCGACAACACCTACAAGCTGCCGGAGCCTTTCCTGGTGATGGCAACGCAGAACCCCATCGAGCAGGAGGGAACCTATCCTCTGCCCGAGGCCCAGGTGGACCGCTTCATGCTCAAGGTGCTTGTGGATTATCCCAAGAAGGACGAGGAGAAGCTCATCATCCGCATGAACAACAGCGGCGAGTTCCCCCAGCCGTCGCCCGTGGTGAAACCCGAGGACATCGTGCGTGCCCGCGAAGTCGTGCGCGAAGTATATATGGATGAGAAGATCGAGCGCTACATCGTGGATATCGTCTACGCCACCCGCACTCCCGAGGAGTACGGCCTGGATGGCCTCAAGGACCTCATTTCCTACGGCGCTTCGCCGCGTGCCAGCATCAGCCTGAGCGCCGCAGCCAAGGCCTACGCCTTCATCAAGCGCCGCGGCTATGTGATCCCCGAGGACGTGCGCGCAGTCTGCCCCGAGGTGCTCCGTCACCGTATCGGCCTCACCTACGAAGCCGAAGCCGAAAACGTCACTACCGAGGACATTATCGAAAAAGTCATCAACGCCGTTATAGTTCCCTGATGACCACCGAAGAACTACTCAAAAAGGTTCGTAAAATCGAAATCCGGACGAAGTCCCTGAGCCATCAGATCTTCGCCGGGGAATACCATTCTGCGTTCAAAGGGCGCGGCATGGCGTTCAGCGAGGTGCGCGAATACCAGTACGGCGACGACGTTCGCAACATGGACTGGAACGTGACCGCCCGCCTGCGCAGCCCCTACGTCAAGGTATTCGAGGAGGAACGCGAACTTACGGTGGTTCTTCTGGTGGATGTGAGCCGAAGCGGCCTCTTCGGCACGGCGGTGCGCACCAAGCGCGAGCTCCTTACGGAGATAGCGGCGGTGCTCTCGTTCAGCGCGATACTCAACAACGACAAGGTGGGCGCGCTGTTCTTCAGCGACCGGGTGGAGAAGTTCATCCCGCCCAAGAAGGGCCGCAGCCATCTGCTGCACATTATCCGCGAGCTCATAGAGCTGGAGCCCGTCTCGGACGGCACGGACGTGGGCGCGGCGCTGCAGTTCCTGGCGGGTGCAATCAAGAAGAAGTGCACGGCCTTCCTGCTGAGCGACCTGCTGGACGTCACTCCCGACGGCCAGCCCGCCTACGAGGAGGCGCTCAAGGTGGCGGCCGGACGCCACGACCTATCGGTAATCAAGATTCACGACCCGCGCGAAAGGGTGCTGCCTCCGGTTGGCATAATCAACGTCAAGGACAGCGAAACCGGCCGCACGGCCTGGGTGAACACCGACAGCACCGCGGTGCGCAGGGCCTACGCCAAATGGTACTCCGACCTGGCGGCGGCCGAAAAGCGCATCTTCAACAAATACAACGTCGACTCCGTGGACATCTCCACCGACGCCGACTACGTTAAAGGACTACTCGAACTGTTCAACGGAAGATGAAACTCGCAGTCTTCATACTCTTCGCCCTCCTGGACATAGTGCCTATGGGAAAAGCCTTCGTGCAGCCGCTGCAGAAACGCGATTCCATAGTGCTCGCCGACCAGGTGGAATACTGCTTCGAACTGGATACGGTGCGCGTGGGCACGTTCCTGTACCTGCCGGACTTCAGCAAGGCGTCCAACGACACCCTGGCGGTAGTGCGCGGCTGGAAGGTGGACACCACAGGCGCCCATCTGAAGTCGCTTTCCTTCAAGATCCGCGGCAGCATGGTGCTCGCCCCCTTCGAGGAAGGCACCTACCAGCTGCCGGATATCTACATCCGGCGGGTGCGCGGTGAGCTTGTGGACACCCTCAGGTTCTACGGCTGCAAGATGGAGGTGAAGGACGTGCTGGCGGATACCACCGGCTTCCAGGTGCGGGACATCAAGGCGCAGATGCGCTACCCCCTCACCTTCGCCGAGGTGCTGCCCTATGCCCTGGGCGGGCTTGCGGCGGCCGGCCTCATCGCCCTGGCGGTAATACTTATAATAAGGTATCGCAGGCGCAGGGCGGGGCTGCTGGCTCCCAAGGATCCGCCCCATATCGTGGCGCTCCGCGAACTCGACCGCTACCGCAGCGACAAATTCTGGGCGCCGGACAGGCAGAAGGCCTTCTACTCCGGGGTTACCGACACGCTCAAGGCGTATATCGATGCCCGCTTCGCGGTGGATGCTCCCGAGATGACAACGGCCGAGCTCTTTGCCGCGCTGGAGCCGATAGGGGAGATCGACTCCGGGCTCAAGGCCGACCTGCAGGAGATGTTCGAGCGGGCGGACTTCGTGAAATTTGCAAAATACATCGCGCCGGACACCGACAACGCCAAGGTGCTGCCGCTGGCGGTGCGGTTCGTGACCGATACTTACCAGACCGCGCTTGAGGAGGAGCAGAAACAGGATGCAGTTTGAGTACCCGATGATTCTGTGGCTGCTGGTGATTCCGGCGCTGCTGCTTCTGCACCACGTGCTGCAGGAGCTGAGGGGGCGTAATCCGCACATGCGGGTGTCCGGCCTGCCCGCCTGGAAACCCTCGCCGGTGATTGCCGCGCTGCATCATCTGCCCGCGGCGCTCCGCGTGGCGGCACTTGCGCTGATAGTTATCGCCATCGCGCGGCCGCGCTCGTCTACCGAAATCGAAAAGGTGGACACCGAGGGCATCGACATAGTCTTTGCGATGGACGTGTCCACCAGTATGCTGGCGCGCGACTTCACGCCGGACCGTATCAGCGCGGCCAAGGACATCGCCATAGAATTCATCGGCCAGAGGCCTTCCGACCGCATGGGAATAGTGGTATTCGCGGGCGAGAGCTACACGCAGTGCCCGCTCACTTCCGACCGTGCGGCGCTCATCAACATGATGAAGGAGGTGCAGACCGACCTCATCGAGGACGGCACGGCAATCGGCAACGGGCTCGCCACTGCGGTTGCGCGGATGAAGGATTCCGACGCCAAGAGCCGGGTGGTGATCCTGCTCACCGACGGCGTGAACAACATGGGCGAGATTGCGCCGGAAACCGCGGCGGAGATAGCCAAAACCTTCGGCGTGCGCGTCTACACCATAGGCGTGGGAGCCAACGGCGAAGCCCCGTATCCGGTTATGACGCCATGGGGAGTAGAGCTTCGCAAGGTGCCCGTGGAGATAGACGAGGACCTGCTCAAGAAGATAGCCGACGGCACGGGAGGACGCTACTTCCGCGCCACCGACAACACCAAACTTTCCGAGATTTACGCGGAAATCAACAAGATGGAGAAGGTGCGCACCACGGTGGACAGCTTCCCGGTTTACAAGGAACTTTTCGGACGCTTCGGCCTGGCGGCGCTGCTTTGCCTGCTGCTCGAACTGGCCCTGCGCCTGTTTATAAGGAGGATGCCGTAAGATGCTGATATTCGCAAACATACGCTATCTGCTCCTGCTGATTCTGGTGCCCCTTATCCCGATGCTCTACGGGCTTGCGCGCTATCTTCGCCGCAGGCGTATGCGGGCCTTCGGCGACGAGGCGCTGGTGCGTGCGCTCATGCCCTCGTGGTCCGGCTCCAAGGGCTGGGTGAGGGTAGTGCTCTTCGACCTGGCGCTGTTCTTCTTCGTAATCGGCCTGGCCCGGCCGCAGATAGGCGCGAAACTGAGCGAGCGCGAAACCAAGGGCGCCGAAATTGTCATCTGCCTGGACGTTTCCAACTCGATGCTGGCGCAGGATTATTCGCCCAACCGCCACGAAAGGGCCAAGCTTGCGATTGCGCGCATAGTGGACAAGCTTCAGGGCGACAGGATAGGCCTGGTAATCTTTGCCGGAACCTCCTTCGTGCAGCTGCCTGTCACCACTGATTACATCTCCGCCAAGATGTTTCTCTCGTCCATCAGCACGGGTTCGGTGCCCGTGCAGGGCACGGCCATCGGCGACGCCATACACACGGCGTCGCGGAGCTTCAGCACCCAAAGCGAGAAGAGCCGCGCGATAGTGGTGATAACCGACGGCGAAAACCACGAGGACGATGCCGTGCAGGCGGCCAGGGACGCATCTGACGCCGGCATCCGGGTGTACACCGTGGGCGTAGGCTCCGCGCAGGGCCAGCCCATCCCGGTGGACGGCGAACTGCTCAAGGACAGGGACGGCGGAATAGTGGTTACAAAACTGGACGAAAAGACGCTGCGCGAAATCGCGGCGGCCGGTAACGGCGCCTACGTGCACGCCGGCAACGAAGAATTCGGCCTTAACCCCATCATCGACGACCTTCGCAGGCTGGAAGCCGAGAAGTTCAAGTCGGTGGTGTTCGAGGAATACGACGAGCAGTACATGTATTTCTTTGCAATAGCGCTCGCGCTGCTGGCGATCGAACCGCTGATAGGGGCGAGGCGCTCGAAAAGGAGGCTCTTCGAATGAGAAAGATACTGTGCATATTGATGGCCCTGCTGATGGCGGCCCAGGCTTTCGCCCAGGCCGACAGGCATGAGGTGCGCGCCGGCAACCGCAAGTTCCGCAAAGGGGACTACAAGGAGGCCGAGATAGACTACCGCAAGGCCCTGCTCAAGGATTCGCTGTCGCTGGCGGGTAACTACAACCTGGCCGGCGACCTCTACCGCATGGAGCGTTACGACGAGGCCGGCAAGGCCCTCGAAACAATAAAGTCCACGGCGCCGGACAGCAAGTACGCCGCCGATTACTGGTACAACAAGGGCGCCGCCGAGCTCCAGTGCAAGAACTGGTCCGAGGCCAAAAAGTCCTTCCGCGAAAGCCTGCTGCTGCGTCCCGACGACATGGACGCCAAGGAGAACTATTCCTACGCCAAAAAGAAGGAGCAGGAACAGCAGCAACAGCAGCAGAACCAGGACCAGAATCAAGACCAGAATCAGGACAACAGGCAGAATCAGCAGCAACAGCAGCAGCCTCAGCCGCAGGACCAGCAGAAAGAAGATCAGAATAAAGATAAGCAGAACCAGCAGCAGGACAGGCAGGAGCTCTCCGCCCAGCAGGCCCAGCAGATGCTGAAGGCCGTGCAGGCCAAGGAAAAGGATACCCAGGACAAGGTCAACGAAAAGAAAGCCGCCCTCCTGGAAACCCGCAAGAAAGACAAGAACTGGTAGGATGAAAAGACTTTTAGCCATACTCATCGCGGCCGCAGTGCCGGTAATGCTGGCGGCCCAGAGCATCAAGGTGCAGGCCCCCAACCTCGTGGGCTCGGACGAACAGTTCAACGTATCGTTCACCGTGGAGGGCGAAAACGCCCCGTCCGACTTCCAGTGGAGCCAGGGCGACGATTTCCAGCTCGTATGGGGCCCCCAGAAGAGCACCTCGTCGTCGGTGAACATCATAAACGGCAAGGTTAGCAAGTCGGCCCAGACCACCTACACCTATGTGCTGATGGCCAAAAAGACCGGCACCTTCACGCTTCCGGCGGCAGTCGCCACGGTCAAGGGAAAGCAGGTACGCTCGGGCCAGGCACGCATAGAGGTGGCATCCTCCGGACAGCCTGCCCAGGCCTCCGGCGGGCAGGCCCAGGCATCCCCGGACGCCCAGCGTTCACAGGCGGCCGAGGGGGCCTCCGAAGACATCTTCATGCGCTTCACCGTCAGCAAAACATCCGCCGTGGTGGGGGAGAGCATCAACGCAGTGCTCAAACTCTACCAGAGGGTAAATATCGCCGGCTTCGAGGACGCCAAATTCCCCGGTTTCAACGGCTTCTGGAGCACTGTTACCCAGAGTCCGTCGAACATAGAATTCCGCCGCGAAAGCCTTGGCGGCGAGATCTACAACACCGCCGTGCTACGCGCCTGGACGCTCATCCCGCAGAAGCAGGGCGACATGGTCATCGAACCCGCCGAACTGGTGTGCCTGGTGAACGTGCGCAAGCCCTCCGGCTCGTCCGGCAGCATCTTCGACAGCTTCTTCCAGGACAACTACCGCACGGTTCGCAAGCATGTGGCCACCAAGCCTGTCACCATCCGCGTGAAGGCGCTTCCCGCCGGGGCTCCGGCCTCTTTCGGAGGGGGAGTGGGCAGCTTCAGGATGAGCGCTTCGCTCAGCAAAGATTCGCTCTCCACTCACGATGCCGCTTCGCTTAGGGTTACCATCACCGGCAACGGGAACATCTCGCTTCTGGAGGCCCCCAAGATAGCTTTTCCGCCCGATTTCGAGCTCTACGACATCAAGTCGTCCGACGGCTCGGGCAGCAAGACTTTCGAGTATCCTTTCATCCCCCGCAGCAACGGCGATTTCGTCATCGGGCCGGTGGAATACAGCTACTACAATGCCGCCACGGGCCGTTATGAGACGCTCCGCTCCGAGCCCCTTCCCATCCGGGTAAGCCGTTCGGACTCCGCCCCCGTCGCCGACGGGAGCGCACCGGGAGTGATCAATGCGGTGGCAAGGCGCGACGTGCGCGACCTCGGCAGCGACATCCGCTTCATCAAGACCGCGCTGCCTTCGCTGGCGGCCCCCGGAAGCTTCTTCTTCGGCTCAGCCGGATTCTGGGCGACAGCGCTGGCACTGATGCTCGCGGCGGTGGCTTTCTACCTCGTGGCGAGGGTGCGTGCCGGGCGCAGGGCGGATGTGGCCGGAACCCGCGGAAGAGCGGCCGTCAAGGTGGCCCGCAAGCGTCTGGCCGATGCCGACATGTTCCTGAAGAAAGACCTCTACGGGGCATTCTACGAGGAACTTCACAAGGCGCTCACCGGGTTCGTGGCGGACAAACTCAACATGGACATCGCGGACATGAGCCGCGAGAATATTTCCGCCCGTCTGGCCGAGAACGGAGTTGGTGAGGACGTGGTGCGGCAGTACTGCGCCCTGCTGGACGAATGCGACTATGCACGTTACGCCCCGTCGTCGGGACACGAAGCTATGAATACACATTACGAACAGGCGGTCGAGGTTATCTCCGCCATGGTTTCGGGCATGAAGAAGGGTAGCCGGGGCACTGCAGCCGCGCTGGCGCTCGTGCTGATGCTGGCGCTTCCGGGAACCGCCCGGGCCGCCGGCGCATATCCTGATTCGCTCTGGAATGCAGGTGTGGCGGCCTATTCCGAAGGCCGCTGGGACGACGCGGCCGCGCAGTGGAGCTCGCTCGCATCGCTCGGTCTGGCATCTCCCGAACTCTACTGCAATCTCGGCGACGCCGCCTTCAAGGCCGGCGACATCCCCCATGCGGTGCTCTGGTACGAACGCTGCCTCAAGCTGGATCCTTCGTATGAGGACGCCCGCTACAACCTTGAACTGGTGTCTTCGCTGGTGCAGGACAAAATAGACGTGGTGCCGGAATTCTTCCTGCTCACCTGGGTGCGCAAACTCTGCTGGATGCTGCCATCGGACGCCTGGGCAGTGGCCGCGCTGGTGCTGCTCGCGCTGATGCTCGCAGCCCTGCTGGTGTTCCTGCTCGCAGGCGGTCCTGGCTGGAAAAAGACCGGTTTCTTCTCCGCCCTGGTACTGCTTGTGCTGCTGGGCTTCGCGCTTTCCTTCGCCGCGTGGCAGAAGGCCGATTTCCGCAAGGCCGACGCGGCCGTCGTGGTGAAGGCGGTAGTGCCCGTGAAGAGCTCTCCTTCGGGCTCGGACGGCAAGGATCTGTTCATCCTGCACGAGGGCACGAAGGTGCGGATTCTGGACTCCGTGGGCGAGTGGCTGAACATCTCGCTGAGCGACGGAAGGCAGGGCTGGATGCCTCTGCAGACGGTCGAAATCATCTGATTTTTGTCCCTCATACGCGTTTTATGCGCGTGCAGTTTGGTTTTTTGGAAATTTAATTGCTATATTTGCGGACTGAAACGATTTTACGTAAAATTTCGGATAATGAAAAAGATTTTTGCAATCGCAATCGCTCTTGTGCTCTGCGCTTCCGCATTTGCACAGGAAGGAAAGTATGGTCCGTACCATACCAACAAGTTCTGGGACAACTGGTACATCGGTGCCGGATTCGGTCTCAACGCACACGTCGACGAAATTACCAACCTGCTTAAGTTCGAGCGCCCCGACCTCGGCCGCGGCGGCTTCCCTGCAATCCAGGTTTTCGCAGGTAAATGGATAGATCCCTGCTACGGTGTCCGCGGCGACATCCAGGGCTGGAAAGGCGGATATTTCAACGACGGAGTCAAGTTCAAATACTGGACTGCAAACGCCGACTTCCTCGTAAACGCCTCCAACCTCTTCTGGGGATACAAGGAAGACAGGAAGTGGAACTTCAGCCCCTATGCTTCGGTTCTCGCAATATTCGCAGAGGGCCACGCATTCGGTGTAGGAGCCGGTTTGCTCAGCACCTACAGCCTCAGCAAGCGCCTCGACCTCATGCTTGACCTCCGCACCGGCGTCACCCGTCAGAGCATCACCGGAACCGGCGAGGCTGGCAAGATCATCATCAACACCGGTACCCTCGGCGTAATCTACAAGCTTGGCAAGACCAACTGGGTACGTTGCGGCGGAGCAGGTGCAGGCGATGCAGCAGCAGCCGAAGCAGCAGCTCCCAAGGCTACCAAGGAAGAAATGGAAGAACTCCAGAAGGCTCGTGAGAACGCTCTCAACGCAGCAACCGCAGCCAACAATGCAGCTTCCGCAGCCAACAACGCAGCCGCAGCCGCAAATGCCGCAAATGCCGCAGCTCTCCAAGAGCAGAAGCAGAACCCTCAGCCCGCAGCACAGCAGGCAGCCCCTGCACAGGCAGCCCCTGCACAGGCAGCCCCTGCACAGGCCGCTCCCGCACAGGAAGCCGCTCCTGCAGCTCCTGCAACTCCTTCCGAGGCAGTTCAGCAGGCTATCGACAACCTCAAGAACATCCAGTTCGCAACCGGTAAGCCCGAACTCGACGAGAGGGCAAAGGGCAACCTCGATGCAGTGGCCGAGTACCTCAAGGCCAATCCTTCCGTGAAGATCGAGCTCGCAGGTCACACCGACAACACCGGCAGCGACGCTGTCAACAATCCTCTTTCCGAGAAGCGCGCCCAGGTGGCAGCCGACTACCTCACCGGTAAGGGTGTCAACCCCGACCAGATTTATGTGAAGGGTTACGGTTCCCGCAAGCCTATCGCGGACAACAACACTCCCGAAGGCCGTCAGCAGAACCGCCGCACCGAGCTCAACGTTCTCTAAAACAGGACTTGACAATTCGAATAAAGCCCGCCTTTTTGGTGGGCTTTTTCGTATTATTGCTATATTTGCAGAAACAGACTGTAACCAAGATGAAGAGATTATCCTTTATCCTCTGCCTTTCGGCAGCATTGTTTATGGCGGTATCCTGCGGCAAGGAAGGCGGCTCCGGCAAGGGGAGCGGCGAAGACGAGATTAAAATCCGCGCCGACTGGAAAGACCATATTTTCGACGACGACCTTTTCGACAAGTTCACGGATCCCCAGTCGGGCGTGGTGTCGTATCTGCTCAAGCACGACGTGCTGGGCCCCGGGCTGGACAATTCGCAGTCCACATATTTCGTGACCAAGGAGATGACCAACGACGAGCGTTTCCTGTACTTTTACTCGTCCACGAACGAGTGGCACGGACAGAGCACGAAGTTGAAATCCGGAGGCGTCATCGACCTTGCTGCCCGCAAGATATACGAGATTCCCAAGATCCTGGGCGGAGGCTATCCCTACATGGATGTCGAGAACGACGTGGTGTACTGGTGCGAGAGGGCCCAGGACAAAAAGAGTGCGCGCTTCTACAAGATGGATATGCTCAACGCTCCCGGCAAGAGGGTTGCGCTGGCAAAGTTCCCCGACCAGCTCAAGCCCACTACCGGCGTAATCAACCGCGTCTGTTCGCATCTTACCCTTACCCAGGACAAGAGGAAGGTGCTGCTGGATTCATGGGTTGGCAACAACTTCTACCAGGGTCTGCTCGACCTCTATACCGGTGAGTATACAAGATGGAGCAGCAACAATAACCAGCTGCATCTGACTCACGGACAGCTTAACCCCAAGCGCGACGACGAAGCGCTTTTCGCAGTAGACAGCTGGGATGATTCATATGGCACCACCCACAGTTTCTCAACCATCGGGTGGACGTCGGACGGACAGTGCCTCCGCATGCAGATCATGAAGCCTGACGGCACACGCACTCCTGTGGAAACCTCCTATACGAACCCTTCCAGCGGCAAACACGACGGCGCAACCCACGATATGTGGACCGCAGACGGCAACTCCGTTTCCTGGAGTTCCGGAGGCTTCTGGAAGCGCAATATCCGCACGAAGGCCCTCACTCACGTTTATAATCTGAGGGAGAACCAGGATTGGTGGGAAGACAGGTGCACGCATGGCAATTTGTCCGACGACCAGAAGTATCTTACCTGCGACAAGGAAGCCAACCGCAAGACCCTGGAAACCCCTTACCGCGGCAATGCCTGGTCGGTCGTTTTCATCAACCTCACAAACCAGAAAGAGGTCTTCATCTTCAGCGAAAGGCCGGCAATTACCGATTCGCAGCACGAATCCACAATCCATCCCGACCCGCACCCGCACTTCGTCTGCAAGGGCAAATATGTCATCTGCACCGCGGCTGACGACCCTTATGTGCATGCCAATGGCGAGAAGTACAACGACGTTCACCTCGCCATTACTCCGGTCGCCCAGCTGATCCAGAAAACGCAGTAGCGTTTGGGCGGAGCCCAAGTGTTTTGGCCGAAAAAGCGCATTTTTTTCGGCCAAAACTGTTTTACCCTATTGCAAAATAGGGTATATTTGTAAATTGGCTGATTAGCGCGATAATTTGATTATGCCGATTTTGAGCATCATACTGGCTTTCTGGTCCTTCTTCCAGGTGCAGGCAAACACTGCAACTTTCGAGAAGTCAACGCCTTCCGTCTGCTTCAGATGGAACAATTCGCGCTATGACCCGACGTACCGGCAGAACGCTGCGGCGGTGGATTCGCTCAACGCGGCGGTGGAGAGTATCGGGCTCGATAATATCAGCTACGTGGAGGTGTGCACATACGCATCGCCCGAGGGCGTGTACGAGCGCAACATGCAGCTCGCGCGCGAAAGAACCCGCGAGGTCCGCTGGCTTCTGAAGCAGAAGGCCCCCACGGTGGCCTCGAAGCTGCGCATCCGTTCGATGGGCGAGGGCTGGGCTTTTTTGTACGCGCGCGTACAGGCGGACACCCGTATAAGCGCCAAGTCGCGCCAGAAGATTCTCGCCATCCTGGACAACAAAGGCATCTCCGACGACACCCGCAAGTGGCGCCTGGAGCACTGGCTCGGCTCCGACCCCAATGTCGGCGACCTCTGGACCTACCTCATCAACCGCCACTTCAGCTACCTCCGCTGCTGCACCATTACGGTGCACTACAGCAAGGAGATGCCCGATCAGGTCGGGCAGGACGAGAAGGTGGCCGAACCCGCCCCTGTCGTGGCCGACACTGCGGTGGCGTCGGAGCCGCAACCTGTTGTGGCCGTGGCAGCTAAACCGCTGACTGACAGCGTTTTAAGCAAACCTTCTACCCCGGATTCGACACAGTTGAATCCCGTAACTCCCTCAGAGCCAGACACTTACGTGCCACGCTCCGAGGGGCAGAAGGAGCAGGAAGCGGCCAAGGCGAACGAGATGCCCGATCAAGCCGGGCATGACGGCAAGGTGGCCGAGGCCCCCGTCGCCCCGGCAAAAGCGCCGAAGCAGCGGCTGTCGCTGCTGGGCGTCAGCACCAACCTGCTGTACGACATCTGCTACATCAAGGGCTACGGCCTCACGTCGATACCGAGCTTCAGCCTGGAGTATTATCCGAAGCAGGGCCACTGGACATTGGGCGCGGACGTGGAATGGCCGATGTGGCAGCACTACGACACCTATCGCTTCCTGCAGATAAACAACGTCACCCTCTGGGGCCGCCGCTATTTCAAGGCCCGCGAGAACGAGGAGGCCCGCTACGCAGGCGCATACCTGCTGGCGAGCGCGAACATCGCGCGCTACGGTATCGGCTGGGACAAGAAAGGCTGGAAGGGCGAAGCCCTGGGGCTGTCCGGAGGCATCGGCTGGAAGCACTACTTCGGGCGCAGCCGCTTCTACTTCGACACCGGCGTGGCGCTTGGCCTGCTCTACTCCCGCTACGACCCCTATGTTTGGGGCGACGACATAACCGACTGGTTCTACTACGACTACACCGGCGATCCCGACGAGTTTCACAAGCGTCGCATGGCACTTGCCTGGCTGGGACCGACCAGGGCATATATATCCATTGGCTTCGACATAACCAGGCTTAAGAAATGAGAGGCAGAAGGTTCATATGGGCACTTATAGCCGCCGCAGTTCTTGTGGCGGGCTGCGCCATTGAGCCTAACCTCCACGTAAGGCGGGCCATCAAGGTGATAGTGAAGGTGCTGTGGAAGGCGGAGGTTTATCCGGACGGAGTAAAGCCTACCGGAGTTACGATGTATCTCTTCCGGGACGGCGTATTCCATCAGCGTCAGATTACCCCGAATGTTGACTCCTGTGCCGTGCACCTCGAACCTGGCAAGTATAAGTTGTATCTGATTTCGCAGAGTCCGGAAGAGTTCGGAGGAATGGAATTCAGTAATATGAATGACTTTGACAGCGCTAAGGTAAGCCTGCTGGAAACCAAGAGCAGATGGTACACCAAGTCCACAGGCGAAGTGCTCTCGGCCAACCCCGAAATGATGGTAGCCGGCGTGTCCGACGAATTCGAGATTTCCGGCGAGATGATAGAGAAGATGCTGGAAGACCTCAAGAACGATAATTCCAAGGGCGAATCGGAAGTGGTGCGCTACTACACCGTGAGGGTCCCGGTGAATCCCGTTCCTGTAGTGTCGCAGTACTGGGTGAGCGTTTATTCCGAGAATGCCGACCTGCTGCGCTCGGTGCGTGCCACCACAACCGGCATGGCCCGCAGCTTCTACCTCACGCAGGACAAGACCGGCGACGATGAGTGCGTGCAGATTATTACTGACTGGAAGCTTACTATAGATGACCCCATCAGCCGCGTAGGTCATTTGGATGGAATGGTGACGACCTTCGGCTTCCCCCGCGGGGAACTGCCGAGCCCGGCCAGGGATGCGTCGCTCAATATTACCACCCTGCTGTCCGACAACTCCACCACCGACAGCTATGTGTTTATGGTGGGTAACGGCATCACGCTGGAAAAGCCACCGGAGGGCTACCGCCATCTTTACCGGCTGGTACTGGGCAGTGTGGATGCTCCCGTAATGCATCCTCCGGATGTCCGACCGGTAGACGAACGAGGCGACTTTTCTGCCACGCTTGAAGATTGGGAGGAGGGAGAAATAAAAGAAGTGAATATGTAAATTATTGTTAAACAACATACAAACAACTCATTATTAACTTTTTAAATTTTTCTATTATGAAAAAATTAATCATTCTCGCTGCAATCGCAGCTACCGCTCTGGCCTCATGCGCCAAGACGGACAATCTCTACAAGAGCACTGGACAGGGTGATGCTGTCTCCTTCGGTGCTTACACTCTCAGGACCCCTGTTTCGAGGGTTGGCGGTGAGGCTGGCCCCCAGACTCTGGCGAAACTTGGTAAAACCGCAGGCCCCGGTTTCGGCGTCTTCTGCTACTACTCCGACAATTCTGGCGGAGCTACTACGAATGACTATGCCGCAGGCTCACCTTCGAACTTTGTCCCCAACTTCATGTGGAACCAGCAGGTAAAGGGTAATGGTGACGGTACTGCAGATCCTACAGCTTGGAGCTATGAGCCTGTCAAGTACTGGCCGAACGAGTATACCGGCTCTGTAACTGATGAAGGTATCGACAAACTCACTTTCTTTGCTTATGCTCCCTGGGTTGATGCGACTGCTTCAACAGGTGCTGTCGGTTCAGAGACTGAGGGCATTACTGCTGTGTCGAGCAATGCATTGACTGCCGGTGACCCCACCCTCACTTATGTAATTCCTGCCGCCGTTGCTAACCATGTCGATGTTCTTTACGCAGATGCAACATCTCTTAAGAACCTGACAAAACCTGCTGGCAATACTGCTGTGTCGTTCCCCTTCAAGCACGCTCTTACAAGTGTTGTGTTCCGTGTTCAGACCTACATCGACAGCCAGAACAACACCGGTAACCTCAATGATCAGGGCTACGATGTTGACACTCACACCACAGTAACGCTCAAGGAAGTATACTTTGGTGGAACCCTTGCTCCTTCAGGCGTTCTCAATCTCGCAACTGGTGCATGGACTCCCGCTGCCGGAGCTTCTGCAACCTACTCCAAGACTGGTCTTTCTCAGACTGTGACAAAGACAAAAGCTGATGTTACCGGTATCGAGCCGATAACCCTGATTCCTCAGGCAAGTGCAACATACAATGTGAGGGTCGTTTATGATGTGGTTACCACTGACGCAAATCTTTCCGCCGGCAGCTCCACTGTCACGAATGACATCAAGAACACTGTCACTATGACACTGCAGGCTGGTAAGAGGAACATCATCGACCTGGTTCTCGGACTCTACACCGTTAAGGTTACTGCTTCCGTCGCTGACTGGGAGGATGCTGACGCTGTCGAGGTTGACCTTCCTGCGAACAATTAATCTAACTCTTTTTGCCTGAGCGGGCCTGACCGCCCGCTTGGGTCCCAAGAATATGAATTGGATGAGGTTACATAGGACGTTTACCTGGTACGGCATTGCCGCGCTGGCACTCGCTGTGCTGGCGGGGATGGCCGCGTGCAGCAAGAACGTCGATGTAACTACCGAGGACGAGGATGACGGCTGGACCGTGGTGAACAGCAACGTGCCCGTCCGCTTCAGCACATCCCTTAAGACCGCCGCCACAAGGGGTGCACTGCCGGCCAACACGACCTTCGGAGTCTTTGCATTCTACAGTACAGGCAATATTGGCAACCTTGCACCGAGCAACAAGCCGAACTTTATGTACAATGAGGATGTGCATTACGACGGCAGCACATATACCTATGCTCCGGTGAAGTACTGGCCCAACACCGGAAGGCTCAGCTTCTGGGCATACGCGCCGTACGATGCGAACCCGGAAGTGCTTGCGCCGGGCACGAGCACCGCTTATACCAACAATACGAAGGGAATGCCAGACATCCGCTATACGGTTACGGACGGCCAGACGGACTTCCTTATCGCATCCCCCTCCATGAACAACAGGAAGCCAAATGCGGATGCGCCGGTGTCACTCACCTTCAACCACGCGCTCAGCGACATAGACTTCAAGGTGAAGAAAGTGGACGCGGGTGGCAATTATACCGTGGTGCTCAAATCCATCAGCTTCTCGTACATCTACCTGAGCGGCGACTACCGCAACAGCACCGGGACCTGGATTGTGGGCCGCGGCGGCACTGCAGCTCTCCCGGTGTTCTCCGGCAACCAGACCGTGACCACCAGCGAGGCGGTAGTGGTGAACAACCTTGGCGAAACCGCTCACGTGATGCCCATCCCGCAGGATGTGAGCGGCGACCTCATAGAGGCGAAACTCCGTATTGTATACACCCAGCAAATCGGGTCGTCGACGCCGCTGGAAAATGTCTGCATCTGCGACCTTTCCGGAAGCTGGGTGAAGAATATGCACTATACGTACAAGATAACGATAACCCCGAACTTACCTATCGAATTTACAGTGGACAAGTTCCCCTGGGGAGACAACCATAACATTTACATAGACAACTAGGATGACACGCCGGATTCTCATATTGCTGATGCTTTGCCTCCTGCCGCTTACGGGCTGCAGGAAGGATGTCGGCATTAAGGTGGGGACCGGAAGCCGTGCCATTCGCTTCTCGCCGGATGTGAGCGTGGATACCAAGTATAACGACAAGCCCGACGAGGACGACATACTCATTTACAACGGAAGCCAGGTGAGTCTGTTCGGAGTCCTCATCCACGATGAGGGCGAGCCGGGCGAATCGGAAACCACCCTGTTCGATAACCAGACGCTGTCCTGCAGCGTTACTCCGGATCCGCTCGATCCGTCGACGGATGTGGTCAGGTGGAGCTACACTCCGCTCAAGTATTGGGACGAAACCAACACCGGGCACTATTACTTCTCGGCGGTTTATCCTCATTGCGGCTCGGACGACGCCAGGGTGGGTAACGATTATTTCCTCGTCGTCAAGCATCGTGCCGGTGACTTCAGGGATCTGATGGTAGCCCGCGGCTCCAGATATCTGGACGATCCCTCGGACGACGGAATCAATCCCGTGCCTATGAAGTTCCGCCACGCAACCGCGGCTGTGCGCTTCCTCTTCGGTAAGGAATCCGCCTCGGTGGACGAC
>JAFZWD010000043.1 GCA_017617495.1 Bacteroidales bacterium
CGCTCGGACGTGGTGGTCTTGCCGGCATCGATGTGGGCCATGATGCCGATGTTGCGAGTGAAATTTAAATCCCTTTTGGACATCTGCACTTACCAACTACACGATTAGAAACGGAAGTGGGCGAACGCCTTGTTGGCTTCGGCCATGCGGTGCATGTCCTCCTTGCGCTTGAACGCGCCACCTTCGTTGTTGAACGCCGCAACGATTTCTGCAGCGAGCTTTTCTGCCATGGAGTGGCCGGAACGCTTGCGGGCGAACTGTATCATGTTCTTCATGGAAAGGGAAACTTTCCGCTCAGGGCGCAACTCCGTAGGCACCTGGAAGTTGGCTCCGCCGATACGGCGACTCTTGACCTCGATCTGAGGGGTCACGTTCTCGAGAGCCTGCTTCCAAATATCGAGTGGAGCCTTGTCAGAATCTTTCACCTTCTCGCCCACGATGTCGATGGCATCGTAGAAAATAGAATACGCGATACTCTTCTTCCCCTGCAACATAAGATTGTTCACGAAACGGGTTACCTCGATGTCGTGGAACTTAGGATCAGGAAGTAGAATCCTCTTCTTAGGCTTTGCTTTTCTCATTTTTGGAAAAATTAAAGATTAATAAACATCCGCGGGTTACTTCTTGGGCCTCTTAGCGCCGTAGAGCGAGCGGGACTGGGTCCTGCCTTCTACGCCTGCGGTATCCAAGGCTCCCCTGAGGATGTGGTAGCGAACACCGGGAAGGTCCTTTACACGACCGCCGCGCACCAGCACGATGCTGTGCTCCTGCAGGTTGTGGCCTTCGCCCGGGATGTAGGCGTTAACCTCTTTAGCGTTGCTGAGACGTACACGGGCAACCTTACGCATTGCTGAGTTAGGTTTCTTAGGGGTAGTTGTATACACCCTGAGGCACACCCCACGCTTCTGAGGACACGCATCCAAAGCACGGGACTTGCTCTTTACGACCAGAGCCTCGCGCCCTTTGCGAACCAATTGTTGAATTGTAGGCATAAACTGTTTGTTAATAAAAAAATTACACCCCCTAAAAAAGGGGGTGCAAATATAAGGATAAAAATTGAATCTGCAAACGTCAGTCGCTTATTTCGCAACATTTGCCAGTTCAACGTCCTTGAGAGCCTTCTCCTTGAGGGAAGGATCCTTCTTGCAGGCGGACACCAGATACTTGGCTGCGTCGAGCACTTTCTGCTGGCGGGCGGCGATAACTGCGCGCAGATACTCTGCGTTGGCGCTTTCGTCTCCGTCAAGAGCGCCCTCGGCCTGGCTGTACTTGCCTGCGAGGATGGCTGCAACGGCCTCGTCCACACCGCCGGCTCCGTTGAGCTTGTCGGCTGCGGTGGCGAAGTCACCCTTTACGAGGGCGAGCACACCGTAGTTGTGCTGGACTGCCTTGTTGCCCTGGTCGCACTTGTCGAGCAGTGCCTTGGCCTCGTCGTACTTGCCTGCGCGGATGGCTGCAACTGCCTTGGCGTTGAGCACATCGTCGGCATTCTGGTCGGCGAGCTGTCCGAGGACGGTGGAAGCCTGTGCGTTCTCATCGGCATCGAAGGATGCGAGAGCGAGGTTGTACTTGCCGGGCTCGGAGTTGAAGCGGTTGACCGCTGCCTGGTAGTATTCCTGCTTCTTGGCGGGTTCCTTGCTGATGGCGCCGAGGCGGAGGAGTGCGGTCTCGTCGAGGTTGGCCACATCTTCGCCGGAGAGAGCCTCAAGTTCTTCGTTGCTGTAGTTGCGGAACTCGGTGGTGGCGATGAAGCGGGTGCGGCGGAGCTCAGGGAGAACCTCCTTGCGGAGCTCGTTGTAAACTGCGCTCATGTTCTTGATCTCCTTCTCGCGAACCTCAGGATCGCTGTACATGGAAAGAACGCGGACGATGAGGTCCTTGTCGGCGATGTCGGACTTGCTGACTGCCTCCTGGAAACCTTCCCAGTCCTGACCGACGCTCTTTGCAGAAGGTGCTGCAAGGCTGTCGATGCCCTTGGTGATCTTGCCCCATGCCTTCTCGGCTGCGCCGGAACGCTTGTCGGAAAGCTTTGCGTTGAGCTCTTCACCTCCGTCGGGGGAAGCATAGGAAACGATCTCGATACCCTTGATGGTAACGCGCTCGTTGGCGACGGCCTCCTTGAGGGCGGCCTGATACTCGGTGATGGAAGCACCCTTCAGCTCCTTGGCCTTTACATTGGCGGAGTTGATGTCGTACTTGATCTGGCCTTCCTTGCTGCCTTCGATGGTAGCCGGGTAGCCATCCTCACGATACTCGTAGTAGCCCTTGCCCTGAGCGAACTTGCCGGTCATTACGACACCCTCGCAAACCTTCATGGTAGGGAGGTCGACAGTCTTCTTCTTTACGATGCAGGCGCTGCGGAGTTCGAGATAGCAAACTTCCATGCCGGGAACGAAATTGAACACCATGTGCTCGGTGACGGTACCGCCGTCGGTGCTTACTACAGGGTAGTTGTCCTTAACTTCGGAACCCTGGTAAGTGTAGGTCTTGCCGGCCTGCTCGCCGCCGTTGTACACGATAACCGGAGTGACGGTAACGATAGCGTCCGGACGGAAATAATCCTTGGGATAGTTTACCGTAACCGTTACAGGGATGGTGTCTCCGACGAGAGTGAGGGCTGCAGGCTCGCTGGTTGCGCTTACCTGGCTAGCCGCTTCGGCCATCTGCTTTGCGGAATTCTTGCCGCATGCTACAATAGCAGCTGCCACAGCTGCGATTGCCAAAATACGATTGACTTTCATATACTTAATAAAAATAGTTTCGTGTTGACCGTCAGGTTCGGTCTGAAATGCAAAGATAAACTATTTTTTCATATCTTTGTACAAATTTATGGACAGCGGAGTACTGCAGGGCATAAAAAACAGGTACGGCATCGTGGGTAACGACGCCGCGCTTAACCACGCCATAGAGGTTGCCGTCTCTGTGGCGCCCACCGACCTGTCGGTGCTCATCAGCGGCGAAAGCGGCGTGGGTAAGGAAATAATTCCCCGCATAATCCACGACAACAGCCGCCGCAAAAACGGAAAATATCTGGCCGTAAACTGCGCTGCAATACCTTCAGGCACCATCAGCGCCGAGCTCTTCGGCCACGAAAAAGGCTCCTTCACCGGCGCCGTCAGCGAGCGCAAGGGCTACTTCGAAGAGGCCGACGGCGGCACCATCTTCCTGGACGAGCTCGCCGACCTCCCCAAGGACACCCAGGCAATGCTCCTGCGCGTGCTCCAGAACGGCGAATTCATCAAGGTGGGCTCCTCCAAGGTGCAGAAGACGGACGTCCGCGTGATTGCCGCGACCAACAAGGATCTTTACACCGCGATGCTGCGCGGCGAGTTCCGCGAGGACCTCTACTACCGCCTCAACGCCACCCAGATAGTCCTGCCCGCCCTGCGCGACCGCAAGGACGACATCTACACCCTCTTCCGTTGGTTTTCCGGCAAGTTTGCCGAGAAGAGCAATTTCTGCAAGGTCACCCTCGACCACGACGCCATCCTGCTGCTGCGGTCCTACCGCTGGCCGGGCAATGTGCGCCAGCTCAAGAATGTGGCCGAGTCGATAACCGCGCTGCGCTCGAGGCCCGCGACCGTGGAGGTGGACAGCATCCAACTGAGCGGCAGGGACATCGCGCCCTATGTGCCGGACGAGAAGGATACTCTCCTGCCCGCGGTGAGCGAGAAGAAGAGCGGCGGCATGAGCGACGACGACAGGCAGATGTTCGTGAAGGCGATTCTCGACCTGAAGCAGGACCTGGATGCCCTCAAGGCGAGGGTGGACGGCGGCGCGACCGCAATTCCGCAGGGCGTTCCCTCCCCCGAGGAAGAGCCCGAGGAGCAGCTTCAGCAGGAGCCCGCTGCCCCCGCCCAGGACCTCAACATCAAGCGTTCCAAACGCGAGATGATAGACGCCGCGATTCTCAAGCACGGCGGCAACGTCAAGGAGGCGGCCGAAGAACTCGGTATCTCCGAAAGGACCGTCTACCGCCATATGGCCAAAAAGAAGAAAGCATGAAAAAGTTTCTGCTCCTCATAGGCCTGACGCTCTGTCTCAGCGGCTGCGGCATTTATTCCTTCTCCGGCACCTCCATCCAGCCGGACTGCAAGACCATAACCATCAACACTTTCGAGTATAAGGCGCTCAAGGTCAATCCGTCGCTCGCCAACGACCTGTCGGAGAAGATCCGCACCCAGTTCCGCCGCATGACGCGACTGGAGCAGGTGGATATGGACGGCGACCTGGAGATAAGCGGCCAGGTAACCGGTTACGACGTGCGCGCATCTGCCATCACGGCCAACGACGTGGCCGCCCAGAACCGCCTCACGGTAACCATCTCGGTGAATTTCAAAAACCGCAAGTACCCCGAGGACGGATTTGAGAAAAAAAGCTTCTCGCAGTACGCCGACTACGATTCCTCCCAGGCGCTGGACGCCGTGGAGAGCACCCTCGTTTCCGAAATTATCGACAAGCTGGTGGAAGACATCTTCAATGCAACTGTAGCGCAATGGTAAACGGCTTCATCGACATACACAAGCTCAATATGGAGGAACTCCACGGGGTGATCACGCTGTATCCCTGGTTCGGGGCGGCGCGCACGGAGCTGTGCCGCCGCATGAGCGAGCTGGGCGAAGGTGCCTGGAGCGACGAGAGCTATGCCGACGCGGCGCTTTACGTGAGCTCCCGCAAAATAATCGCCGAACTGGCCCACAAGGGGCACGAGACCGAGTATGCCGACGCCGACATCCGCGCACTCCTGCGCGCGTATATTACGGAAGATGTCGCGCGCGGGCGCAAGGAGGTCCGCCGCAAGCCGGGGGGCGATTACTTCACCCGCGAGGAGTATGAGAGCGTGAAGAAGGAGGGAGATGCCGACTTCGCCCGTTTCGCCAAGGTGAGCGGCGATGCCGACGTGCCGGTTGTGGAGAGCGCCGATTTTGCCGATTTCTGCACCGAAACCCTTGCCGAAATTTATGCCGGACAGGGCTATAACGAGCAGGCGAGGCAAATTTATTCGCAACTTAGTTTGCGTTTTCCGGAAAAAAGTGCTTACTTTGCGGCCCTTATTGAAAAATTAAAGAAATAGAATATGAACGCAGTATTTGTAATTCTTGTAGTGCTTATCGTTCTTGCGAGCATCCTTCTTATCGGTGTGGTGCTTCTTCAGAACAGCAAGGGCGGCGGCCTCGCCAGCAATTTCGTGGCAGGAAACCAGACTTTCGGAGTACGCCAGACGGCCGACCTTCTCGAAAAGATCACCTGGGCTCTCGTGACCTTCATCCTCGTGGTATCCATCATCGCATCCTTCACCGTAAAGGGCGGACGTGCCGAGGGTAACATCGACGACCGCATCGAGAACACCACCACCGCCACCGGCGAGCTCGAGGAATTCCCCTCCGCTCCCATCGACCTCCAGAATCCCGCTAACGAATAGCACTGTCATTCTTTAACATTGATGATGTAAGCAGGCCATTGACATTTTGTCAGTGGCCTGTCTTTTGAGTCCCCCTGTTTCAGGAGGAATAAACTATGGAAACCAAGTATGAATTTCTGAGCAAGTTCGCCATCGACCTTAACGAGGCGGCGGCGAAGGGCAAACTCGATCCGGTCATCGGCCGCGACGAGGAGATTCGCCGTGTGCTCCAGATTCTGAGCAGACGTACGAAGAACAACCCCATCCTGGTGGGAGAACCGGGCGTGGGCAAGACAGCTATATCCGAAGGCATCGCAACCAAGATAGTGAACGGCCAGGTGCCGGAAAACCTTAAGGACCGCAAGGTCTTCGCGCTGGATATGGGCGCCCTCATCGCGGGAGCCAAATATCAGGGCGAATTCGAGGAGAGGCTCAAGGGCGTGGTCAAGGAGGTCGTCGAGTCGGAGGGACAGATAATCCTGTTCATCGATGAGATCCACACGCTCGTGGGCGCCGGGCGTTCATCCGGCGCCATGGATGCCTCCAACATCCTCAAGCCGGCGCTTGCGCGAGGCGAACTCCGCACCATCGGCTCAACCACCCTGGACGAGTACCAGAAGTACTTCGAGCAGGATAAGGCACTGGAGCGGCGCTTCCAGAAGGTGATGGTGGACGAGCCTTCGCCGGCCGAAAGCATCGCCATAATGCGAGGCCTCAAGGAGAAGTACGAGAACCACCACAAGGTGCGCATCGAGGACGACGCGCTGATTGCCGCCGTCAACCTCAGCCACCGTTACATCAACAACCGTTTCCTGCCGGAC
>JAFZWD010000044.1 GCA_017617495.1 Bacteroidales bacterium
AGGCTAAAAGGAAAGAGCCCGGTGCAATACCGAGCTCTGTTCCAATCTAAGGCCTCGTAACTTAATGTTAAACCGTCCAGCTTTTGGGGGTCACATCAGCTGGCCGGTCATTTTTATTGTTATGTGCACCACGCTTAGACGCAGGTGTAACCGCCGTCGACTGCGATGTTCTGTCCGTTCACATAAGTGCTCGCAGGGGATGCGAGGAACAGGGCGCAGGTGTCGAGCTCGCCGCTCTTGCCGTAGCGCTGCATAGGGATGTTGGCCTTTGCGATGGACTGGAAGTAGTCGGAATCGAGGGTTGCAGTGGTGAGGTCGGTGTAGAAGTAACCAGGGCAGATGCTGTTGACGGTGATGCCGTGCTTGCCCCATTCTGCTGCGAGAGCGCGGGTGAGGTTCACGACGCCGCCCTTTGCTGCGTGGTAAGGAGAGCTGCCGCAGATCATATTGCCGACCAGACCGTACATCGAAGCGATGTTGATGATGCGGCCATAACCGGCCTTGATCATCTCTTTGCCAAACTCGCGGGCGCAGATGAACGTTCCGAAGAGGTCGATCTGCATCTCGTGCTTGAACTGGTCGTCGGTGATTTCCTCGGCGGGAGCGACTGCTCCGGTGCCTGCATTGTTGACAAGGATGTCGACACGGCCAAACTTCTCGATGGTAGCGGCGACTGCTGCCTTCACCTTCTCGGTGTCGGTGATGTCGCAAGCGAAAGGCAGAACCTCTACGCCGAACTCGGCGTTGATTGCCTTTGCATTTTCTTCAAGAAGATTGAACCTCCTGGCGAGGAGAACAAGGTTTGCTCCCTGGCTGGCGAAAGCCTTTGCCATCTGGAGACCGAGACCTGTGGAAGCGCCGGTGACTACTGCAACGCGGCCGGTAAGATCAAAGTAGTTTTTCATTTTAATATTGAAATAATAGTATTATTTGGCTTTTTGCAGTGCAAAGATAATAAAATAATCTATATTTGCTTTTGGTATGAAAGATTTGGTGAACAAGGCGCGCGAAATAGCCCTGCAGGCATTGCAGGGAGTGGTCCGCAGCGACGGCAGTCCGTTTATAGGGCATGCCGACGCGGTAGCGCGCATAGTCGACGACGAACTCGGTCTTCCGGCCGAGTGCGTGGCCGCTGTTTACCTGCACGAAGCCACCCGCACTAACCCTATGGATCTCGCGGGATTCCCGGCCGACGTACTTACCATGGTGGACGGCCTGAACAAGATTGCCGGCATCAAGCCGAAAGATACGCGACTGGAGGCGGAGAACTACAAGAAGCTCATCGTCCAGTACTCCACCGACCCCAGGGTGGCGGTTATCAAGATAGCCGACCGCCTGGAGATCATGCGCTCGCTGGGCATCTTCCCGAAATCCGCGCGGGAGCAGAAGATTCTCGAGACGCTGATGCTCTACATCCCCCTGGCCCACCAGCTGGGGCTCTACAATATC
Source organism: Bacteroidales bacterium (assembly GCA_017617495.1). GTDB lineage: Bacteria > Bacteroidota > Bacteroidia > Bacteroidales > UBA932 > Cryptobacteroides. The sequence continues at coordinate 1,450 of JAFZWD010000044.1, forward strand.
AAGCGCGAGCTTGAGGACATCTACTTCCGCTATGCCGACCCGGAGCAGTATCGCGCCATTACCAACAAGCTCAAGGCGACCGAGCACGACCGCGAGAGGCTGATGACCGAGTTCATAGAGCCGCTGAAGCAGAAGCTTTCCGACGCGGGCATCAAGTACAAGTTGAAGGTCCGCACCAAGACTGCCTACTCCATCTATCGCAAGATGCAGGTGCAGAAGGTGCCTTTCGAGGGGGTTTTCGACGTCTTTGCGATTCGCTTCATAATAGACTGTGAGCAGGACCACAAGAAGGAGCTCGAACTGTGCTGGAAGGTATTCGGTTACGTTACCGAAGAGTACGAGCAGGACACCAAGCGCCTGCGCGACTGGCTCACGACGCCGCGTCCCAACGGCTACGAGAGCCTGCATATAACGGTCAAGAACAAGCGCGGAGCCTATGTGGAGGTGCAGATCCGTACCAAGCGTATGGACTACGAGGCCGAGAACGGCGCGGCGGCCCACTGGGCCTACAAGGGCATCCAGCACGAGCAGAGTATGGACCGCTGGCTGGAGAGCGTGCGCTATGCGCTTGAGCATCCCTCCGAGGCCAAACCCGAGGATCTGCCCGAGCCGCCTAAACAGGAGATATTCGTCTTTACCCCGACAGGCGAACTGCGCATCCTTTCCGCAGGAGCGTCGGTGCTGGACTTTGCCTTCAATATTCACAGCAACGTCGGTATCCATTGCACCGGCGGCCTAATCAACGGCAAGGCCGTTCCTATCAAGGAGAAGCTCAAGACGGGAGATACAGTTGAGATTCTGACAGGCAAGAACCAGCATCCCAGCCGCACCTGGCTGGACTGGGTGGCCACTTCCAAGGCCCGCACCAAGATTAAGCAGGAGCTTGACGCCGAGGAGCGCAAGGCGGCTAAAGACGGACGTGAGATACTGGAGCGCCGCCTGAAGAACTGGAAGCTGGAGTGGAACGACACCCTCCAGATGGAGTTCATGAAGGCCCGCAAGATAAGCACTGTGCTGGGCCTCTACGCTTCGATTGCAAGGGAAGAACTCGACGTCAACGAAATCAAGGCATTCATTCAGCAGAAGGCCGAAGGTGCTGCTGAAACTCACGGTGACCTGCCGGTGGTAGACCATACGCTCAATTACAGCGCCGGCAGCGACGAAATTATCGTAATAAACGCCAAAAACGTCAAGGGCCTGGACTATAAGCTTGCCAAATGCTGCAACCCGGTGTTCGGCGACGACGTCTTCGGCTTCGTAACCCGCACCGACGGCATCAAGATTCACCGTATCAGCTGCCCCAACGCGGCACAGCTCATCGAGAAATATCCCTACAGGATTCAGAAAGTGGTCTGGCAGGACACCGCAGGCGGCGGCGACTTCCAGGTGACGCTGAACATCACCTCCGAGCGCGAACAGGCTGTAATCTCCCAGGTTATGGACGTGGTCGGGCAGTTCCGCACCTCACTGCGCTCCTTCAACGTCGACCATAACGATCGCGCAGGCACCTTCGAAATCTCCCTGCGCCTCCTCGTCCCCTCCAACACCGAACTGGACAAAGTCATCTCCCAGATCAGTGCGATCAAGCACATCCTGAAAGTAAAGAGAGTGTAATTCGCTGTAAATAATAATTGAAAAATGTACCAGGAAAATAATTGAAAAGTGTACCACTTTGATTGGCAAGAATGTTTCTTTGCAGCAAAGGAAACAAGAGCCTAAAAATGATCAAAATGGTA
>JAFZWD010000045.1 GCA_017617495.1 Bacteroidales bacterium
AGTGCCTTTCTCTTTTCTGCGTACTTAGCAACCAGTTTCGCGCGCTTGACTTCGCGGGCTTTCATTGATTCTTTTGCCATAGTATCTTATTTGTTATGTTTCTTGAAAGGCAGACCGAACGCGGCGAGAAGAGCGTGGCACTCCTCATCGGTGCGGGCCGTCGTCACGAAAGTAATCTCGAGGCCGTGGATACGGGGGTTCTTGTCGATGTCGATCTCAGGGAAGATGATCTGCTCCTTGAGTCCGAGGGTGTAGTTGCCCTGGCCGTCCATCTTCTCGGCGATGCCGTTGAAGTCGCGGATACGGGGGAGAGCCACACGGATGAGCTTCTCGAGGAATTCATACATTTTGACGTTGCGCAGGGTGACTTTGGTTCCGATGGGCATGCCCTTACGGAGCTTGAAGTTGGAAACGTCTTTGCGGGAAGAGGTGATGAGAGCCTTCTGGCCGGTAATGAGCGCGAGCTCCTCGGCGGCTTCCTCCACGACCTTGCGGTCCTGGGTGCCCTGGCCGACACCTTCGTTGATGGTGATCTTGACAAGCTTGGGGACCTGCATGACGGTCGTGTAGCTGAACTGCTTCATCAGCTTGTCGATGATCTCCTCCTTATAAACTTTCTTGAGGGTAGGAACATATCCTGCAGGCAGGGCCTGAACCTCAACTTCTTTTGCTTTCTTTGCCATAATTACTTGATCTCCTCACCGGATTTTTTAGCGAAACGGACTTTCTTGTCGCCCTCTACCTTGAAACCAACGCGAGTGGGCTTGCCGCTCTTGGGATCAATGAGGTTGAGATTGGATATGTGAATGGGGGCTTCCTTCTTGATGATGCCACCCTGAGGCTGCTTGGCGTTGGGCTTGGTGTGCTTGCTGACCATATTGACGCCTTCCACGATAGCGCGATTCTTTTCAGGATCGACGGAGAGGACCTTACCGGTCTTACCTTTGTCGTTACCGGCATTGACATACACGGTGTCGCCTTTCTTGATTCTGTTCATAATGCTTAAGTATTAAAGGACCTCCGGTGCCAGTGAAACGATTTTCATGTAGTTCTCGCGAAGCTCCCTGGCCACGGGGCCGAAGATACGGGTGCCGCGAAGTTCGCCTGCGTTGTTGAGAAGAACGCATGCATTGTCGTCGAAGCGGATGTAGGAACCGTCGGCGCGACGGATTTCCTTCTTGGTGCGCACGACGACAGCCCTCGACACGGTGCCTTTCTTGGCGTCCGAACCGGGGATGGCGCTCTTGATGGTGACGACGATCTTGTCGCCGACCGTGGCATAACGGTGGTTGGTACCGCCAAGCACGCGGATGCAAAGGACTTCCTTAGCTCCGGAGTTGTCGGCCACCTGTAAACGTGTTTCCTGCTGTATCATAACTACTTAGCTTTTTCTACGATTTCAACTAATCTCCAGTTCTTGGTCTTGCTCAGCGGGCGGGTCTCCATAATGCGGACGGTATCACCTTCTCCGCACTCGTTCTTTTCGTCCTGTGCCACGAACTTGGTGGTCTTCTTGACAAACTTGCCATAGAGAGGATGCTTTTCCTTGCGCTCGACAGCCACGACGATGGTCTTGTCCATCTTGCTGCTGACCACTACTCCTACTCTTTCCTTACGAAGATTTCTTTCCATAAAGCTCTGATTTAGTTCTGTTTTACTTTTTCAGCGAGGATAGTGATCATAAGAGCGATATCCTTCCTGGTCTTCTTGAATTTGGATGTGTCTTCCAACGGAGAAATAGCGTGATTGATCTTCATTGTGTCGAGATTGCTTTTCTCGATTGCGATTCGGTCGCGCAGGTCTGCTACAGACATTTCGCGTGCTTCTGCTGCTTTCATTTTCTTTTCTCCATTAAATTATTCGACATAATCCCTGCGAACGACGAACTTGGTCGCGATGGGGAGCTTGTTGGCGCCGAGACGCATTGCCTCCTTGGCGGTCTCCAGGGACACGCCCTCAGCCTCGAAGATGATGCGGCCGGGAGTGATGGGAGCCACGAATGCATAGGGATCACCCTTACCTTTACCCATACGGGTGTCGAGAGGCTTCTTGGTGATAGGCTTCACAGGGAAGACCCTGATCCAGATCTGACCTTCACGGTTCATCCTACGGGAGATAGCCTGACGGGCGGCCTCGATCTGCTGCGCAGTGAGCCAACAATTTTCAAGGGTCTTGATACCGAAGGAACCGAAAGCGAGCTGGTTGCCCCTCTGGGCGTTGCCCTTCATGCGGTTCTTCTGTTCCCTTCTAAATTTTGTTCTCTTAGGTTGTAACATTGTAGTATTACTTTAAAAAATAATTATCGTAAAACCCTAAACTCTTGATACTCAACGGGATAACCCATAAAAGCCCAAAAATTTGGGATGCAAAGTTAATAAAAAATCCGCAAACCGCAAGGGTTTACGGAAAATTTTTACAATATTTTCGACGCGGAATTTTTCAGCTAACTACGCCATTTTCAGCACACTTACGCCATGCACCCAAAATTCTTTCACTACTTTTTCGACAGTGAAAACGTAAGTTCGAGACGCGGCCTTAATTCGGGGTCGGAGCACTCGGGTCCGTAGAGGGAGGCGCAGTAGTAGCGGTCCTTGTCCAGCATTTCCGTGGTGGATTTGGAGGAGCTGGAGGAAGCCTGGGCGTACTGCGACAGCAGGGCGTAGGTGTAGTAGTTGGAATAATAGTCGCCATAACCGCCATAGCCATAGCCGCCATAACCGTAACCGCCGTAGCCATAGCCGCCGTAGCCGCCATAACCGCCGTAATACATATTATTATAATATTGCTGGTAGGCGAGCATCTGGTAGTAGGCGTCCATATCGGAGGTACTGTTGGAGTTTTCAACCACCTCCATGGCATTGATAATGAGCCAGATGTCGTATTCGCCGCCGAAGAGTTTCTTACGCTTGAACACTTCGTTGGACTTTTCGTCCGCAGAAGGGGTCTCGTTGATTTTCAGGAGCTCCTGGAGGTGGTAGGTGATGTCCGGGGAGTAGCAGAGGCGGCTGCGGTTGATGTCGCCGTGGTTCTCGCTGTCGGAGCTGGAATCGGTCAGGCCGGCGAAGACGACGGTGGTGTCGTTCTGCCGAATGCGGCAGGTCGGGCTCAGCACCGCAGGATACTTGAACATGTCCCTGTAGTCGTCCGGGAAGGGGAACGAGAGCACCAGGGTGGCCTTGTTGATGACAGCCTCGGCGGGCTCGCCGCCCTTGGAGCGTATCATGTCTTCCGCCATGTGCTTCAGGGACAGGGCGGAGATGACGGGCTTAAGTCCGCCGCCGCCCTCGATGAGCACCTTATCCTTCGCGGGACCGGCAAGCGCCGCGGTCTCCTGGGTAGTGAGGTTGAGACAGTATTCGGGGTAGTTGCCGCGAGTCGTGGCGGAGAAGAGCGAATCCAGGGTGGAGAACGCATTCAGGCCGTAGGCGAAGAAGAACGTCGTATCCGTTTCGGGCACGCCGTCGTAGTCGTAGTCGCACTTGAGCGTGAGGTGGGCGTTGTTGCCGACCACGTACTTGACGTTGCTGTCGTAGCCTACCTGCAGCTCGAACATGTTGATGCGGCCGCCCTCACCGATGGGATTGTCGGTCGATATGATGATGCCGGGGATCCTTTTCAGGTACTTGCTGAAATCGGACATGTCGTCCTGCGTGATGGCGAGGAACCTGCGGGCATACTCTTCAGTGAAATCGAATGTAAGCGAATCGGTGCCGGAGACCACCGGGTTGCCGTCAACGATGGACTTGGAGTAGTCCACCTTGACCGTGCTGCCGTTGATGTCGTAGTCCTTGGCCGGAGACATCGGGGCGGACAGCGCATGCACGCGCACGTTCTGGATTATGTGCTGCTGGTCCCTGCGGGCGAAGGAAAGGGTGTCGAAGGCGGCGGCGAAATGGAAACGCTGCACCTTGACGGCCTTGAGGTTGCCGAAATCGAGCGTGTCGAGCGCGGGCACGAGGGTCATCGCGCAACTGCGGGTGGTGAGGCCGTACACATCGTCGCGCACGGCGCCGATAGTGATGCGGGTCTGGGAAAAACCGGAAAGTGAATCCGCCTGGAGCATGGACACCGCGCCGGCGGGCAGCGGCTCTTCGAGGGGATAAATATTATAGGTCTGGTCGGCCGGAATGAGGTTGCCGCCCAGTTCCGGATCAACGGTCACACAAGACAGGCAGCAGAACATGGCCGCCGCCATTGCGTACAAATTGAATTTCATTGCGTCAGATCGTGTCGTAAAAAGCGTTGTACGCGTCGATGTAGCTCCCGTCCTGCATGGCGGCCTCGTCGTACTGGAGGACCGGCAGCTTGAGCGACCGGCAATACTTCAGCAGTTTGGGGTCGACATCCGGGGAGCCGACAATAATGCCGTCGGCGTACTGGATGGCGGTTTTAGCAAGATTTATGCCATCCGGCTTCTTCAGGAAGGCGAGGTCCGAAGCCGCCAGGCCGCCGAAAGCCGCCTTGTCGGCGAAGCCGGTGCGGAACCCGGTGTCGGGGGTGTCGCCATAAAGTGAAAGGACTATTTTACTGGAAGAGAATATGGGGTCGTCCTTATAGGCTTTCTTCAGATATGCCGGTACGAGGTGGGAAATCCAGCCCTGGCAATGGATCACGTCGGGGGCCCAGCGGAGCTTTTTCACCGTCTCGAGCACTCCGCGCGCGAAGAAGATGACGCGCTCGTCGTTGTCGGGGAAAAAGATGCCTTTGTCGTCGGCGTAGAGCTGTTTGCGGCGGAAGAAGTCTTCATTGTCGATGAAGTAGACCTGGATGTGCGCCGAGGAAATGGAGGCCACCTTGATGATGAGGGGATGGTCCACGTCGGAGATGATGATGTTCATCCCGGAGAGCCTTATCACTTCATGCAACTGGTTCTTCCGCTCGTTGATGAACCCGTAGCGGGGCATGAACGAACGGATCTCCTTCTTCCTTTCCTGTATGCCCTGAGGGAGGGCTCTGGCTATCGAAGCGATTTGAGACTCCGGGAGATACGGGCACATCTCGGAGTTCACAAACAGGACTTTGTTTACTTTTTCTGCCATTCGCACAAAGATAAGAATTTTTTTTGAAATATCGATAAATCACTATATTTGAAGTCAATTTGGGAGATTATGGCTAAAAAAGAAGAGAATAAACTGATACGCCGGCGCCTGCGCAACGCCTATGCGTCCAGCATAATCAGCATCAGCCTGGTGCTGCTGCTCATCGGAGTGGCCGCGCTGCTGATAGTCAACGCCCGCTCCGTGTCCGACTATTTCAAGGAAAACATGCAGCTTTCGGTGATCCTGAAGCAGGACGCCACCGACGCCCAGGCCGCCGCCTACCAGAAATCCGTCGAGACCCTGCCCTTCATCAAGGGCACGCACCTGGTCTCGCGCGAAGAAGGAGCCGCGGAGCTCGCCGAGATGCTCGGGAGCGACTTCCTGGAGATATTCGAGACCGCGCCCGTGCCTGTGTCGCTGGAAATCACCCTGCAGGGCAATTACGTGACCCCGGACAGCGTGGCCTTCGTGCGCCGCGCCCTCGCCGCCTCGCCGGTGGTGGAAGAGGTCGAATACCAGCAGTCACTTGTGGAGACGCTCAACAACAACCTGACCAGGATTTCGCTGGTACTGGGCGTGTTCATACTCCTCATGCTCTTTATCTCCTTCGTGCTCATCAACAACACCGTACGACTGGGCGTCTTCTCGCGCCGCTTCACCGTGCACACCATGCAGCTGGTCGGAGCCACCCGCCGCTTCATCCGCAGGCCGTTCATGCAAGGCGCTCTTGCACAGGGACTTATCTCTTCCGTGCTCGCCCTTGCGGCGCTTGCCGGAGTGCTGGCCCTGCTGAACCGTTCGTTCCCGCAGATGTTCGCCGTGATAGAGATGAAGTCGCTGCTGGTGGTGGCAGGCACGGTGGTGGTGTGCGGCGTGGCGATATGCCTTCTGAGCACATATCTGGTGGTCAACAAGCTCGTGTCTCTCGACAAGGACCGTTTATATTATTAATTCTATGGAAAAGATGGCAATGTCCCGTAAGGGCATCAAGTTCATGCTCGCCGGGCTGCTGGTCATGGTGGCCGGGTACATCCTGATGATGGGTGGAGGGAGTCCGGATCCCAATGTGTTCAATTATGCTATGTTCGACGCCCGCCGGCTGGTGGCTGCGCCGCTCGTGATACTTGCCGGCATCGTGCTGGTGGTGGTGGCCATTATGGGCCGTTTCGAAGACAAGGAGGAGTAGGCTATGGATTGGTTGCAGGCATTGATTCTCGGGCTCGTGCAGGGCCTCACGGAGTTCCTTCCCGTCAGCAGCAGCGGGCACCTGGCCATAGGCAAGGCTCTGCTGGGCGTGGAGCCGGCTGAAGACCTGGTGTTCGAGGTGACGGTGCACGCCGCCACCGTGCTGGCCACGATCCTGGTGTTCCGCAAGCAGATATGGCAGTTCCTCTGCGGGCTGTTCAAGTTCAAATACAACGACGAGACAGACTACATCGCCAAGCTCTGCGTATCCATGATTCCCGTATTCATCGTGGGGATGCTCTTCAAGGACGCAGTGGAGTCGGCGTTCGGCTCGATGCTGGTCGTGGGGCTGGCGCTCATCGTGACCGCCATGCTCCTGACGTTCTCCGACTGGATGGCCCGCCGGCAGAAAGAGGTCAAGGAATACCGTAACGGCGTGTCCTTCTGGCAGGCGCTGGTCGTCGGCGTCGGGCAGGCGCTCGCGGTGATTCCTGGCCTGTCGCGCTCCGGGACGACCATCAGCACCGGCCTGATCTGCGGCGTGAAGCGGGACAGCATGGCCCAGTTCTCATTCCTGATGGTGCTCATTCCGATACTCGGGGAAGCGTTCCTGGATATCGTGGGCGGCGACATGGCCGCTTCGTCCACCGGCTTCCTGCCGCTCGCCATCGGCTTCATGGCGGCGTTCGTGTCCGGCCTCTTCGCCTGCAAGGTGATGATAGCCCTCGTGCGCAAGGCCCAGCTGAAGTGGTTCGGGCTCTACTGCGCCCTGGTGGGACTCGCCGTGCTCATCTTCCTTGCCTGATGCCGATGCGCACCAAGGTCTTTTTTGTGGCTGACGTCCATCTGGGGCTGCGGAGTGCGGACCCGGAGGAGAGGGAACGGCGCTTCCTGGCGTTCCTGGACGGCATAACGGCGGAAGAGACGCTGGCGCTCTACCTGCTGGGCGACATCTGGGATTTCTGGTATGAATACAGGGACGTGGTGCCCAGGGAAGGCGCGCGCGTGGTGGCGAAATTCATCGCGCTGATGGACGCCGGCGTGCAGGTCTGCTTCTTCCCCGGCAACCACGACATCTGGTGCTACTCCTACTTCGAGAGCCTGGGCATGCGGCGCTGCGAACAGCCGCAGCTCACGGAAATCGCCGGCAAGGCCTTCTGCCTCGGCCACGGCGACCTGCTCGGCGGCGGCCGGCGGGGCTACCGGCTGATGAACAGCATCTTCAAGTGCCGCGTCACCCAGGCGCTGTTCAGCACCCTGCACCCCTGGCTGGCCTTCCGCCTCGGCCTCGGCTGGTCCGGCGGCAACCGCAAGCGCCACAGCGCATACCATTTCAAAGGCGAGAGCGAGCCCCTTTACCGCTTCGCACTCCAGCAGTCCGAAGCCGTCCACGTGGACTACTTCATCTTCGGCCACTTCCACGACTCCGTCGACCTCTCCCTCCCCACCGGCGCCCGCCTGCTCGTCCTCAAGGACTGGCTCTCCGGCGGCACCCCCCACGCCCTCTTCGACACCGCCTCCGGCGACCTGACGGTTGCCGAAAGATGAAGCCGGGGCCGTCGGCATGGAAAGCCTGAGGCTGCTGAGGGTACCGGGGCTCCACCTTCGCAGCTACGCTGCTCGTCCCTGATCCGCTGCTTCGCACGCGGAAGGGACCCATTCATAGGCCATGGGCGGCCACGTTCCACCCCGGTACCCTCAGCCGCCTCACCTCTGTCATCCTGAGGAGCATACTCTCAGCCGCCCCGCCCATGTCATCCTGAGGAGCTTACCCTCAGCCACCTCGCCTCTGTCATCCTGAGGAGCATAGCGACGAAGGATCTTTTCCCCTCTACTTATTGCAAAAGAGGGAAGGTCCATTGGTGGGGAAGGTCTAAAAATGTTGGCGGGACCTTCCTCACTGAAAGGGTCTTCCAGGAATGTCAGAGCCATATTCGATGGGGAAGATCCCCCGCAAAAAAGTAGACCTTGTCATTTCCTGATTTAGGTTGACTCCGGTTGGAGCCTTTCCCTGATAGAAGTTGACTCTGGTTTAACTTATAACTGGTGTAGGTTGACTTGTTGTCGCTATTCCTGCTTTTTCTTG
>JAFZWD010000046.1 GCA_017617495.1 Bacteroidales bacterium
CCGCTGGAGCGACGGACTGCACCAGGCGGTTGAGGCCAAGGAAAACGTGAAGGTGGAAGCCGCCACGCAGACCTTCGCCACCATCACCCTGCAGAACTACTTCCGCATGTACCACAAGCTGGCCGGCATGACCGGTACGGCAGAAACGGAAGCCGGTGAGTTCTGGAGCATCTACAAACTGGACGTGATGGTGATTCCCACCAACCGTCCCGTTATCCGCGACGACCAGGACGACCTCATCTACAAGACCAAGAAGGCCAAATATGCGGCTGTCATCGACCGCATCGTGGAACTCTCCAACGCCGGCCGCCCGGTGCTGGTGGGTACCACGGACGTGGAAACTTCCGAGCTGCTGAGCAGAATGCTCCGCATGCGCGGCATCCGCCACAACGTTCTTAATGCTAAGGAACACGCGCGCGAGGCGGAGATAGTGGCGCAGGCCGGCCAGAGCAGCACGGTGACCATCGCCACCAACATGGCGGGCCGTGGTACGGATATCAAGCTTTCGCCGGAGGTGAAAGCGGCCGGAGGCCTTGCGATAGTGGGTACCGAGCGTCACGACAGCCGCCGCGTCGACCGCCAGTTGCGCGGACGTGCCGGACGTCAGGGCGACCCGGGCTCCTCGGTGTTCTACATCTCCCTGGAAGACAAGTTGATGCGCCTGTTCGGCTCCGAACGTATCGCCGGCATAGTCGACCGCCTTGGAATGAAGGACGACGAGGCCCTGGAGAGCTCGATGCTGTCGTCTGCAATCGAAAAAGCCCAGCGCAGGGTGGAGGAAAACAACTTCGGCGTGCGCAAGCGCCTCATCGAATACGACGACGTGATGAACAACCAGCGCGAAGCCATCTACTCCCGCCGCCGCAACGCAATCAGCGGCGAAAAGGTGGAGATAGACCTCCGCAACATGATGCTGGATGCAGCCTCAGTGCTGGTGGACCAGTGCGAGGGAATGGACTTCGACGGCTTCCAGGAAACCCTGATGGCCAAGCTTTCCATCGACTGCGGCTTCGACGAGGCATTCTACGAGAAGGCCAAGGCCGACGACCTGGTGGACGCCCTCTGCGCGCATATGCAGGAGGTCTACCAGCGCAGGATGGACCTGCTGGTGGAAAAGCTCCAGCCCATAATCAAGAACGTTTACGAGAAGCAGGGGAGCATGTACCAGAACATCGCCATCCCCATCTCCGACGGCCGCCACACGATGACCGTCAGCGTCAACCTCGAAAAGGCCTACGAAACCGACAGCCGCGAGGTGGGCAAGACGCTCAGCAAGAATATTATCCTTTACCAGATAGACGAGCACTGGAAAGAGCATCTCCGCGAGATGGACGACCTCAAGCAGAGCGTGCAGAATGCCTCTTACGAGCAGAAAGACCCTGTGGTGGTGTTCAAGCTCGAGAGCTACAATCTCTTTGCTTCGATGCTGGAGTCGCTCAACCAGGATGTGCTGTCGTTCCTGCTGCGCGCCTTCGTGCCGCTGAGGGATGCCAACGAGCAGCCCCGCCGCGCCGTCCAGCCCAAAACCGACATGTCGAGGATGCAGGCCGGCCGCCAGGACCTCAGCACCAACGGCGAGCAGAAGAGCAACGCTCCGGTAAAGGCCGACAAGAAGATCGGACGTAACGACCCTTGCCCTTGCGGCAGCGGCAAAAAGTACAAGAACTGCCACGGAAAGGGCCTTGTTTAGACACAAACATTAAAAACATAAAGAAATGACAACTCCTAGAATCCCTGAAACAGTAGTGGACGTAAATGATGTGAGCCACATCTCTGCAGGTACAATCATCAAAGGTGAAGTATCTTCCCTTACGGACATCCGCATCGACGGTCACGTCGAGGGCAAGGTTTACTCGAAAGGCAAGGTTGTAGTGGGCGACCAGGCCGGCGTGAACGGCGCGCTGCTCTGCACCAACCTCGACTTCTGGGGCCAGATGGAAGGCGACGTCTATGTAAAGGACACCCTTTCGCTGAACGGTTCCGCAACCATCAACGGCAATATCCACGTGCGTAAATTCCAGGTGGAGATGGGCGCCCAGATCAACGGCTCCTGCCACATGATCTCCGAAGCGGACTACGATAAGTTCGTCAAGGACGTGGTTACCACCCAGATCCCCGAAGCGAACCGCTCGGACGTCAAGAAGCCCGTCAAGGCAGAGGTAGGGGACTAAGCGCCTCAGACACCTCTTCTTATATTGATCAGGCGCGTAGGCGTCTGGCAATATCTTATATCGAAACAGGAGATTTCGTCGTGCCTCCCGTAGGTGCGGCGATATCCTGTTATATAGGAGGGCCTGAATCCGAGGCCCTCGGCAGTCCGTAACTCTATCGAACTGTTGTTTGCGTTAAGCACTCTTTCCAGGATACGGTAATTCACCATAATCGCGGTCATTATGCGACTGCGCATCAGCCGGCTGTCCGAAGTGCGGCTGTTGTTCCATGCATTTTTGCAGGCGAGGCTGCAGAATTTCTTTTCGGGCCGGCCGACTAAATCTTCGCCGCACCACAGGCATTTTGCATGCCTCTCTTCTTCTTTTTTAAATATGTTCATGGCGCAAAAGTGCATCATAGTGCGGTAAGTTCCAAGGAAAGTTAAAAAACAATTCAAAAAATTTATGTTTTTGATGTCTTTAAAATAAAATTTAACTCTTTAAAAAACATAAAAAGTTTGCCTCAGTACCTTTAAAAGCCGATTTTGTATAGATTTTTCATTTTCCTTTGCTGCCGGGAACGAGACCGCGCGGCTCGTCGTCCCATAACCTAAAAACGATTTTTTTATGGAACAATTGAACAGAATTGAGTTGCGGGGAATGGTCGGAATCGCAAGGGTTCAGGCCTTCTCCGGAAAGCGGGTGCTGCGATTCACGGTAGCGACCAATTACGCCTACAAAAGCCAGAACGGCGATGCGGTGATCGATACAGAGTGGCACAACGTGAACGTGTGGGAGGGACGCGCCCTCGAAGACGTGGACAGCATCCAGAAAGGCGACAAGGTATACGTGTGCGGCCGCCTGAAATACACCAAATTCATAGGGCAGGACGGCCAGGAGCACAACTCCACCGAAATCCAGGCCTCGAAGGTGCTGCGTTTCGACGATGACGACATGCAGATCCCATGCAGCATGTAGTATGAAAAGCCTGCCAGTGATACTGTCCTGCATCCTGATGCTGGGTGCCTGCGCTCCGGTCCGTAAGGCGGAAGCCGTCCGGCGCGGGGATTTCCGTGCGCGCATAGAAGCCGTGCAGGAATCCTCCGTGCAGAAGCTCGAACTCGGCACGGACAATATCCGCAGGGATACCCTTACGGTCAGGGACGAAAACGGCAACGAAGTGTTCCTGATGCGGGCTGCCCGTGACGAAAACGGGGAGATGGTGGCGCGCGAAGAACTTGCAGCGTCGATGGTTGTGGCCGCGTTCAAAAACGTGGCCGAACGGCACGGCAAGGTGGATTTGCGCTTCGACATCATAGTCCCGGCCGCCATGACGGACAGGCGCTGGCAGATAAGGCTGGAACCCGTCCTTCATATAATGGAGGATTCCGTCGCCCTCGAGCCTGTGCTCGTGACGGGCGAGGATTTCCGCCGGGCCCAGCAGCGCGGATATGCACGCTACGGGAGATTTCTGGGAAGCATCGACACCGATTCGGCCTCCTATCTGCGGAAGCGCGAATTCGACATTTTTGTCGACCGCAATGCTGCGAGGAACGAGGGGCTCGGCGTCACCCGTGACGAGGCTGTGGAACACTACACCAGGATGGCCGCCCTCCACCGCGGAGAAAGGCGCGATTCCCGCAAAGACGAGATGTTCCGCCGGTATGTCAAATCTCCCATCATATCCGAAGGCCTGAGGCTGGACACCGTCATAGTGGCGGACGGCGGGGAACTGCGCTACAGCTATGTGCAGACCATAAATACCCGTCCGAAACTGCGCAAGGCCGAAATCGAACTCGGCGGCGGGGTGTTCTCGTACGACGGGCCGGTCTGCCGGCTGCCGGAAAGCGGCAGGCTCACATACTACATCAGCTCGCTGAGCACGCTCGCGGACGACATTGTAAAGTACCGTATGAAAGTGGTTGAACGGGTGGCATATGCCAATTCCGTCTGCAGGATAGAATTCCCGGCCGGGAGCGCCGTGCTGGACACCGCCCTCGGGAGGAACGCCGCCGAAATGGCAACGATAGGGGCTAACATCAAGGCCCTGTCGGATATGGAAGAATTCGAGGTGGACTCCGTGGTGGTGGTCGCAAGCTGCTCGCCGGAAGGCCCCCTGCAGGTCAACAAAAGGCTTTCGGCCCTCCGCGGCAAAGCCGTGTGCGACTGGCTGGGCGCCGGATTCATCCCCAGGGAAGTGCCGGAAAACTGGCAGACGCTGGACGCCCTTGTGGAAAGGGACACCCTGCTTACAGCCGCCCAGAAGGCGGATTACGGCCGTCTGGCCGGGGTGAGGTCTCCCGATGCAAGGGAAGATTCCCTGTCGCGTCGGGATTATTATCCCTACCTGCGGGGAGAAGTCTACCCGCGCCTGAGGACAGTCAGCTTCAAGTTCTGCCTGCACCGCAGGGGAATGGTGAAGGATACCATCCATACCACCGAGCCGGACACGCTTTATATGGCGGGGGTGCAGGCACTCAAGGACAGGAATTATTCCCGGGCCCTCGATCTCCTGCGCCCGTACCGCGACTTCAATACGGCGCTGGCATACTGCGCCCTGGACCATGATGAGGCGGCACTCTCGCTGCTGCGCGAAATGCCGCCGTCTGCGAAGGGGGAATACGTGAAAGCCCTGCTGCATGCACGTCTCGGAGAGGAAGAGCAGGCGGTCCTCTCTTTTATGAACGCCTGCAAAATGGACCCGGCCTTTGTCCATCGGGGCAATCTCGACCCGGAAATATCGGCCCTTCTCAAAAAATACAAACCCGTCGGCCTCTACGACTGAGCGCCGGCTCAAAACAGATTGAAATGAAAAAGATTATCTTCCTTGCGGCGGCATTCGCCGCAATAGCATCCGTCTCCTGTACAAAGGAGAAAAGCGTCAACACCCCGGATACACTGCCGGCAGCTACCGGCGTGGCCTGCATCTCGGCGGAACCCGATTTCCTGTCGGTGGGCACCAGGGCGCTCACTTCCTACACCGCGCTGGAAAGCGGCGACCTCAAAATCGACAAGTACGACATTGCCTTCTTCAAGGGAACCACACTTGTGAGGGAAGTAAGCGTGAGCAGCGCCGGCATTACCGACGGCAAGATTCCGGCAACCACTGTAACCCTGCCTGTGGGCACATATAAGGTATACGTGGCCGCCAACGCCTACACTTCGTTCGAGGATCAGGAGATTCTCAGCACAAGTTCGGGCGTCGGCATCGGCTCGTATGGGCTCGGTTCGGACCCCGAAAAGATGCTGTGTAACCTTTACCACGACGCATACGACGCCGACGGCAACCTCGTGCAGGTGGCATCGGGCACGGTCACCGTTGCGGAAGGAAACACCCTCACATCGGCGGCTACCGCAACCCTGCAGCTAAAGCGCAGGGTGGCAAGAATCCGCGTGAACAGCATCGCCAACAGGATGCCTTCCGGAATGGATGTGGAGCTGGAGGCGGTTTACCTGTCTAACGCGGTGGTACGGGACTACCTGTTTTCGGATATCGACTTTATGAGCGCAAACACCTGGTACTGTCTGGGCAATCTCAACGGCAAATACTATTGGGAGGATTCTTCGAGCGGAAACATGTTGAACCGTACCATCGGCGCATACCGTTACGATTCGGTGAACGACTGCGGGGCGGTGGAATCCTCCGACCTCGCCTTCAAGAGCCTTCTTACCGTTGTCGACGGCGGTTCGGCCTACTCCACGCCGTTCAACCTCTACTGCTACAGGAATTCCGGCACGGCCTACAAGACCGCCGCGGGAGATTCCTGGGGACTGCTTACCGACAACGTGGCGGAATGGTACGCCGGAGCTGCGGCGCCGGCCACCCAGCTGGTCATTGCGGCCGGCCTGGGCAACAGCCTGGACAATCCCGATGCGCCCAGGACCATGGTCTACTATCCCATCGCGCTCAAGGACGTCTTCCCTGCGGGGATCAAGCCCAATTATACCTATACCCTCGACATTACGCTCAACAGCCTCGGCTCGTCCGACCCTTCGGAGCATATCGCCTACGGTGTGGCAGGCGTGAGTGCAACGGTGGCGGCCTGGAACGACGGCGGAGTGAGCACAGTGGAGATGTAATATGGAAAAGGGGTTGTTATGGGCGGCCGTCCTGCTCGCGGCGCTGTCCTGCACAAGCATAAAGGAAGACAGGAGCCGCTGCCTTGCGGAATACACCGTCGTGTTTTCCGGGCCGGACCAGACGGAGGGGGAGGAGTACTCATTCTCCGTATCCGGCACCGGACTCAGCGACGGCTTTATCTACACCGGCGGAGAACAGCCCCGGGTTTACTCCCTGCCCAGGCAGCCCCTTACCCTTTGCGCTTCCTGCGGATGGAAAGGGACGAAGCCCTACCGGGTGCCCGTCGGGAGTCCCTGCGATTCGGTATACACCGGAAGGGTGCAGGCATTCTGCAAGGGCGAAACAGGGGAGGACAGGATTGTGCTCCACAAGGACTTCGCCACCCTTTTCGTCGCGCAGGAACTTGCCACGGGGGCCACTCCGTGGGAGGTTCTGGTGGAAGCGGACGTGTGCGGCATCGACCCGGCGGACGGCAGTCTTGTGCGCGGAGCGTTCAGGTGCAGTCCCGGGCATTATACCGCAGGCACCCTGAGCACTGCCGCGGTGCGCATACCGAGGCAGTCGGACGGCTTCCGGCTGGGCTTCATACGCCCGGGCAACGTCAAACCGTCCAAGACGGTGGAATTCGACGCTGCAGCGGCCGAGGCAATCGGCTATTCCTGGAAAAGCAAGGATTTGGAGGACATCAGCATTACGGCAGATCTTACCGCCGGTACGGTCGTGGCTGCGGTCTGTAATTGGGACGACGGAGGCGGTTCAAGCATATTTCTATGAAACGTTTTATTCTATTTGTTGCAATACTTGCGTGCTTTGCCGGATGTTCCCTCGACGAGCCGATGCCTGCCCCCGGAAGCGGGACTGCCGCAGTGCTGAAAATCGGAATCGGGACGCCCTCGCGTTCCTCGCTCTTCGATTCGTCGAAGGAAAACACCGTGAGCTGCTTCGTGCTGGCGGCCTACAGGGGCGGCTTTCTCTCGAAAACCGAATACTACAGCGCTGCGGACGGGGATTTCGACGCCTCAGCGCAGGTGTCGCTGCCGGTTTCGGTCAACCGCGGGTATGCCTACAACTTCTACGTGCTGGCGAACTTCGAATCTATGCCGCTGGAGGGCCTTTTCCCTGCTTACGAAGAAGATGTGCCTCAGATGCTGCTGCGTCCCGGTTCCGTGCCCGGGGGATTCATCCCGATGGCGGGCCGCGGGAGCCTGAATGCTGCGACAGGCACCATAGCTGTGGAACTGACCAGGCTGGTGGCAAAGATCGACTGCAACATCACCCTGCCCGAAGGCGCGGTGGTGGAAGAGGCGCGGCTCTGCCAGGTGCCGGCGTACTCGCTTCCCTTCGGGGGAGGATATGCGCCGGGCGCCGATGCCGTAGCGGCGGGGGATTCCTTCGCCTTGAACGCGGGCGAAGGAAGCGGCTATGCCTTCGCCCCGGCGGGAGTGCAGGGCTATACCCTTACGAGCGAGCCCCTGTATGTGCTGGAAAACATGCAGGGGAGCGAGAGCGGCAATTCCGACCCGTGGCGGAAGTATCCCTCCGTGGCGGCCAGGGCCTCGTGCGCGACATATATAAATATGAAGCTGCGCTTCCCGGACGGGCAAGTGGAGATGCGCTTCTACCTGGGGGCGGATGCGACCGGCGACTACAATCTCGAGCGGGGCAGCTGCTATACCGTGAATATCTCGGTGTGGGATGCGCAGGCGACGCGTTCCGGCTGGAGCATGGTGGACCTGCGCTACGCCGACAACTGGCCCGGAGGCGATTTCCTTGCGGGGCAGGTGCGGAGTTTCAGCTTCCGTTCGCCGGATGTTACGCTCACGCCCGGCGCGGGGTGCCAGGGAGTCATAGACCTGGGCGGCGACGGCAACGGCCGCTGGTATGTGAGCGCCCTCGGAGCCGGCACGGCAACCATAAACGTAATAGCCGAAAATGTGGTGCGGGGGACCATCCCCATAACGGTCTGCGGCTGGAGCGGAACTGCAAACCCTCTGCCTCTGGGACTCCACGGCAATGCGGCGGGCCTGTTCGAATACGGCGTGAACGTGGGCGGCAGGGTACTGTACCCCAGCGACCTGCCGGCAGCGCAGATGCCCGACGACGCTTCGCTTTTCTGCCACGAGGTGCTCCGTACCATAATCTACGGGCCGGACGGCGACTGCATGCCGCTGTTCGACGAATCCGGCGAAATAGCTTACGGAGTGGTGAATTATTGCACCGGCGACGATGCCTTTCCGGGTCGTCCGGACAGCCTCTTCGTGAACGATCCGACGGACTGGGAGAGCCTTTATGGGGCGGGCAGGCTCTTCGAACATGCCTTCTGCCTTTCCACCGGCGACATCTCGCTGGACATTCCGGTAATAATCAACAATGCTCTTTATACTCCCGCGAGGGATTCAGTCAAGATGGTCTTTCACGACTGGGGCCTGTCGACAGTGCGCGCGGGCGAAACGGCCACCCGGACCTGGAGGCGTCCGGCGGGGAACCTGCCGGTGCCCCCTGCGGGCCTCACAACCATTGTTTCGGTTCCCGTGACGGATCCGGAGGACGCGAACGGAGCTGTCAACTACACTTACGCGAAAGAGGGCAACGGCTTCTGCGTGAGGGCGGCCATGGGCGGTTCCACGGACGTATCCCATACGGTGGGCCTGGTGCAGGTGTATGCCGATGTCACGAATTCCCGTTCCGGCACGGTATACCGCACACCGCTTTTCAAGGAAGAAAACTACCTGCATCTGTACTGCGGCGCATATCGCATGATTGCCGCCACGGGAATGACCGGAGGTCAGGGTAAATATAACTACGAGGCGGCAAGGTCGGCAGTCTGCGCGGAGCTCTCGGCCGACGTCCACAATCTGATCAAGAGCAACAGGGCGGCGTGCAACCTCTACACAACACCCGGCGTCGTCCTGTACACCGACACGGATTATATCCTTTTCCCCTGGGGCGGAAACATGGACCCGAACGCCTGGAATTATCCATACTGTTTCGTTGCCAGGAAGCAGACCGGCGGCACCGGCAGTATCGGCGAAATACTGTACTGGGACTATTTCTGGGAATACGAGCACGTGGACTGCACCGATGCCAGGGAGTATTACGAACTCACCGGGAATCCTTCGCTGGCGGATGAATGGGCGGCATTGGAGCTGGATACGGAAAAAATCAGCCAGCTTTACGGAGGCTGGCTGATTGTTCATAAGTATGAAGAGTTCGACGGTTCTACCAACGGCTGGGTAAACGAGCAGGGAGTTGTCTTCCCCCGGAACCGCCACGTGGAACCTTAAGCGGCTTTCTTTACCTTTGCAGGATCCTTGAAGAGGAGCAGGAAGAGGAATCCGACCACGAAGGCGTAGCCTGCGAAGATATACCAGGCAGTCGACCAGTTGGCGGGATTCTCGAACACGCCGCAGGCTTCCACGACCTTTCCTGCCGCCAGGGTGCCTATAGTGGCTCCGAGACCGTTGGTCATGAGCATGAACACACCCTGTGCGCTGGAACGGATCTCCGCGCCGGTGTTCTCGTTCACATAGAGCGAACCGGAAATGTTGAAGAAGTCAAACGCCACGCCGTAGACTATGCAGCTCAGGATAAAGAGCAGCACGCCGGGCATCGAGGGGTTGCCGGCTCCGAAGAAACCGAAGCGGAAAACCCATGCGAACATTGCCATGAGCATGACCTTCTTGATGCCGAAGCGCTTCATGCAGATAGGAATCAGCAGGATGCAGAGGGTTTCGGATGCCTGCGAGATGGCGATGAGCGCGTTGGAATTCTTCACTGCGAAGGTGTTTGCGAGCGCCGGATCGGCCGCGAACGAGCTCAGGAAGGTGTTGGCGTAGCCATTGGTGATCTGGAGCGCAGCTCCGAGCAGCATCGAGAAGATGAAGAAGATGGCGAACTGGCCCTGCTTGAACAGGCTGAAAGCCTTCAGGCCGAAGGCCTCCGCAAGGCTCTTGGACTCGCCGCGGTTGACGTCGCAGGCCGGCATGCTGAGCGCGTAGCCGCAAAGCACCAGCGAGAGGCATCCCGAGAAGAACAGCTGGTTGTAGTTGTCCTGGAGGGCGACTCCGTCGATCTTGACGAAGTTGGTGAGCAGCATCGTGGCTATGAAGCCCACGGTGCCGAACACGCGGAGCGGAGGGAATGCGGTAACAGGGTCCATTCCCGCCTTGCCCAGGGCGTTGTATGCCACCGAGTTGGAAATAGCGATTGTAGGCATGTAGAAGGCTACGCTGATGCTGTAGAGGGTGAACAGCGGTGCAAAGCTCACTGCGCCCCCTGCGTTCATGCAGTAGAATCCTGCGCCCAGCATGAACAGGCCGGCGAGACCGTGGCAGAGCGAGAGGGTTTTCTGCGCAGGGACGTAGCGGTCGGCAACTATGCCCATGAGGGTGGGCATGAAGATGGACACGATTCCCTGCATGGCGAAGAACCACTTGATCTGGGGGCCAAGTCCGGCCATCCCGAGATAGCGGCCGAGGGAAGTAAGGTATGCACCCCAGGCGCCATACTGGAGGATGAGCATCAGGACGAGCCTGATTTTGAGTTGATTGTTTTTCATTATTCTGTGGTTTTAGTCTGCTTTTTTGTAGCTAACAAATTTACGAGTTTTCCGCGAATAATGATTATCTTTGAAAGATGAAATTTACGCTGCTCGGCAAAGACCCCGGCTCGGGGGCCCGCAGAGGGACTCTGCAGACAGACCACGGACGCATCCAAACGCCCGTCTTCATGCCGGTAGGCACCGTAGGTTCCGTCAAAGGTGTGTATCACCGGGACCTTCACGACGACATAAAGGCGGAGATTATCCTTGGCAACACCTATCACCTGTACCTCCGTCCGGGGTTGGATATCCTGCGCCGGGCCGGGGGCCTGCATAAGTTCGAGAACTGGGACGGCCCCATCCTCACCGACAGCGGCGGATTCCAGGTTTTCTCGCTCAGTCCCATCCGCAAGATAACTCCCGAAGGCTGCACTTTCAGCAGCCATATCGACGGTTCGCGCCATATCTTTACCCCGGAAAACAACGTGGACACGCAGCGCATTATCGGCGCCGACATAATCATGGCGCTGGACGAATGCTGCCCGGGCGACGCCGACCACGCCTACGCGCTCAAGTCGCTGAATCTCACCAGGAACTGGCTGGAACGCTTTGTCAAACGCTTCCGCGAAACCGAGCCCCTCTACGGCTACGGGCAGTGCTTCTTCCCGATAGTCCAGGGCTGCACCTATCCCGACCTCCGCAGGGAGGCGGTGGAGCATGCGGTTGGGTTCGATGCCGACGGTTACGCCATCGGCGGGCTGGCGGTAGGGGAGCCAACGGAGAAGATGTACGAGATGCTGGAGCTGGTTTGCCCCCTTCTGCCGGAGGACCGCCCCCGTTACCTGATGGGCGTGGGCACTCCCGCCAACATCCTCGAGGGAATCGCGAGGGGAGTGGATATGTTCGACTGCGTGATGCCCACGCGCAATGCCCGCAACGGGATGATTTTCACCTGGAACGGCATAATGAACATGCGCAACGAAAAGTGGAAGGACGACTTTTCGCCGCTTGATCCGGAGGGTACGTCTTTTGTAGACAGAGCCTACTCGAAGGCATACCTGAGGCATCTCTTCATAGCAGGGGAGATGTTTGCGGGGATGATTGCCAGCGAGCATAACCTCGCCTTCTACCTCGACCTGGTGCGGCAGTCGCGCGCCCATATCGAAGCGGGCGATTTCGCATCCTGGAAAGAGGCCGTTGTTAAAAAGGTAAGCGCCAGATTATGAAGAAGATAGACTGGTACATAAGCAAGAAGTTCCTCCTCACTTTCGGGGCGGCGATTCTCCTTATAATAGGTATCGTCATCATCTTCGACATCTCCGAAAAGATAGATTACTTCGTAAAGAACGAGGCTCCGCTCAAGGCAATCATCGTAGATTATTACCTGAACTTCATCCCTTACTTTATGAATATGTTCAGCCCGCTGTTCGTATTCATCACGGTAATCTTCTTCACTTCGCGCCTTGCCGGCAACTCCGAGATAATCGCAATGCTTTCGGGCGGCATAAGCTACGCCCGCCTGCTGGTGCCGTACATCGGCTGCGCCATACTCATCGCCCTGCTGTCGCTGAGCCTGAACCTGTTCGTGATTCCCAAGGCAAACGTCAAGCGCGCGGTATTCGAGGAGGAATACGTCAAGCACCGCAACAAGTTCAAGCGCCGCAACATCCACTACCAGATATCCCCGGGCCAGTTCGTGTACGTTGAGTCCTTCTCGTCGTGGAACAATACGGCCTACAAGTTCAGCCTCGAAAAGATTACCGACAACAAGTTGGAGAGCAAGCTCTCGGCGGAATCGGCGGTGTGGGACAGCACGATGGACGGCTGGCACCTGCGCAACTGGTTCATCCGCGACTACTCCACCGGGCTCGAGGACCATATCCGCATGGGCGACAAGATGGACACGGTAATAGCGCTCAAGATTACCGACTTCTACCGAAACGAGAAGACGGTGGAATCGCTTAACCAGAAGCAGCTGAACCAGCTCATAGCCACGCAGAAGATGCGAGGCGACGCCAACGTGATGTACGCCCAGATCGAGAAGCACACCCGCTCGGCCCTGCCGTTCTCGGCAATAATCCTCACCATAATGGGAGTTGCGCTTTCCTCGCGCAAGACGCGGGGAGGCATCGGGTGGAACATAGGCATAGGCATCGCCCTGGCCTTCTCCTACATACTCTTCCTGCGCTTCTCGCAGATGTTTGTATACACAGGCACGATGCCGGCGGCGCTGGCGCTGTGGACGCCTAATATATTGTTTGCATTGATAACGGTAGTGCTTTACTCAAAGGCACAGAAATAAATCGCGATGAAAGTAAAAGTGGTCAACAAGGGCGCCAACGCCCTCCCGGAATATGCGACTCCTGCGGCTGCAGGTATGGATGTGAGGGCGAATATTCCCGCCCCGATAGTGCTCAAACCCCTCGGACGCGCAATCGTGCCCACGGGCCTCTTCATCGAGATTCCGGTAGGATTCGAGGTGCAGGTGCGCCCCCGCAGCGGCCTGGCAGCCAAGAAGGGCATCACAGTGCTCAACGCTCCCGGCACTATCGACGCCGATTATCGCGGCGAGGTGTGCGTGATCCTGGTCAACCTTTCGGACAGCGACTTTACCGTGGAGCCCGGCGAGCGCATAGCGCAGCTGGTGCTTGCGCCCCACGAGGTAATCGAATGGGAAAGCGTGGAAGAACTCGCATCCAGCGAGAGGGGAGAGGGCGGATTCGGAAGCACCGGCACCAAATAGCATAACACAATGGAAATCAAGGATTTGTATGCTCTGTATCTCGCCTGCGGATGCAGGGTGACTACGGACAGCCGCGCCATCGAAGGCGGCGAGATTTTCTTTGCCCTGCGAGGCGAAAACTTCGACGGAAACAACTATGCACTGCAGGCGCTGGGGGACGGCGCAGCCTGGGCTGTGGTTAATGCCGATGCCGGACTTTCCGGCGAGAAGCTGATTCCGGTCGAAGATCCGCTCACGACTCTTCGTGACCTTGCAATCCATCACCGCGAGGCCCTGGGCATCCCGGTTGTCGGCCTTACCGGCACCAACGGCAAGACAACAACCAAGGAATTGATTGCCGCGGTGCTCTCACGCAAATACAGGATAACCGCCACCCAGGGCAACCTTAACAACGATATCGGCGTGCCCCTGAGCCTTCTGAAAATGCGCCCGGATACCCAGCTTGCGGTAATAGAAATGGGTGCGAACCATCCCGACGACATAGCCAAGCTGGTAAAGGTGAGCCGCCCCACTCACGGTCTCATCACGAATGTGGGCAAGGCGCATCTGCTGGGCTTCGGCTCCATCGAGGGTGTAAAGGCGGCAAAGGGCGAGCTCTACAACTGGCTCGGGGCCCACGGCGGGCTGATTTTCCTCAATGAAGACGATGCCGACCTGCGTGAGATGGCTCTCCGCCAGCACTGTCATCAGTTCGGCTACGGCCTTACCTGCCAGGGGGCAAAGGTCCTTCCGGCAACCGCCGACTGTCCTTTCCTTGCGCTGGACGTGCCAGGCTACGGCGAGATCCATACTTCGCTCGTGGGTGCTTACAATGCCACAAACGTGCTGGCAGCCCTTGCGGTGGGCCGTTATTTCGGGGTGTCCGAAGCAGATGCAGTGGTGGCCATCGAGGCATACACTCCTGCCAACCAGCGCTCGCAGATGCAGAAGACCGGGCGCAACACCCTCATCGTAGATGCCTACAACGCCAATCCTTCGTCGATGGCGGTGGCGCTGGACAATCTCGCTGCAGTGCAGGCGCCGCGAAAACTCGCCCTGCTCGGTGAGATGCGGGAACTCGGCGCCGAGTCGGCCGTGGAGCATCAGGCGGTAGTCCGCAGGCTCCTTGACGGCGGGCTGGAAGCGCTGCTCGTGGGGGAGGAATTCATAAAAGCCGCCCGTGAGTGCGGGGCGGCTTTCAGATGCTTTGCAACTTCGGATGACCTGGCCGCCTGGCTGGCGGCTAATCCGGTTAGCGGAGCTACGATTCTTGTGAAGGGCTCGCGCGGAACCCGGATGGAAAAGGTTCTGCCTTCGCTTTAAGCCTTGGCGAGGATTTCCGCAACGGTGCGGGATACCCTTTCTTCCACTTCGGCAATCGTGCCGACGCTGTCCACTTCGTGATAGATGCCTTCGTCGCGGTAGAGCGCGATGAGGGGCTCTGTCTTCTCGTGGTAGGTGCGGATGCGGTTCTCGATAACCTCGGGTTTGGCGTCGTCGGCGCGTCCCTCGATTTTGGCGCGGCCTGCGATGCGCTCCTTGATGAGCTCGTCTGGAATCATCAGCGAAATGACCGCGGTCACTTCCTCGTCGCGGGCCTCCAGCATCTCCTTGAGGTCATAGGCCTGGGTGACCGTGCGGGGGAATCCGTCCAGCAGGAAGCCGGCCACGTCGCGATACTTGCCGAACGCCTTGGCTATCATTCCTTCCACCACTTCGTCGGGCACGAGGTTGCCCCCGTCGATGAGCTCCTTGGCCTTGAGTCCGAGCTCGGTGCCTTCGGCTATCTCTGCGCGCAGAAGCTCCCCGGTGGAGAGATGCTTGAGGTTATACTTCTTTGCCATCGGCGCCGCGTGGGTGCCCTTGCCGGCCCCCGGAGGGCCGAAGAGAATAAAATACTTCATTATTCAGATAGTACGTAAATGTCCTTGATGTTGCGTCCGAGTCCGTCGTAGTCGAGGCCGAACCCCACGATGAACCTGGCGGGAATCTCCATTCCCACATAGTCCAGGGGCATCTTGTTCTTGAAGACCTCGGGTTTGAGGAGCATTGTGCAGATGCGCACGTCCGCCGCCCCCTGGTCCAGAAGCTTCTGCTTGAGCATCTCCATGGTGTTGCCGGTGTCCACTATGTCCTCGCAGACTATGACGCTGCGGCCGCGGACGTCGGAGGTGAGGCCCATTGTTTCCTGAATCTTGCCGGTGGAGCCGGTGCCCTGGTAGGAAGCGAGCTTGATGGCGCAGACCTCGAGCGGGAAGTCGAGCCTCTTGAGCAGCTCACCGGTGAACATGATGGCTCCGTTGAGCACGCAGAGCAGCAGGGGGATGTCCTTGCGGCCCCTGTAGTCGGCATTGATTTTAACTGAGAGCTTGTCAATAGCGTCTTCAAGAACGCTGTTGTCTATAAACGGTACGAAAGTTTTGTCGTGTAAAACAACCTTGTCCATATGCGTTATTTGAATGTGTTCTCAAAATTAAAAATAAAATCGATACGAAAACATAAAAATCTTTTTTAAGCATAAGAAAAAACGGGGCGATTTATGTTTCGTAATACTATTTTGCGCGCATGATTTCGTTGCTTGCAGATTTTGTGTCGGCCGTGCTGCTAATTACCGGCGCAGGCACTATGGAGGACCTTTCCGAAAGCGAGGCGGAGCGTTTCGAACGCTATGCCTCCAGGCCGCTGTGCATCAACCTCGCTCCCCGCAGCAAACTGCTCTCGTCCGGCCTTATGAGCGCCTATCAGGTGGCCAGCCTGGAGGACTACCGCAGCCGCTGCGGCGACGTGCTGTCGTTTGCCGAACTGGCGGCGGTGGACGGCTTCGGACGGGAATACGCGCAGGCGCTATCGCTGTTCGTGTCGCTGGAGGCATCTTCCGGCGGAGGGTCGTTCACCCCGGTGCGGGGCAGTGCGATGGTCCGCAGTTCCACCCGCAGCAGCGTCAATCCCAAGGGCTCGGTTAAGGAGACCTGCAGCGGCATGAAGTACCAGATTCAGGCGGGGGAGAGGGCGGAATTCTTTTTGAGCCGCCGCTCGACCTACAGCAGCCCGGAGTACGGCCCTTCGACTTTCAGCGCGGCGTTTTACGGCAGGCGCGGCGGCAAGCTCGTGGCGGGCGATTTCAACGCGCGTTTCGGGCAGGGCCTGATAATGTGGAGCGGCTTTTCGATGAGCGGATTCTCCTCCGTGGCGGCTTTCCGCAAAAATGCCACCGGAGTATCTCCTACCGGCTCTTTTTCGCCTTCGATGAGGGGGCTTGCCGGCGCTTTGCAGCTTGGCGGATGGTCGCTTTCGCTCGCCTGCGATCTGACTTTCAGTCGCGGTGGTCCCGGGCGCGTCGCGATGCCTGCCTTTTCGCTCGGCCGGCTTTGGCGCAACGCTTCGCTTGGAGTGCAGGGATGGACGCTTCTGAGCGGGGATGATGCCGTGCGCCCGGCTTCGGCGGCTTCGCTGGACTGGAAGGCGGGGCTGGGAAACCTCAATATATATGGTGAGTGTGCGTACAGCGTGAGGGCGCCGGCCGCCGGCGAGGATGCTATGGTACCCGGCTTCGCCGCTCTGGCGGGCGTCGTGTATTCGCCCGCCTGGAAGACGCGTCTTACACTCCTGGCGCGTCATTACGGCGCCGGTTATTACGGCGCCTTTGCGGGTGCGGTGCGATCGTCCTCCAAGGTAGCCGACGAGGACGGGTTGTCCGCCGGCGCGCAGTGGCGCTGGGCTTCGCTCACGGCCGATTCAGCCCGGCATCCTCTTAAGGGAACAGGGCAGCGGCGGATGCTTCTGGATTTGAGTCCGGAGCTCCGGTTCGGCAGGAAGGATTCGTGCTCGCTGGTACTGTCGCCTGCGCTGCGGTGCATCTGGCGCAACAGCCCGGCCGGCCGCCGCTTCGAGGCCCGCGGCGATCTGGGTGCCTCCTGGCGCGGAGCTACGCTAAAATACCGCTATCATGCGGCTTCTTCAAAGGGATATGCCTGGCTGCAGTATCTGGAGGCCGGCTACAGGTGCCCCGGCCGACCGGTTACGGGCGCGGTCGCTTCCAGTGCGGGGCTCGCAGCTCCCCGGCCGGTCGAGTCTGCTTCCCGGCTGGAACTTTCCGCATCGCTGCGCGGGACCATCTTCTGCGTCGACAACTGGCAGGACCGCATCTACTGCTACGAGCGCGACCTCCCCGGCTGCTTCTCCGTCCCCGCCTACTACGGTCGCGGTTACGCACTCTCCGCGCTTTGCCGCCTGGCCCTGCGACACGCCCGACCCTTCATCCGTCACTCCCGGCTTGACCGGGAGTCTCTTAGCATCCGGGCCTCCCTCCTCTCCTACCAGCGCCGCAACACCTTCCTTCGCCGCACCGAATTTAAAATTCAGTATCAACTGGATTTCTGAGGCGTAAATGTTAACTATTTGACATTCAATAAATTATTAAAAATCTCCTCTGCGTTTTACGGAGGAGATTTTCGATAAAGTGTTATAAATCAATATTTTAGCATTTACGCTATCTATGGAATTCGAGCAAACCGACGATAGGTTCGGGGATGAAGCGGGAGATGCGGATGCCAGAGGCGGCGCAGAGCCGGGTGAAGATATCCTTGCAGGCGTTTCCGAAGCCGCCGACCACGCCGACGGGGTAGTTCGCCACGTCGTAACGGAGAAGAGCCCTGTCGATGAAGGCCTGGAAGTTGCCGTCCACGAGCGCCTTGATGTGGGCGTCGTCGTAGTGCGACAGGATGAACGGTGCAAGTTTGCCAAGATATCCGGAAGGGGAGGCCGAACGGTAGACGCCTTCGACTATCGAAGGATAGGACGAGTCGAACTTCGCCTCGAAATCCTTCGCGACCGCGGCGGGAATCTGTCCCTTGATATAATCGGCGAGGAACAATTTGCCCAGAGTGGCTCCGCTGCCCTCGTCGCCGAGAATGAAACCGCCGCTGTAGACCTTGCGCTCGACGCTCTTGCCGTCGTAGAAGCAGGTGTTGGAACCGGTGCCGAGGATGGCTACGATGCCGCTCCCGTGTCCGCAGGCCGCGCGGGCAGCTCCCACCAGGTCGTCCTGGATATCGATTTCGCGCACGTCGGCAACTTCGCGGATTACGGAGGCCAGGGCGCTCCGGATTTCGTCCGTCACAATCCCGGCGGTGTACATATAGAAGCCGTCAAGCTCCCGGAGGTCTTCCTCCATAAGAGTTTGCTGCAGAATCTTCCCGATTTCCGGGAGTTTCATGGTAGAAACGTTCATGCCCGGGCGGAGAAACCGCCGGTCGGTGCCTATTACGCGCCAGTCGCTCTTGGTGGCGCCGCTTTCTACTAGTATCTTCATTTTGCTTTGTATGCATCTACCGCCGCCCGCACCTGTCCGTGCTGCAGCAGCAGGGCTTTCGCCTGTTCGTAATCCTGAATGCCCGTGGCCTCCATTATCATGCGGGTGCCGCGGTCCACGAGCTTTTTGTTGGTAAGCTGCATGTCCACCATCTTGCACCCGCGAACGTGTCCTTCGAGTATCATCACCGAGGTGGAAATCATGTTGAGGATGAGTTTGGCGGCGGTGCCGGACTTCATGCGGGTGCTGCCGGTAACGAACTCGGGCCCGACAACGGCAATTATCGGAATCTCGCAGGCATCGGAAAGGGCGGACTGCTCGTTGCAGCTGATGCAGGCGGTCAGAAGCCCGTGGGAGCGCGCTTCGGTAATCGCGCCCGTGACATAGGGCGCGGAACCCGAGGCGGAAATGCCCACCAGGGTATCTTCAGGGCCGGGATTGAAGGCCAGAAGATCCTTCCAGCCCTGTGCCGTATCGTCCTCGGCGCCCTCCACGGCGTTGCGTATGGCTCCGTCGCCACCCGCTATTATTCCTATGAATTTGCCGGAAACGCCGAAGGTCGGCGGAATCTCGGAGGCATCCACAATGCCCAGGCGCCCGCTGGTGCCGGCTCCCATGTAGAACACGCGGCCTCCGCGGGCCACTATGCCCCGCACCAGTTTCTCTATCTGCGGTATCGCCCCGGCCACTGCCTCCGGCACGCGCCGGTCCTCGGCATTGATGCCTGCCAGCAGTTCAGTCACGGACATCTCGTCCAGATGGGCATAATTGGAATTCTGCTCGGTAGTTTTCATTTTTCAGTATCTTGTAATTTCTTAGCATCCTTATCAAAGAAACAAAGCATGGCGACGACAAGAACCAAGCTCGCGGCGGCCCAAACGATGGCGAGGGATGCAATGCCACGTGAAAGGCCGAAATGGTCTCCTATTATTCCAAGGATCCAGGGCGCAAGAGATCCTATGCCGAATCCGAATAAGATCAAAACGGCTGAAGATGTCGAATAGTACTTGGCAGGTATGACGTCATATAATATTGCAAAAGTGCCTGCATCAAAGAAGGCCCGGAAGAATCCAAAGCCTGCAAGAGCAGCGCAGACCACTACAAAGCCATTCGAGACCCCCATCAGTACAAGACAAGGAGAGGCTAAAAGCAGCCCAGCAGCTTGTAGAAGCAGCCGCTTTTTTGCCCCGCCCGGCCTCGCGGCCAACTTGTCTGAGAAGACGCCGGCAACCAGAACACCGATGAAAGCGGCGGCATGAGTCCAAAACATGGAATGGAATCCGGCGGAGGAAATCGACATATCAAAAGTCTCTTTGAGATATTTGGGCATCCATGTGAGGTATCCGTTCAACCCGAATATCAGTGCACAGTAACCTACAAGCAGGCATACGGCAGTGGGAACACTGAGAATGTTACCAACGGCCTTGAAAAAAGACGTATCCCCGGGATCGGAGTTCTTGTTAGGGACAGGTGTCGCTGCCGGTTTGCCCCTGAGTCTCCATGCGAGCACTGCGGAGAATAATACCCCAAGCGAACCAAAGATGAAAAAGGAGTACTGCCATCCTGCTTTTTCGGCAACCCATCCGGCGAGGAATCCGCATGCTATGACTCCCAGATAATAAGATGTCTGATGTATAGACATGGCCCTTGCTCTGGTCTTTCCGTCATGATACTGGGCGATAAGACCGGTATAAGTGGGCCCGAATATGCCCTGTCCCACACCCATGCCGAAACATCTGAAAAGAATCAGGAAGAACAACCCGTTGGCGAATCCGGTAAGAAGGGTGGACGTGCTGAAAATAATCGTGCTGAGTATTATCTGCCTGCTGCGGCTCAGACGGTCGGCGTAATACCCGGCAAAGGGAACCGTGACGGCATAGAAAACGTTAAACAACGTGGCCAGCAGTCCCATCGTGCTGTCCGACATTCCAAAATGCTCCTGAATCTGGGGCAGGACGATGTTGAAACACTGTCTGTCGGCCTGGTTTAGAAAAAAAGCGACCCAAAGCAGGAGTACAACCTCCCATTTGTAGAAGGGTTTATCAGTGTTGACTTTAATCATATCAATTATTATTGGTCATTGCAGCTCTGTGGGCGATTCCGATAGAATCCAGATAAGGTATTTCACGTTCAACAACCGTCGTATAGAACCTGTTGAAGTCCGATATGAATCCCGGATCATACGGGTCCGTGGAATCCTGCCAGGAGGGCTGGGCATTCCAAGCCCTTTCATAGAGTCCGTATGTCTTGGGAAACAGAAACTTGAAGGCTAAATCAGTTTCGTAGAACAGGTCGCACCACAACATCGATTGGACGCCTATGATATTTTCCGGTTTGTTAAGTTCAGGTATATACGGGTCCAAGGCGGTCATATCTATTGGATTGTGGTAATTGTCGAAACGGTCCGATTTCCCAAGCCTGAAAGGAAGAAGGGAGAAAGCTCTTCTTTCATCGAGAATTCCCGCCCAGAAGACATTCGGTTCGTCCCATGCCATACTGTAAGTGTTGTCGCAATACGTATGGCTCCCAGGGCTCAGGAGTATGGGAAGACCTTTGTTTGCATAATCATAACTCTTGTATGCGTTCTCTTTGTTAAGGGGCGCCCAGATATTCAGACACCCACAGTTCTCGGCCAGGAACTCAAGCTCCTCTGCGGACAGATTGAAAGCAATTTCCTCGTAACCGGAGGTATTAATGCCCCTGTCTTTCAACAATCCGATGATTCTGATGAGAAACCATGCACGAAGCTGGTCCAGATTTGTAAAGCCGTTATCTGCCATCACCTTTCTACAGGAAGGAGATCCGGTCCAGGCACCTTCGGCTACCTCGTCGCCTCCAATCATTATCTGATTGAGAGGAACATCGGCCTCTTTGTAAATAGATACGACCTCGTCGAAAACGGTTTCAATGAAGTGGAATACTGAGGGAAGGGCAATGTCGATGACATTGTGATGATATCCATTAATGGCAAAATATCTGGAGGTATCATCCGGATCGGTCAGACGGAAAGAAGTGTCCCCGGTAATCCTTTCACGGGCCTTCATGGATTCGATGGCCGACAGACAGTGTCCCGGAAAATCAAAGTCGGGGATTACCGTGATGCCATGTTTAATTGCGAACCGGATGAAAGAGATGAACTCTTTCCGGCTATAATAACCACTTGGACCTTTGAACGCCCGACCGCGTTCAAAGACCTTGCAGGGCATCAGGGCCTTTTCGTTGAAATATGTACCGTCTTCCCTGCGAGTCGGTATATCATGGAATGCGCCGAACGAAGTAAGCTCGGGCAGTGCCTTGATTTCGAGTCGCCAACCTTCATCATCGTTCAAATGAAGGACCAGAACATTCATTTTGGAACGTTCCATAGCGAGCACAAGTTTCTTTAGTTCAGGAATAGGGAAGAACATGTATGTAGTAACTGAAAAGTGTACCAGTTTCTCGTTTAAAAGTGTACCACCGAGATATGTTGCGAAGGTAACAAAAGTCTGTGATTTTATAATAAGTTGTTAAGCATTTTTTGAGTTTCCTTGACGCGGTAAGACGCG
>JAFZWD010000047.1 GCA_017617495.1 Bacteroidales bacterium
AGGAGAATTTGCAGATATAAATAAAATTAGTATATTTGCAATTGCCTTTAGACGAATAGTACTAATAATAAATAACTAAATCATTAACGTTATGGAATACGAAGAAATCGTAAAGAAAGTGAAGGAGATTATCGTCGACAAGCTCGGCTGCGAACCTTCTGAGGTCACTGAATCCGCGAATTTCACCAACGATCTTGGTGCTGATTCCCTCGACACAGTAGAACTCCTTATGGAATTCGAGAAAGTGTTCGGTGTTAAGATTCCCGATGAGGAGACCAACTCTATCGCAACAGTGAAGGACGCTATCGACAAGGTCGCCGAGAAGCTCGGTTAATCCTTTCTCCACAAAATAAAAAGCCGGACGCTTTCGCGCCCGGTTTTTTTTATTTATTAGGAATAGAATACGAGAATTTGAACGTCGGGCGGCGGGCGGCGTCGGGGTAGGACGGGCCGCAGAGGCGGGCGTAGTAGTAGCGGTCGCGGTCGAGCTGGGCGTTGGTGGACACGCTGGTGCTGGCGCTGCTGTAGTACTGCGCCATCATCGCGTAGTTGTAGTAGTTGGTGTAGTAGTCGCCGTAGCCGTAGCTGTTGTAACCGCCGTATCCGCTGTACATGCTGCTCATATAACTCTGGTAGGCCAGGTAGTTATAGTAGTCGCTCATCTCGTCGTTGCCGCCGGTAGTGGTGGTGACGGTTTCGTTGTGCATTATAAGCAGCCAGATGTCGTAGCTGCCGTCCTGCAGACGCTCGTTGTCGTCCTCCATCTTGAGGAGCTCCTGCACGTGGTAGGTGATGTCCGGCGAATAAACCATCCTGGAACGGTTGATATTGCCCTGGTCCTCATACTGGTCGCTGGAATCGGTAAGGCCGAGGAAGGTGGCCGTGGTGTCGTTGCGGAACCTGCAGGTGGGGCTGAGGATATCCGGCACCTTGTACATCAGCTCGAACTTGGGATCCGAAGCCTCGAAGGGCAGGATCAGCGTAGCGCGGTTTATGATGGCCTTGGAGGGATCATCGCCGCCCGCGGCAATGATTGCACGCACGGTATCGCGCAGGAATTTTCCTGAAATCACAGGCTTGAGCCCGCCGCCGCCCTCCACATACACATAATCGGCGGCATCCCCTTCGAGAGCCCTCGACACCGCGTCGTGACCGGTGAGGTTGAGGCAGTACTGCGGGAAACTGCCCGTGCCGGAGGCGTTGAACAGCGAGTCCATGTCGCAGAACCTGGTGGGCGAGAACCAGAAGTAGTACGAGCTGTCCTTGCGGACGCTCTTGCCGTTCTCGGTGAAGGTGGAGCGGAACTTGAGCTCGGCGAAGCTGCCGGTAAGGTAGCCGTCGCTGTAGCCCAGCTGCAGTCCGAAGATATTGATGCGGCCGCCTTCGCCCATGGGGGCGTCGGTGGTAAGGTAAATGCCGGGATACTTCTCCAGATAGGTGCTGAGGCTGGCCACGTCGTCGGCGGTGATGCCCATGTACTTCTGGGCGAATTCAGGAGAGAAGTCGAACGAAAGCGAGTCGGTGCCGTTGATGACGGGAATCCCCGAAGATATGCGCTTGGTGCCGTGGGCCACGTCTTCGTTGCAGGAGAAGCTCTTGCCCGGGTCTATACGGCTGTTCAGCTCATAGACGAAAACGCTCTGGAGGATGCTGTTCTGCGACTTGTCCGAGACCGAAACCGAGTCGGGCGAAGCGGTGAAGTGGAACTGCCTGAGCTCCGGGTTGGTGCCCCAGTCCATATTCTTCTCCATCGGCACCAGCGAGATGCAGCTGCTGCGGGTGGTAAGCCCCAGTTCGTCGCTCTTGCGGATGGCTCCCAGGGTGATGCGCGTGGACGAGAAGCCGGAAAGGCTGTCGGCGTAAAGCATCTTTACGTTCATGGGAACCGCATCGGGGGATATGACCTTATAGGTGTGGGAGACGGGAACCATGTTTCCGCCCACCGTATCATCTATCTTTACGCAGGAAAAGCAACCCAGGAGGGCTGCTGCGATGAGTGCTGTCTTACTGCAAGCTGTCATAAAACGCGTTGTACTCGTCTATGTAACTGCCGTCTTCGAGGCTCTTTGCGTTGTAGGGCAGAATGGGGAGTTTCTGTTCTTTGCAGAAATCCACGACCTCCTGCGGCACAGCGTTGGAGCCGAGAATGATGCCGTCCGAGTATTTCGCTGCGGATTTAGCAAGATTTATGCCAGTGGCGCCCTCGGAAATGGGGAGATCTTCCGGTGCGAGACCGCCGAAGCGGGCCTTCTCCGCGAAGTCGGGGGAGAAGTTGTCCTTTGGGGTGTCGCCGTAAAGCGAGAGCACGACTTTGCTGCCCGCGAAAATAGGGTCGTCCTTGTATGCCTTCTTGAGATATGCAGGCACCAGGTGCGAGAACATTCCGTTACAGTGGATGATATCGGGGGCCCAGCGAAGTTTCTTGACGGTTTCCATTACGCCGCGTGCGAAGAAAATCACCCTCTCGTCGTTGTCCTCGAAGAAATTGTCCGCGATGTCGGCGTAAACGGCCTTGCGCTTGAAGTAGTCGTCGTTGTCGATGAAGTATACCTGGATCCTTGCCGACACAATAGACGCCACGCGGATGACCAGGGGCCTGTCCACGTCGCCTATGATGATGTTCATGCCGGAAAGGCGGATGACCTCGTGCAGCTGGTGCTTACGCTCGTTGATGCAGCCGTAGCGCGGCATGAACGTGCGGATTTCCCGCTTGCGCTCCTGGATGCCCTGCGGAAGATACCTCCCGATTTTGGAGATATCCGACTCCGGAAGATAAGGGGTAATTTCGGAGTTGACGAACAGAATTCTTTTTAGAATCTCGGCCATTTTAACAAAGATACGACAATTCTTTTAAAATGCGGTTAAAAATTATTCAATTTTTTATCTATATCTTTGTGAGTTGTTCCTACAATGGCTAAAAGCGAAAAGAGAATAATGCGTCGCAGGATGGCGGGAGCCTGGCTCTCGTCGGTGCTCAGCATCAGCCTGGTACTCACCCTCGTGGGTGTGGCGGCGCTGCTTGTGGTGAACGCCCGCAAGGTGGGTGATTACTTCAAGGAGAGCATGCAGATATCGGTAATCCTCCGTCCGGAGGTGAGCGACGCAAAAGCGGAGGCCTTCAAGGCGGGCATCGACACGCTTTACTTTGTAAAGAGCGCCACTCTCATCACCCGCGAACAGGGCACGGCCGAGCTCCGCGACATGCTGGGCGAGGACTTCCTGAGCGTTTTCGAATCCACGCCGGTTCCGGTATCCGTCGACGTCAACCTCAAGGCGGAATACGTGGTGGCAGACAGCCTGGAAATGGTTACCGCTGCGCTCGGCAATTCCCGCCTGGTGGACGAGGTGCAGTGCCGCCAGTCCCTGGTGGACGCGCTCAACGCCAACATCTCCCGCATCTCCATGGTACTCGCGGCGCTTATCGCCGTGATGCTCTTCCTTTCCTTCGTGCTCATCGGCAACACGGTGCGCCTCGGTATCTATGCAAGGCGCTTCACCATCCACACGATGCGGCTGGTGGGGGCCACCAAGGGATTCATTATCCGGCCTTTCGCCGGAAGGGCGGTACTCCAGGGCCTTGTGTCCTCGATTCTTTCGATCGGCATACTCGGCGGCGGCCTATGGCTGCTCTACCGTTCGTTCCCGCAGCTGTTCGTAATCTTCGTCCGCACCGACCTTCTCCTGGCGGTTGCCGGCGCGATCGTGCTCTGCGGCGTACTCATCTGCCTCATCTCCAGCTGGGCGGTGGTGGGCAGAATCCTCAAATCAAGCAAGGACGATTTATACTATTGATATGGCAAATAAGGAAAAACCCCGTTTTGCAATAGGTCCTAAGGGGCTCAGGCTGATGCTGGCAGGAATCCTGGTGATGGCGGCCGGCTTCATCCTGCTGATGGGCGGCGGCGTAAAGGATCCCCGGGTATTCAATTACGATATGTTCGACTTCCGCCGCCTGGTGGCAGCTCCGCTGGTCATTATAGCGGGTGTCGTGGTAGAGGTGGTCGCAATCATGCGGCGCGATAAAGACGAAGAATAATGGACTGGCTCGAAGCACTCATACTCGGCCTGGTGCAGGGGCTTACGGAATTCCTGCCGGTGAGCAGCAGCGGGCATCTTGCAATCGGCCGCGAACTCCTCGGCATCGAGGCCAGCGGCGACCTCATTTTCGAGGTTACCGTGCACGCGGCAACGGTCTGCGCCACTCTCGTGGTCTTCTGGAAGGAAATCTGGAAGCTGCTCTGCGGCCTGTTCAGGTTCAAATACAATGACGAGACGGATTATATCGTCAAGATTGTAGTCTCGATGATTCCGGTGCTGGTCGTCGGAGTCTTCTTCAAGGATTATGTCGAGGCGCTTTTCGCCTCCCTGACAGTGGTAGGAGTGGCCCTGCTCGTTACAGCGCTGCTGCTGTTTTTCTCGGACTTCGCTTCGCGCAAGGCGCAGGAAGCCAACAGCGCCAGAAACGGCATCTCCTTCTGGCAGGCCCTTGCGGTCGGCCTCGGGCAGGCTTGCGCCGTGATTCCCGGGCTGTCGCGCAGCGGCACCACTATCTCCACCGGCCTTATCTGCGGCGTCAGGCGCGAGGTGATGGCGCAGTTCTCCTTCCTTATGGTGCTGGTGCCCATCCTTGGCGAGGCTTTCCTGGATGCCGTCGGCGGTGATATGGCCGCCTCCTCCATAGGGGTGCTGCCTCTTGCCGTCGGTTT
Organism: Bacteroidales bacterium; assembly: GCA_017617495.1. GTDB lineage: Bacteria > Bacteroidota > Bacteroidia > Bacteroidales > UBA932 > Cryptobacteroides. Next base: position 4,707 of record JAFZWD010000047.1, read on the forward strand.
TGCCGCGGCGTTCGTTTCCGGGCTCTTCGCCTGCAAGGTGATGATAGCCCTCGTGCGCAAGGCCCGCCTGAGCTGGTTCGCGGCCTACTGCGCAATAGTCGGAGCGCTTGTGCTCATATTGAATTAGTATGGAGAGGAAGAAGGTATATTTCGTAGCTGACGTGCACCTCGGGCTGGATGCAAACGACCCGAAGGCGCGCGAAGAGCGCTTCGTGCAGTGGCTGCGCAGCGTCCGCACCCCGGAAACCAAGGCGGTGTGGCTGCTGGGCGACATCTGGGATTTCTGGTACGAGTACCGCGACCTCATTCCCCGCGAAGCCGCCCGTGTAACCGCCCAGATAATCAATCTGGTGGATGATGGCATCGAAGTGTACTACATTCCCGGCAACCACGACATCTGGCTGTATTCCTTCTGGCAGAATATGGGAGTCAAGGTGCTCCCGCAGCCGCAGGACCTGGAGCTTGACGGACAGCGTTTCACTGTCGGCCACGGCGACGGCCTCGGCGGGGCCAAGTTCGGCTACCGCGTGATGCTCAAAATCTTCCACAGCCGCGTCTGCCAGGTACTCTTCAATCAGCTGCATCCCTGGCTTGCCTACCGTTTTGGCACCGACTGGAGCAACAACAACCGCCGCAAGCACGGCGGCTACCACTTCCGCGGGGCGGAAGAGCCGCTGTACAAGTTCTGTGTTGCAAAAGAAAAAGCCGTGTTTATCTTCGGTCATTTTCACGACGCCGTGGATATGCCGCTGCCGACCGGCTCCCGCCTCATAGTCCTCAAGGACTGGATAGGCGACACCGCGCCCCACTTCGCATGCTGGGACGGCAAAACTCTTTCGGTGGAATAGTTAATCCCCGTTATCCTTCAACATCTCTTTCGCCTCGCGCAGACCCTTCTGCATGAGGGAGGCCTCGTCGTCGCGGCTGCGGCGGCGCTCTTCGCGCGACTTGACGGTGCTGCGCAGCACTTCGCGCTTGATAACGGTCTTGGGCGGATATTCGAAGAATACCGCATAGTAGAACTGGTTCCAGTGGCCCTTGTTCCAGATCTGCACCAGCTCCTCCAGCTTGGCGTCCTCGCCCTTGGGGTCGTAGCGCTTCTTGAGGTTCTGCCCGAACAGCTTTGCCACGAACTGCCAGAAGTTGGCCGAGAAGCCGCTGCGGTATTCCTTGATTATATCGTACGGGGGGATGCCGCATTCGCGGTCCACCAGGCGCATCAGCACCACGCCCTGCGAGATGGTGAGGTGCCTGAGGTCGTGCCCGAAGATGTCGAACAGCTCGAACATCACGTCGTGCGTGTAAGCGTTGCGCTCGCTGCGCTTGCTCACGTCGTGCGTCAGCACGCTGTCCACCTGGGCCATCATCTTCTTGCCCGCGAGGGCATAGGGATATACTTTATTGAAATTGTAGACGAGCCTGTACTGCTTGCGCCAGTCGCCGCGCCTGAGCCGGGTTCCGCGGGGGAAACACCATACCGGTTCGAGGGTGTCCATGAAGGTGGTGTCGCCGTTCTCCTCGACAATATAATACATGGGGTAGCCGGGGTCCTTCTTTTTCTTTTCGGCGGACCCTGGCAGACACACCAGTATGGCGAGCAGAACCAGCAGTAATTTTTTCACGTCGCAAAGATAGCAAAATATTTTTTGTGCTTTAACGTAACTTGCTGAAAAGTCGCAATTTGACTATTCACTTTCCGTGTCGAAAATGTGCGAAAAAATTGTAAAAAAGTGTTGACATTCCGGGATTTTTACTATCTTTGCAATCCCAAAATCCGGCCCTTAATGGCTTAAAACACTGATAGTTAAGGAGTTAGCCAAAATTCTGGGGAGAAACGAAAATATAGTTTTTAAATTATAGTACGATGTTACAGCCTAAGAGAACAAAGTTTAGAAGGGAACAGAAGAACCGCATGAAGGGAATGTCCCAGAGGGGCAATCAGCTTGCATTCGGTTCCTTCGGCATCAAAACCCTCGAGAACTGCTGGCTGACCGCTCAGCAGATCGAGGCCGCCCGTCAGGCAATCACCCGCCACATGAACCGCGAAGGCCAGCTGTGGATCAGGGTATTCCCTGTAAAGCCGGTTACCAAGAAGCCTCTCGATACCCGTATGGGTAAAGGTAAGGGTGATCCCTACGGATTCGTAGCCCCCATCACTCCCGGCCGCATTATCTTCGAAGCGGAAGGTGTTTCCCTCGAAATTGCCAAGGAAGCAATGCGTCTTGGCGCTAACAAACTGCCCGTGGCCACCAAGTTCGTGGTTCGCAGGGATTATGTGGAATAATAATTAACGGAGAAAGAAAATGAAAGCAGCAGAAGCACGCGAAATGTCTGTAGCAGACCTGCGCGACCGCATCCAGGTCGAGAAGAACAATCTCGACACCATGAAAATCAATCACGCCATTTCTCCGCTTGAGGACACTTCCAAATTCAAGAAGACCCGCAGGGATATCGCTCTTATGATCACTGTCCTTGCCGAGAAAGAAAAACAATTGAACTAAAGCATTATGGAAAGAAATCTTCGCAAGGAAAGACAAGGCGTCGTGGTCAGCAACAAGATGGACAAGACCATCGTGGTTGCCGTCGAGCGTAAGGAAAAGCATCCCCTTTACGGCAAGTTCGTAAAGAAGACCACGAAGTTCGTCGCTCACGACGAGAAGAATGAGTGTGGCGAAGGCGACACTGTTCTCATCATGGAAACCCGTCCGCTGAGCAAGACCAAGAACTGGAGAGTTGTTAAAATCGTAGAAAAAGCCAAGTAGTTATGATACAGCAGGAAACACGTTTACAGGTGGCCGACAACAGCGGTGCTAAGGAAGTCCTTTGCATCCGCGTACTTGGCGGAACCCACCATCGCTATGCCACTGTCGGCGACACCATCGTCGTGG
>JAFZWD010000048.1 GCA_017617495.1 Bacteroidales bacterium
GCATGTGTTAAGCCTGCCGCTAGCGTTCATCCTGAGTCAGGATCAAACTCTTCTTTGTATAATTTTTAAATCTAGCTTGATCCCGACGCTTTCATTTCCAAAGAAATCAACGCTCTCGATCTATCGTTCTCGGTACTTGCTTGTACTTTCTTAATTCAGTCTTTTCAAAGATCTGTTCGTAAAAATCCCGCTCGTTGCCGAACGGGACTGCAAAGGTAGTACTAAAAATTAATTCTGCAAATTTTTTTTTAATTTTTTTTACATCATTCTACCTGCCGGCATTGCGGGAGCTGCCGGAGCGGGTTCAGGGATGTCTACAATACCGCACTCGGTGGTAAGGAACATGCCTGCGACACCCGCCGCATTCTCCAGGGCGACACGTGCTACCTTGGTCGGATCGATAACGCCGGCCTCATACAGATTTACATATTCGCCCGTGCGCGCGTTGTAACCGAAGTCGCCTTTGCCTTCTTTGATCTTCTGGATGATCACGCTGCCGTCCACGCCTGCATTTTCTGCAATCTGGCGGAGAGGCTCCTCGATGGCCTTGGCCACGATGTGAATACCGGTGGTCTCGTCCTCGTTGGCGCCCTTGAGCCCTTCGAGAGCCGCAGCTGCGCGGATGTATGCCACGCCGCCTCCGGGAAGATAACCTTCTTCGACAGCAGCGCGGGTAGCGTTGAGAGCATCCTCCACGCGGTCCTTCTTCTCCTTCATCTCGACCTCGGTGGTAGCGCCTACATAAAGCACTGCCACGCCGCCGGCGAGTTTGCCGAGGCGCTCCTGCAGCTTCTCGCGGTCGTAGTCCGAAGTGGTGGTGGAAATCTGCTTGCGGATGGAATCTGCCCTGTCCTTGATGGCTTCCTTGTCGCCGTGGCCGCCGACGATGGTGGTGTTCTCCTTGGTGATTGTCACCTTCTCGGCCTTGCCGAGCATGTCGGGAGTGGCGTTCTCCAGGGTGAAGCCACGCTCCTCGCTGATGACGGTTGCACCGGTGAGGATGGCGATATCCTGAAGCATCTCCTTGCGCCTGTCGCCGAAGCCGGGAGCCTTGACGGCCGCCACCTTGAGCGCGCCGCGCAGACGGTTCACCACGAGAGTGGTAAGTGCCTCGCCGTCAACATCTTCCGCGACGATAAGGAGTTCGCGTCCCTCGCGGGCGATGGGTTCGAGGATGGGGAGAAGATCCTTCATGGCGGAAATCTTCTTGTCGGTCAGAAGGATGTAGGGAGTGTTGAGCTCGGCCTCCATCTTGTCGCCGTTGGTCATAAAGTAAGGCGAGATGTAGCCGCGGTCGAACTGCATGCCTTCCACGACCTTAACCTCGGTCTCGGTGCCCTTGGCCTCCTCGACCGTGATGACGCCGTCCTTCTTGACCTTGCTCATTGCGTCGGCGATGAGCTTGCCGATATAGCCGTCGTTGTTGGCGGACACGGTGCCCACCTGCTCCACCTTGGAGTAGTCGTCGCCGACCTCCTGGCTCTGGGCCTTGAGTTCAGCCACCACAGCCTCGACAGCCTTGTCGATACCGCGCTTGAGGTCCATGGGGTTGGCCCCTGCGGTGACGTTCTTGATACCTACGTTGATGATTGCCTGCGCAAGCACGGTGGCGGTTGTGGTGCCGTCGCCCGCCTGTTCGTTGGTCTTGGAAGCCACTTCCTTGACCATCTGTGCGCCCATGTTCTCGAACTTGTCTTCAAGCTCCACTTCCTTGGCGACGGTAACGCCGTCCTTGGTCACCTGGGGTGCACCGAACTTCTTGTCGATAACCACGTTGCGTCCCTTGGGGCCGAGGGTTACCTTTACTGCATCTGCAAGCTGGTCTGCGCCCGCCTTCATCTTCGAGCGGACGTCGGTATTGAATTTTATCTCTTTTGCCATAATTCTTTGAATTTAGATTGCCGGTCGGGCCGGCAATGACGGTTTTCGTCGATAATGACGTTTGATTAAAGTATTGCCAAAATGTCCGACTGCTTGACGATAAGATACTTCTTGTCGTCGACGGTGACCTCGGTGCCGGCATACTTGCCATAAAGCACGACGTCGCCGGGCTTCACCTCCATGGGTTCGTCCTTCTTGCCGGGGCCTGCGGCTACCACCTTGCCCTGCTGGGGTTTCTCCTTTGCCGTATCGGGAATGTAGATACCGGCGGCTGTTTTGGTCTGGGCCTCCTGGGGCTCAATCAAAACTCTGTCTGCTAAGGGTTTAATCATATTGTAAGCGTTTTAGTATAATTTCAAAAAAGCGCCCCCGGTTTTCGGGAACGCTTATGGAATAATCAAGGCGCGTGCCAGTGACAAATTGTCAATACCTGTTCAGGGGCTTGCCTTCGGTGAGGGTGTGAACCTTGGCGGCTACAGCCTCAAGCACCTTGGCGTGAGCGGCAAGTCCTGCCTTCTGGGCCTCCGTAGGCACATCCGCCTTCTTGAGGGAGAGGGCTCCGGCATGCTCGGCGCAGGATGCCAGCACCGTGTCGATAAGATCCACCACCTTGGGCATATCCGCCTCCACGAAGCCGCGCGAGGTTATCGCAGGCGTACCTACGCGCACACCGCTGGTCTGGAACGGGCTGCGGCTGTCGAA
>JAFZWD010000049.1 GCA_017617495.1 Bacteroidales bacterium
GTGCCCGGAAGTTATATAGAGGTTCTTGCTGCCGATATGAGGAGTCACAACGGGCAGATATCCGTACTCGTCGAGCTTGCGGCGGAGGAAATTCTCCAGCTGCAGGCGCATGACCGCTCCGCGGGGAAGCCAAAGCGGCAGGCCCATGCCCACGCGGTTCGAGAAGGTGAAGAGCTCCATCTCCTTGCCGAGCTTGCGGTGGTCGCGCTTCTTGGCCTCCTCCAGCACCACCAGGTACTCGTCGAGCATGCTCTTCTTGGGGAAGGTGATGCCATAGATGCGGGTGAGCTGCTGACGGCTCTGGTCGCCGCGCCAATATGCTCCCGCGATGGCGGTGAGTTTGACGGCCTTGATGACCTCGGTGTTGCGCAGATGGGGTCCGCGGCAGAGGTCGGTGAAATGACCGTTGGTATAATAGGTGATGGTGCCGTCCTGCAGCTCGCTTATGAGCTCGCACTTATACTGGTCGCCCTTGCCCTTGAAGTACTCGAGAGCATCTGCTTTAGCCACCTCGATGCGCTTGAAGTCTTCCTTGCCCTGGGCAAGTTCGAGCATCTTCTTTTCGATCTTCACGAGATCGGCATCCGAAATCTGGTGGTCGCCGAGGTCCACATCATAGTAGAAGCCGTTCTCGATGGCCGGGCCGATGCCGAACTTGACACCGGGATACAGGGCTTCGAGGGCTTCCGCCATAAGGTGCGAAGACGAGTGCCAGAACACGTGCTTGGCTTCTTCGTCCTCCCACTTGTGGAGCTTAAGGGTTGCATCCGCCTCGATGGGGCGGTTAAGGTCGTAGATTTCTCCGTTCACGCTTGCCGCGAGAACCTCCGCAGCGAGGCGGGGAGAAATGCTCTGTGCGATTTCATAGGCAGTTACGCCGCTTTCAAAAGGCTTTACGCTGCCGTCGGGAAAAGTAATCTTAATCATATCTTTATGTTACTGCCGGCACCAACAATGTGTCGGTCTTGTTACAGTCTGCAAATATAATCAATTATCAGTGAATTGTCAACGCAGATATCCCAGCGATTCGGGGCCCTCGTTGAACAGCAGATCCAGCACCGACAGCCCTCCCACAAATCCGAACTTCTCGCGGAAAACCTGCCAGTACGGCCTCCCCACACCCATCTCCGCCATCACATTATTCTCCCTCTTCGGATGTATCACCTCCCTCAGGTCCCAGCACTTCCCTTCCGCTCCAAACTCCCGCGTCGGCACTATCTCCGGCGCAATACCGATCTTTGCGCACAAAAACTCTGTCACCTTCGCATTCAAATCCCACAGCTTCTCCGGCTTCCCCTCGAAAATCCGCCAGAACTCATCCGAATAATATATATAATAAGGAGAGTTGCCGTACGCCGACTCCACCGCCCTGCGGAACTTCGCCACCCACGGAGTCGCATACTCCACCCGCACCTCTCTGACACTCTTTTTCCCACCCACCCCATCATGAATAATCGGAATCACGAAATCCTGCGGCCCGTTGGCGGTAAGGATGCGGCAGCGGTTGCGCCAGGACTGCTTGGCGTAGGACTCGCAGGCCTCCATATAAACGGAAGAATACCCCGCCAGTACGGCGAAGTATTCTATCGGTGGGCAGAATGCCGTTGACAGCAAAGGTGTCATAGAGCGGAGGGATTGCCGGTCGGGGCCGGCAATGACGTCGAAAGGCTATTCGACAAAACCCTTCTCGTGGCCGTCGTTCGCACGGACGATACCGCGCTTGGAATTCTGCACGAAATTCAGGATCTCATCGCGCTCTGCGCTGGGAGCAAAACCCTCGCGGATCTTGGCGCAGGCGTCGGAGATGTTCGCACCCTGGAAATAAAGGGTGTCGTAGATGTCCTTGATATTGCGGATGGCATCGGCATCGAAACCGCGGCGGCGCAGGCCGACCAGGTTGATGCCGGCATAGCAGATGGGATCGCGGGCGCAGAGGGAGAACGGAGGGATGTCCTTGTTGACCTTGCTGCCGCCGCCCACCATTGCATGCTTGCCGATGCGCGAGAACTGATGCACCACGGAACCGCCGCCGATGATGGCCCAGTCGTCCACGTCGGTCTCGCCGGCGATGCCGACATAACTGACGAGGATGCAATGGTTGCCGACACGGCAGTCGTGAGCAACATGCACGTAGGACATTATGAGGGTGTTGTCGCCCACCTTGGTGACGCCCTTTCCGCTGGCCTTGGTGCCGCGGTTGATGGTGGCGCACTCACGGATGGTGACATTGTTGCCGATTTCCACCCAGGTAACCTCGCCTTCGAACTTGAGGTCCTGCGGGATGGCGCCGATGACGGCACCGGGGAAAATTTCGCAACCGGAACCGATCTTCACATACGAGAAGATGGTGGCGTGGGGAAGAATCTTGGTGCCCTCGCCGATTTCCACATTATCGTCGATGAACGCGTAGGGTCCGACTTCTACGGAGTCCGCGAGCTTCGCGTTGGGGCTGACAGTTGCAAGAGGATGAATTTTTGCCATTTTAAATAAGTTTTTGGACGGCCTTCGCCGTATTGGTGTTGATAGTGTGGCCAGGTTTGTACGCTGTGATATGGGCGCGGAGATAGCCTCCGGCGAGGCGCATATCACCTATGAGGTCGAGCAGCTTGTGGCGTCCGCACTCGTTGGGGAAGCGGAGCACCAGGTTGCTCAGATATCCTTCGGGGGTAACCTTGAGCAGCGGCTGGCCGAAGAGGCGGGCCATCTGCTCGAGGGTCGCATCGTCCACCGGGTGCTCGACAACGACTATTGCGTTGTCAACGTCGCCGCCCTTCACAAGACCCTGGGCGGCAAGATACTGCACTTCGTGGAAGAAGCAGAAAGTACGGCAGGGCGCCACCTCGGCGGCATAGGGAGTATGCTCGTCCCAGTGGGCGGTCTGCACTCCCAGCACGCGGGAGCCGAAATCTACCGTAATATCGTATGAAAGCTCGTCGGCGGGGGTAACCTTCACCCACGAGCCGCTCTTCTCGTCCTTGATTTCTATCTCTTCGGGGACGGTGAAATACCTGCGCTCCGCTTTCTGCTCCTGAAGTCCGTCGGGGACGATGGCCTCGGCATAGGGTTTGGCGCTGCCGTCGAGGATAGGCACCTCGCCGTTGTCCAGTTCGACCACGGCGTTGTCCACTCCGAGGCCGGTAAAGGCCGACATCAGATGCTCGATGGTGGAAACGAATGCCTCACCCTTGGAAATGAGGGTGCAGCGCGCAGTATTGCTCACGTTCTCCGCAAGGGCGGGAATCTGCACGCCAAGGTCGGTACGCACGAAAACGACGCCGGTATTCTCGGCCGCAGGCTTCAGGGTCATATGCGTATAAACGCCGGTATGAAGGCCCTTGCCTTCGAAGAAATATTCCTTTTTTAGAGTCTGCTGATTCATAATAGGCGGCAAAGATAGCAATTATTTCCTTATTCCTGACCGGCCTGTTTGAACTTGGCGTACGAGCGCATGTAAATCATGTGCGGGATAGCCGGCGAGCCCAGCAGAATCTGACCCGGCTTGCGCACCGGACCGGCGATTCCGGCCTGCGCGCCGACCGTGGTCTTGTCGGCGATTTTAATATGTCCCATCACTCCCACCTGGCCTCCGAAGATGCAGCCCTCGCCTATTACGGCGGAACCGGCCACACCCACCTGGGCGGCCATGGCGGTGTTCTTGCCGACCACCACGTTATGGGCGATCTGGCAGAGGTTGTCGATGCGCACGCCGTCGGCGATAACGGTGGATTCCATCTCGGCGCGGTCCACGGTGGTGCAGGCGCCTATCTCCACGTCGTTGCCGATAATCACGTTGCCCAGATGCTCGATCTTCTCCCAGCTGCCGTCCTCCTGAGGGGCGTTGCCGAAGCCGTCCGAGCCGATCACGCAGTTCTCGTGCAGGATCACGTTGTCGCCGATAATCGTGCCGGGATAGATGCGTACGCCGGGATAGATGAGGCAGTGGTGCCCGATAACCGTTCCTGCGCCTATCGACACATTGTCGTGGATGATGCCGTAGTCGCCGATTCTGACCTTCGGTCCGATGACGGTGCAGGAGCCCACGCTGACCTTGCGGCCGAGTTTGGCGCTCCAGGCGATGCGGCATCCGCAGGCGCGGCGGCGACGGTATTTCTTGCGCTGGTCGCTCACATATTTAAGCAGCTGCGCCACGGCGGTATATGCGTTTTCCACGCGCACCATCGTAGGCGTCACTTCCTGTTTCGGGGCGAAATCGGCATTTACCAGAAGAATGCTGGCCTTGCTGGTATATACGTATTCCTCGTACTTGGGATTTGCGAAAAAGCTCAACGCGCCCGGCTTTCCGTTCTCTATCTTTGCAAACTTTGTTATTCTCGCTTCGGGGTTACCGTCCACGGTGCCTCCGAGAATGCGGGCGAGTTGCTGTGCAGTCAATTCCATTTGTCAATTCAGGTTTTAGATGTTCTTGGGACTAGAATCTCCATCCGACGGTAACCACCGCATCCACTATACTCTTGGTCACGCGGGCCTCGGGGGCCGAGAAACCGTCGATGTATGCCGAATAAGGTGAATAGTAGAACTTGGGATAAGTGGTGCGGCGCACCGCGAAGTCGCCGTAGAAGGCTCCTCCGGAGATATAGCCGAGACCCACGGAAAGCGAGGAAACGTTATCCTTGAAATACTTCTTGCTGCCCGCGTCGAGTGTAAAGCGGCCGCTGTCGAAATCGTCGAAATAATAATCGTAGTCGGAGGCAGTCACCTTCTGTCCGTTGCTGGTATAGTAGCGCTCGGGGCATGTCATGAAGTTGTAACCCGCCCTGATGGCGATGAAGGGAACGGGCTTGACCTCGAGGCCGAGGCGAAGCGTGTGCTGCACACCGCAGAACAGTTTGTTGATCTGGTTCTCGCGATAGTAGGCGTCGTCGATAAAGTTGCCGTCCTCGTCCACGTCGCTGAACTTCATCACGCTGTAGTCGGTGACCTCCCAGTCGGCGCTTATCATGCCGAGTGTGCCGTAGGTCCATGCAGCACCGAGGTTGAAGCCCCAGGGAGCGCGGAAGTCATACTCGTTCTTGGCAATGGGCGAAGTCTCCAGTGCGGAGTACGCATCGTCCAGGAAATCCGCTCCTGCGCGCACTCCCCACTTCTCCACGATGCTGAAGGATGTAGGAGTCTGGATGGCGCCGCCGAGCCTCAGGCCTTCCAGCGGAAGCCAGATGAAGCCCATCTTGGCGTTGATGCCGGTCATGCTGACATTGTGCTCGTAACGGTAGAGCGACCCGAGATAGCAGGTCTCGCTGCCGACGTAGGGATCGCCCGCGTTGTAACCGGTGCCGGAGCTTGTAGCGATATACTCAGGAGTGACCGTAAAGAGCTGGTAGTCGCTGCCGGTGTTCTCCTTGAAGGTCTCCAGATACTTGTTGTAAGCCGATACGAGAGTAAGGTTGAAGCCCAGATAGAAGCGGTCGTTGAAGTTCATGCCGAAGTTGAAGGCATAGTCGTTCTTGGAGCCGGACTGCTGCACGCTCATCTGCTGGTACAGGTTACCGGGGACCGCATAATTGAACTCGTTCGGATTGGCGCCGGGAGTTTTCAGCTCGCCGGAGCCATAGTAGGCGTCGTCGACCGCATTGTAGTTGACAAGTCCTCCTCCGTAAGCCACAAGGCTGTTCCAGTAGACATCCGAATCGTAATAGGGATTGCTGTAGTTGTGGAACACCTTGGGATCCATTCCGGCGCATCCGGTCGCAAAGGCACCGGTGATGCTGGTGTTGCGATCGATGCCGCTGGACACGTAACGCTCGCCGTAGGAATCGCTGCGGTTAACCGCAAAGCCGTAGTTGAAGCTGCGCAGGCCGTAGGAACTGCCGGTATCGAAGCGGAAGTTGGCCGCGATGTTGGGGAAAATGAACGTGGTCTTGCTGTCGTTCTTAACCGAACCGAACTGCTGGCTGCCGTTGTTAAGGTCGTAAGAGGGCGAATAGGCCGCTCCGGTAACCGTGGTGCTGGTTCCGAGGCTGAACTCGAACTGGGAATAACCCGCCACGGCACCCGCCGCAGGCTGGATGGACATTCCGCCGAGGTCGCCGCCGACTGCAGTAACCGCGTTGCCCATACCGAGCGTACGCGCCGTTCCGTAATAATTGGTTCTGCCCCAGGTGAGCGCGTCACCCATAGTCTGGGCATTCAGGCTGGTCGCCGCAAGGGCGAGAATAGCTATTATCGATAATTTCTTCATAATTTTCCGTTTTTATCTGCCTCCGCGTCCGCCGCCGTGGGAACCGCCGCCACTGTGCGATCCGCCGCTGTAGGAGGAACCGCCGCTGCGGGAGCCTCCGCTGTAAGACGACGAGCTGCTGTGGGACGAGCTCCTGTAACTGGAGGAGCTGTTGTTTGAAGACGAATTGCGATTCGATGAGCTCTCGGAAGAGCTGCGGTTGTAGCTGTGGCTGTCCTCGCCGAAGTTGCTTGCGCTGAAGCCGCCGGTGCGGTAGTTCCCGGACCTGGAGCTGGAGGATGTGCGCGGAGCCGCCGAGCCGGAGCTTCTGGTTGCCGAAGGCGCATTGCTCACCGACGAAGCCTTGTAGCTGCCGGTCTTGCTGCCGGATGACGAGCTGCTTCTGCCAGCGGCGAAACTGCTGCCGCCGCCCGTGGCGCCTATGCTTGTGCGGGCATAGGAGGATGAGCCGCTGCGCGATGCCGAGCCGGACGCCCTCCTGCTGGTCGAGCCCATTCCACCGCGCGACACATTGCCGCGTCCGAGGACATTCTGGCGGGTTTCGCCGCGATAGTGGTAGTAGTTGTCGCGGTGATAGTAACCGGCGTAATGATGGCCGTAGCCGTAATAGTGGTGGTAGTAGCCGGGGTAGTACCAGTAGTCGTAATACCAGGGGTCGTACCAGCCCCAGTACCACGAGCTGTAGAGCCCGCCGTACCAGTAGGGCGAATACCACGAGTAATAATAAGGATTGTAACCGTAGTAATGGTAGGGATGATGCCAGCCGTAATAGCCGTAGCCGTAGTAAGGCCAGCCGTAGCCGTAAGACCAGGCGTCGCTATCGCAGATGATTACGATGGTGTCTTTGCCGGAGGCGTTCTTTTTGCGGATGTTTTCGGCCGCACGTGCAGCGATTTCTTCTTCCGTCAGGATGGTAACTTCCTGCTGCTGCCTGTCGGTAGCCTTATAATAAATGCCATCCTGAAACTCCTGCCTGCCAGCGTACTGGGCCATCTGTCCGCAGGATGCGAGCATCAGGACGACGGCAGGAAAAACGAGATATGCTTTATTCATAACCATAAAATTTGTATATTTGCGACGCCTCCCGGAGGCAGTCGATATAACCTTGGTTATATATTAGATGCAAAAATAGCGAAAAAACGCGGAAATTTTTTCAGTTTTTTTATGGCAAAGGAAATTACACAGCGTGCGGAGAATTATTCCCAGTGGTACAACGATATAGTGGTCAAAGCCGACCTCGCCGAACAGAGCGCGGTAAGGGGATGCATGGTCATCAAACCCTACGGCTACGCAATCTGGGAAAAGATGCAGCACATACTGGACGGAATGTTCAAGGAAACCGGCGTACAGAACGCCTATTTCCCGCTTTTCATACCCAAGAGCTTCTTCAGCCGCGAGGCCGAACACGTGGCCGGGTTCGCCAAGGAATGCGCGGTGGTCACCCATCACCGCCTCATGAACGATCCCGACGGCAAGGGCGTGGTCGTGGACCCCGAGGCAAAACTTGAAGAAGAACTCATCGTCCGCCCCACTTCGGAAACCATCATCTGGAGCGTTTACAAGAATTGGATCAAGAGCTGGAGGGACCTGCCCATCCTCTGCAACCAGTGGTGCAACGTAGTCCGCTGGGAGATGCGCACGAGGCCCTTCCTCCGCACGGCGGAATTCCTCTGGCAGGAAGGCCATACGGCCCACGCCACTTCGGAAGAAGCTCAGGCCAAGGCCGAAGAGATGGTGGGCGTTTACGCCAAATTCGCCCGCGAGGTGATGGCGCTGCCGGTAATCGTGGGCCACAAGAGCCCCAACGAGCGTTTCGCCGGAGCACTTGACACCCTCACCATCGAGGCTATGATGCAGGACGGCAAGGCCCTGCAGGCAGGTACTTCCCATTTCCTCGGGCAGAACTTCGCCAAGAGCTTCGACGTTCAGTTCGCCGGCCCCGACGGGGCCCTGCAGTACGTGTGGGCTACCTCATGGGGCGTCAGCACCCGTCTGATGGGCGCCCTGATCATGGCGCACAGCGACGACTCCGGTCTGGTGCTGCCTCCGGCACTCGCCCCCATCCAGGTTGTGATGGTCCCCATCTACCGCACCGACGAGGAGCGCGACGCAGTGCTGGCGGAATTCGAGATCATCAAGAAGAAACTCGATGCCAAAGGCATCAGCGTGAAGATAGACGCCCGCGACACCCTGCGCCCCGGCTTCAAGTTTGCCGAGTGGGAAGTCAAGGGAGTGCCCGTGCGCCTCGCAATGGGCGCACGCGACCTGGCCGCTGGCACCGTGGAAGTCGCCCGCCGCGACACTCTCACCAAGGAAACAATAGCCCTCGAGGGCATCGATGCGCATATCGAGAGCCTTCTCGGCGACATCCAGCAGAACATCTACCAGAAGGCCCTGGACTTCCGCACCGCCAACATCCGCAAGTGCGACGACTGGGAAGAATTCAAGACCGAAATCGAGAAGGGCGGATTCCTGCTCTGCCATTGGGACGGCACGCCCGAAACCGAGCAGGCCATCAAGGACGCCACCAAGGCAACCATCCGCTGCATCCCCGTGGACAGCGTGGTGTGCGAGGAGGAAGGCAAGGACATCTTCTCCGGCAAGCCTTCGCACCGCAGGGTGGTATTTGCAATAGCTTATTAAAAACCGAACAGATATGAAAAAGGTATTTTCGATTATCGCACTTCTGAGCACCTGCGCATTTGCATACGCCCAGGACGCACAGCAGGCAGCCGCCGACGCGGCAGCCGAAATCGCCAATGCTCCCAAGGAAGAGGCTGCGGCACCCAAGCCCAAGTACTGGACTAGTTCCGTGGAGGTGGGTCTCGGCCTCAACCAGACCTATTTCGACAACTGGGCTTCCGGCGGATTCAACAACGTGAACTTCACCAGCTCGCTGGACGCAAAGGCCGACTATGCCAAGAAGCTCGCCAGCTGGAACAACCGACTGCAGATGCAGTATGCATTCCTCTGGTCCGAGGACAAGGAAGGCATCATCCAGAAGAGCAACGACGTGGTGTATTTCCAGAGCAAGTTCGGTTACAAGACCGGCGAGGGCTCCAAGTGGAGCTACACCGCTTCCTACGACTTCCGTTCGCAGTTCAGCAGCGGCTACACCTACAACGCCCCCGACAAGACCAACCCCGCGCTTGACACCTGGAAGAAGGCACGCGTGCTCAAGTCCGGTTTCCTCTCCCCCGCCTACAACAATCTGGCACTCGGTATGGAGTGGGTCCCGAACAAATGGTTCAGCATCAACATTGCACCTATCGCGGGTAGTATCACCCAGGTGGACATCGCCGAGCTCCGCAAGAACTACGGCATGGAGCTCAAGAGCCGTTACGAGAATCCCAAGACTCTCGCCGACACGCTCGCAATCTCCAACGGCACCGCCTACAAGTCCAGCAAGATGCAGTTCGGTGGTCAGCTCAAGGCCAACCTCAAGTTCACTGTCAACGACAACTTCACTTTCGAGAGCCAGCTCACCCTCTTCTCCGACTATCTCGACAAGCCGCAGAACCTGCGCGTCAACTGGGATACCGGCATCGCCTGGCAGCTCTCCAAGTACCTCAAGCTCAGCGCAAACACCTGGGTAATCTACGACCCCAACGTGCTGATTGCCGCCAAGAACAATCCTGACGACCTCGCTCCGCGCACCCAGTTCAAGGAATTCCTTTCCTTCAGCTTCACCTACACCTTCAAGAGATAGTGAAGATTCTGCTTGCAGTGAGCGGAGGCATCGATTCGATGTACCTCGCACATAGGGCTCCCGAACTTTTTCCGGGAGCCTCTTTTGCTGTGGCCCACTGCAATTTCCGCCTTCGCGGCGATGAGTCCGACGGCGACGAGGCCTTTGTGCGGGAGTTCTGCGCTTCCGCCGGGTTGGAGTGTTTTGTAAAGCAGTTTGATACGGAGGCCTACGCCTCGGAGCACGGCATAAGCATCGAGATGGCCGCCCGCGACCTCCGCTACGCCTGGTTTGCAGAGCTTTGCAGCGCGCAGGGCTTTGATGCCGCGGCGGTGGCGCACAATGCCGACGACAATGCCGAAACGCTGATACTCAACCTGTTGCGCGGCACCGGCACCCGCGGCCTCCGCGGTATGTCGGCCGACGTTACCGACGGGCGCGGGGTGCGTATCCTGCGGCCTATGCTCGGCGTTTCCCGCGAGGAGATCCGCGGATGGATGAGCTCGAACGGCTTTGCCTGGCGCGAGGACAGCAGCAATGCTTCCGGCGAGTACAAGCGCAACCGCATCCGCTCCGAAGTCTTCCCCGTCTTCCGCGAGCTCAACCCTTCGTTCCTCGAGACTTTTGCCGCCGACATGGCGCATATCGCCCAGGTCGACGCCATTGCGGAAGACTACTTCTGGGCGGGATTGCCGGTCGTGGCCGGCAATGACGGTCCGTCATGCCCGACCGGCCTCCCGTCATGCCGGACCCGATCCGGCATCTCCTTCCCCATCGGGCCCCTGCACGCTCTGAAGCACTGGCGTTACGTGCTCTACCGCTTTCTGGAGCCCTACGGCTTCGACTCCGGCACCGTAGATTCCCTGGGCGACCTCCTCGCCGCCTGGTCCGCCTCCCCTGCCGGCACGGTTACCCTCTCCGGCAAAACCTTCGAGGCGCCAGATTATATCGCAGTCACTTCGGCTTCGGAAATAATCGTATCAGCTAAGAAGGCGGGAACTGCTTCCCCTGGTTTTACCACCAAAGTTTACGACAAGCCTTCTGATTTCAATCCGGTAGTGCCCGAAGGGACGTTGGTGGCGGATGCGGACAAACTGCCGCTGCCGTTGAAGGTCCGGCCCTGGCAGGCGGGCGACTGGATGGTGCCACTGGGCATGAAGGGCCGCAAGAAGCTGTCCGACCTTTTCGTGGACTTGAAATGGAACCTGCTGCAGAAGCAGGAGGCGCAGGTCGTCGAGCACCCGGACGGCAAACCAGGCCACGTTGCAGCGCTGCTCTGCGTCCGCATTGACGACAGCCTCAAGGTTGACGCCTCAACAAAGAAAATCCTGGAAATAAGCTAAAGGCCCCAGTCCGAGGGATTCTTTACAGTTTTGGGCGCCTGCGGCACGTTGGCGAAGTAGGTAATGCCGGTAATGGCTTCAAGCTCTGCCACCGACATCATCTCGGCAGAGGTTACCTTCTGGCCCTTAAGGTCGTTGGTATGGGCACGCACGAAGGCGGCGCACTTCAGTTCGCTTGCCGAGCAGTCCTTGATGGCCTTGCGGGAATTGCCGGACTTGGTGCGCAGCAGCACGTAGTAGAACATCGTGGGCATGGCCACGTCGCTGCGGCCCCAGCCGGAGAGGATGCGGGGCTCCACAGTGTAGTTGTAGCCGTCCTTGAATGTCTTGAAGTAGCAGCCGATCACCACATAGAGGGTGTCGGAGCAGTACTGGTCGTCTATCCAGTCTTCCAGGGTATTCCAGCCGCCGCCACCGGTATTGAATCCGGCGCTCAGCTGAGGGGCGATGTTGCTGTAGTTGAACACCTGGTGGTTCGTGGCCGTGGTTTTGTTGCGGTCGGAGGAGCCAAGCATATGGCCCTTGTTGAAGCCGCTGGCATTGCTCGTTCCGGTCCACTGGGGTTCCGCAGGGATGTTCGGGTCGGGCTTGTAATTGTCGTGGCGGCCGCTGCCCCTGTACATGCTGTGAAGCGGCGCAGCCACCCATAGAGGGCAGTGATGCTCCGCGCTGAAGCACACCGTATAGTTGCGTGCGGTCTTGCCGTTGCCGTCCTTCTCGCCGCCGGCACACATATGCATCGCGTAGTAGAGGTTCTGGTCGGTGGAGCTGACATAATAGTTCCCCGACTTCGCAAGGTTCATCACCGGCAGCTCGTACCAGCCCGGCTGCGAACCGGCCACAACCACCGGCTCCGGATCGGGATCCGGCTGAGGGTCGGGAGTAGGGTCCGGAGTGGGATCAATCCAGGGATCCGGCTCAGGGTCGGGTTCGGTGAAGGTCGCCACGAAGGGCACCGAAATATCCTCGTCGTCCACGAGGGTCAGCACAGCCATCTTGCTGCCGTAGGTAAACTCACGGATGAGGGGGCGGCAGCGGCCTTCGCTGGGCTTGCCGTACTCCCGCCAGGCATTCTTCCCCGCAGGGTCGACGCTCCATTTGCCGCTTTCGTATTTAAAAACGGGATACTCGGGCACAAGGGTTCCGCTGGGCTTTTTTCCAATGGTCCATTCGTACTTTCCGGCGCCTTTCTTCTCTACGCCTACCTCGGGCACAGCCCAACCGTCGAGCTTATACTTCGAATAGAACTGGATCTCCCCGGCGCCCTGCATCACCAGGGTTTTGCCAACCGCCTCGCCGTTATCGATCAGATGGTCCACCGCCAGCAGGGAGTCCTTTTCGGTCAGGCTCACTATCAGGCGGTTCATGGATTCGATGTCGGCATTCAGCCTTTCCGCGGCTATACCAAGTGCCGCGTCGGGGTAAGACGGTTCGTCGTTATGGTTGCAGGCCGCCAGAAGGCAGCAGGCTGCGAGAATTATCAGTTTAAGTGTCTGCTTCATAGCGAGCACAAATATAGCAAAAATTACAGCATGGAGGCAAAGAGACGAAGAACCCGCTGCCAAAGCCTGTCCCACCAGGGCACAGATTCAAGTTGACCGAGGGTTACTTCTGTACAGTCCTGCTGGTCGACAAGGAATATCTGCCTGTTCAG
Source organism: Bacteroidales bacterium (assembly GCA_017617495.1). Lineage (GTDB taxonomy): Bacteria > Bacteroidota > Bacteroidia > Bacteroidales > UBA932 > Cryptobacteroides. The sequence continues at coordinate 12,882 of JAFZWD010000049.1, forward strand.
GAGTGCTGTCTGCCTGTCGTACATCAAGGCATTGGCCTCATATGCCATCAGCAGGCTTCGGCAGTCGAAATTCGACGATCCTATGCACGAAATCGTATCATCCGCTACGAAAGTCTTCGAATGCATGAATTCTCCCCTCTTTTCAAACAAGCGAATACCTGCGAGGAGGCATTCCCTGTAGTAGGATTTATGGAGCGGCTTCATAAAAGCCGTTATCTTTTCGGGTTTCGCAGGAACCATTACCCGTACATCCAATCCGGAACGGGCCGCCTCTTTAATCCTCTCCAGAAGACGCTTAGTAGGCACGAAGTAAGGGCTCTGCAAGAAAAAATACTCTTTGGACAGCTCCAGAGTCTTCATATAACACTCCTCGATGGGGTGCGGACTGAGCCCGGGTTCATCAGCTACAATCTGGACCCGGCAGGAGTCCGGCGCGGCCACAAGGCCTTCGTCCGGGAGCGGAAAGAAGGTATTCCAGTCTTTCGGGAGGCGTCCGCCCGAAGTATGCCAACTGTTCAGGAACAGATACTGCAGCTGGGCGACTGCACCGCCTTCTATCCTCAGATGAGTATCGCGCCAGCGCAGAAAATAGCAGTCGCTGATATTCATTCCTCCGGTATAGGCGACGCGGCTGTCTATTACGACTATCTTCCGGTGATTCCGGAAATTAAAACGATGCAGGAGCTCCCACGGCTTGGTGAAGCGCAAAACTTCCACTCCGCCTTTCTTCAGGACGTGCCTGTAGCGGTAATAGGTCGGGAAGTTCATGAGGTTGTCGCTTATGAAGCGTACCTTGACTCCCTCCGCAGCCTTCTTTACAAGCATGTTCACTACATCTCTGGACCCTTTATCGAAACCGAAGAGGAAGTACTCCATATGGATAGTCTCACGGGCGGCAGCCAGGTCGTGCATGAGAAGGTTGTATTTACGCGCCCCGTCAGTAATGACCTCTACTCTGTTACCCGGAGTGACTCCTGTTCCGGATGCCCCTGCGGCTATATCCGCAATCCCCCGATACTGTTCCGGGGCTTCCCTGCTGCCCTCAATCCGAAGGCGGACTTCGGGGCCGGTCCCGGATGCGAAGTCAGTCTTGAAGCGGGCATCCAGGATTTCCGGCCGCCAGTGCGGATGGAGATTCAGCCAGGCTATCAGCCCAAGGACCAGGAGTAAAATGAGAGTGATCATCAGTTACAAGCGTACATCAACCGTATATTCACTGCTGCCGTATCCTCCCCAGAATCCCAGGGCTCCATGCATATTGGTAGCGACGTTCTCTGTAACAGGGAAGAAAGGGTTGCGGGCGAAGCCGCTCACATCGTCATAACTTGCCCAATATCTGTAGGATGCGCTGTCTATCGTACAGAACTTGACATGGACCTTCTCCCCAAGGCGGAAAAGCGGCTGGCGGTATTTTTCCAGGATGCTCCATCCCCTCACCACCGGCACGCTCAGATACTGCCCCTGCACGGTCTCGTCGTCCACGGCCCCCAGGAGGCTCGGTGCCCAGTACGTATTCACACCCTCAACCATTGTAAAGCATTTGTAATAATCCTTTGTGGCCGGATTGTCACGGAAACAGGCAGTAATGGTATAAAGCGTATCGGTGCGCTCCGAGACATGCACCGCAAGGCTGTCCAGACTCACAGGAGCAGGAACCGTGGTCTCCGCCCAGGCATTGATGCCGGGACAGTTCACTTCCAGCCGGTATTTCTTGCCGGCCTCTCCTGTGATTGCATCCGTAGTATATACATAAGGAGGGAAGTAATTATCGTCGCGACGGCCCTCGAGCTGTACGCGGGTCTGTCCGTCAATTACGTAAACCCGCGCATATTTTACCACCTTCGATGCCACTTCCTCATCGTCCTGCACGGATCCGGTAGGACTGACGCTCTTGCTTACCAGCACCATGGGATGTCCTCCGGCGTCGATCCATCCGTCCACGACGAGCGGGGTGGACGGCGCCCTGTACTCCAGGTCGGGCTCACAGGCGCACACAAGTGCCGCAACGGCAAAGATTATGAATCGGATTCCTCTCATCAGAAGCGGTAGAAATAACCTATGGAAGGCAGGAACATTACCTTATAGAATATCGAACAGTATGTAAACTTGCGGCCCTCTTCGACATTGACCATATAGAAAATGTCGTTTTTGCGGCCGGTAGCGTTGAAAAGCGAGAAATTAACCCCGTGCCCGCGCCCTCCGGATATGCGTTTGAAGTAATAATTCGCGCTGAGATCCAGTCGGATATACGGCTTGAAACGGCCTGCATTATGCCCTCCGAAATTGCAGAGGAGCTGACCCTGGGTAACGTACAACGATTCCACAGCAGTGAAGGGCGTGCCGCTTGCAGCCACAAAGCTTCCGCTCAGCTCCCATTTGCGCACAGCCCAGCTGAGCATCGCGTTGAATTCATGGATACGTTCGTGATTTGCAGGATACACGTCCGGGTACGCCGGATCGTCGAAGCTTCGCAGTGACCGTCCGACAGTGTAGCCAAGCCAGCCGGTAAGCTTCCCGGCCTGTTTCCGGAACAATATGCTCAGGCCGTAGTTTCGGCCTTTCCCTTTCAGGAGGGCGTTTTCCAGTGCATAGTCTTCCCTCACGAAATCCAGCACGCTGCCTTTGTATTCTATCTGGTTGGACAGTTCGCGCCAATAAAGTTCGGCACTCAGGCGATACGCTCCTTCGTCCAGGTCCTTATCATAACCAAGACGGCCGTATATGGAGGACTGGGGCTTGTTGTATTTCCCTGCAAGAAGCCAGAACTCATACGGAAGCGCAACGCTGCTGAGGCCCGTCTGCGAAAGGAACTGCCTGCGGATTCCGGCCGAGGCGCTTATCTGCCCGGGGCGACCTGCATTGAAGGATGCATCAATCTCCGGGCTGAAATATGGATGCAATGCCGTTCCGTCGTGCCAGAGTTGCCCCTTGGCGGTTGCCGAGACGTTCCACTGCACATTGTAGACGATTGCATAACACAGGGCAAGGCTGGCCTCGACGCCCTTCTGCAACTCCTTTGGACTGGTCTGGCGGAAGTAACCGCCGACCGAAGATATCCTCTGCGGCCGGCCCCGGTGAATCCCCAGATCCGCCTGCAGTTTCCATCTGCCGATGCCGAGGTCCGCTTTATATCCCAGCGTCCTGATGCCCGAGGGCATCTTTATTTTGAAAAAGTCATGTTTCACATCCATTCCCAGCCCGAAGGATGTATGATAAAGGCTCTGTTTGAGGGACCATCCATCCAGTTGACGCTTCCAGTGAAGGGCCCCCATCATATTGTGCCAGTCCATGTCTACATCCATGCCGTTTTCAAAGCTGCCATAGCCCAGATCGTCCATCCCTGCGTAGGAGTCAAGCCAGAGGATATCCTGTTCCGAGGGACGCCAGAGAAATGTCAGGTTCGCGTCACCGAAACCATATTTGAAGGTATTGCCGTCCAGCTTAAGATAACTCCCGTAGAGGAGGTTTATGTAGGATTTACGCAACGACACGAACGCTGCCGCCCTGTTTCCGAGAGGAAAGGAGAAACTGCCTTCGCTGGAAATCAGTCCGGAGGATACGCTGCCGTGAACCTTGTCCGGCATCTCATCCGGCAGCCTCATCTCGATTGCTCCTCCCAGGCGGTTGGCACCCTTTTCACCGGTGCGGTATTCCATCGACTTGTAGTGTTTCGGAATGAACACCGAGAACAGTCCGAGAAGATGGGATGCCCCATAAATGGGGACTCCTTCGGCGGACACTATGCAGTGCTGATGCTCGGTTCCCTGTATATGGATGCCGGCGTCCAGTTCCGACCCTGTGGTGACACCGGGAAGCATCCGCACGAAGCGAAGCGGATCCGAGTTGCCCATCAGGGACGGGGCACGGAGCAGGAGTTCGGTTCGGACATTGCTTTCCATGCCGATTCCCGGTACTATAAGCGAACGGTTGCCTACCGCCGACACCACGGTGCTGTCCAATTTTTCCTGGGCTTCCGCCGACAGGCAGAGGAGCAGCAGCAATATGGCCGGCAAGCGCTTAGTCATATCGACCGTTATTGGATGGTAATCTGATAGAAGCTTGCGCCGTAGCCGCCCCAGAAGCCGAGGGCGCCGTGGACGTTGCAGGCGGCGTTTTCGGTGACGGGGAAGAAGGGATTGCGCGCAAACGCGCTGATGTCGTCGTAGGTCCGCCAATACTCATAGGAGGCCGCGTCGACCGTGCAGAACTTAACATGGACTGTTTCCCCTTCGCGGAAGAGCGGCTGGCGATACTTTTCAAGGATGCCCATGCCGCGGGCGACGGGGATCTTGAGATACTGCCCCTGCACCGTTTCGTCATCCACGATACCCATGAAGGAGGAATTCCAGGAGGTGTTCAGGCCCTCGACCATCGTGAATACCTTATAATAATCACGCGTAGCGGGATTGTCCTTGAGATAGGCGTGAAGCGTGTAGAGCGAATCGTAACGGCTGGATACAGTCGCCACAAGGCTGTCCAGCTGCACCGGCGCGGGTATGGAGGTCTCCGCCCAGGCGTTGATGCCCGGCGAAACGACCTCCAGGCGGTAGGTCTTGCCCGCTTCGCCCGTAATGGCATCAGTAGTATAGATGTAAGGAGGGAAATAACTGTCGTCGCGGCGCCCTTCCAACTCCACCCGGGTAGTGCCGTCACTCACGAAAACATGCGCATTGCCCACCATCTTCGAAGCGACGGTAGCTGCTTCCTGAACCACCTCGGTGGGGCTCAGGGTCTTGCTCACCATCACCACGGGATGACCGCCCGCATCTATCCAGCCGTCCACAACAAGAGGCGTCGTGGATGCGGTATAATCCGCCTCCATGCAGCCGGCCGCTAAGGCCGCTGCAATCAGGAGCATTATATGACGGAAGATACGCATACTAGAAACGGTGGAAATAGCCTATCGAGGGGAGGAACATTATCTTGTAGGACATCGAACGGTACGAGAACCTGCGGCCTTCCTCCAGCATTATGCGGTAGAAGACATCGTTCTTGCGGCCGGTGGCATTGTAGAGCGAGAAGTTCAGGCCGTTTTCGCGCCCTCCGGGACGGCGGTGGAAGAAATAATTTGCGCTGAGATCCAGCCGTACGTACGGCCGGAACCGTCCGCCGTTGTGGCCGCCGAAATTGGTAATCAGCTGATTCTGGGAAACATACATCGACTCCACTGCGGTGAACGGCGTGCCGCTTGCCGCCACGAAACTGCCGCTCAGCTCCCATTTGCGGGTGTCCCAGCTGAACATTGCATTGAACTCATGGATGCGCTCGTGGCACGAAGGATATGTCTTGGGGTACGCCGGATTGTCGAAGCTGCGCAGGCTCCTGCCAAGCGAGTAACCGATCCATCCAGTCAGGCGTCCGGCCTGCTTGCGCAACAGCAGCGACACCCCGTAATTACGCCCGTCGCCCCTCAGCAGGGAGCTCTCCAGTGCATAATCTTCCCGGACAAAATCCAGGATGCTGCCCTTGTATTCTATCTGGCCGTCCAGCTCGCGCCAGTAGAGTTCAGCGCTCAGGCGCCAGACTCCCTCGTCCATATCCAGATCGTACCCGAGCCTGCCGAATAACGAGGACTGGGGTTTGCTGTATTTGCCCGCCAGAAGCCAGAATTCGTATGGCAGCGCCACGCTGGTCAGTCCCGTCTGCGACAGGAACTGGCGGCGTATTCCCGCGGAAGCGTTTATCTTTCCCCACTCCCCGAGGTTGCAGGAAGCGTCCAGCTCCGGGCTGAAGTAAGGGTGCAGCGAGGAGCCGTCGTGCCAGAGCTGGCCCTTGGCTGTCGCAGACATCTTCCAGACCAGGCCGTCGATAAACTGATATCGCAGTGCGAGAGAACCCTCGACGGCATTCTGTATCTCTTCGGGGCTCTCCTGGCTGAAATAGCCCCCCACCGAAGTGATTCTCTGCGGCCGCGCCCGGTGGATGCCCAGATCCGCCAGTGCCTGCCAGCGCCCCGCCCTGAGGTCTGCCTTGTAGCCGCTGGTCCCGATGCCGGAAGGCACCTTCAGGGTAAAGAAATCGTGCCGTACGTCCAGGTTTATGCCAAGGCGCGTATGGTAAAGGCTCTGCTTCAGGCTCCAGTCGCCGGTGTCATGTTTCCAATGGAGCGCGCCCATGGCATTATACCAGTCCAGGCTGATGTCCATGCCGTTCTCGTAGCTCGAATAGCCAAGGTTGTCCAGGCCCCCGTACGCGTCCAGCCATATTCTGTCCTTGTCGGATGGCCTCCAGAGGAAGGAGAAGTTGGCGTCGCCGAAACCGTAATTGAAGGAGTTGTCCTCCAGTTTCATATAGTCCCCGTAAAGGAGGTTCATGTAGGATTTCCGGAGCGAAAGGAACGCGGCGGCTTTGCTGCCCAGGGGCGCCGCGATACTGCCTTCGGTGGACACCAGACCCGACGATACCGAGCCTTTAAGCCGCTCGGGCACGGCATCCGGCAGCTTCATGTCGATGGAGCCTCCAAGGCGGTTGGCCCCCTTTTCGTCCACCTTGTAATCCATCGACGCGTAATGCGTCGGGATAAATACCGAGAAGAGTCCGAGCAGATGCGAAGCACCGTAGATGGGCACGCCCTCGGCGGAAACTATGCAGTGCTGATGCTCGGTGCCCTGGATATGGATGCCCGAGTCGAGTTCTGAGCCGGTGGACACGCCTGGGAGCATTCGCACGAATCGCAGCGGATCGGCATTACCCAGGATAGACGGAGCCTTCAGCAGCAGCTCGGTGCGCACGTTACTCTCGGTGCCTACACCGGGAATGATCAGGGAAGTGTTGCGCGCGGCAGAAACAACGGTACTGTCCAAAGTGGTGACTGTGTCCCTTGGCGCAAAGTCATTGCCGGCCAGACCGGCAATCTCAGGCGCAAACAGCGCCAGCGCTATGAAAAGGCGCCTGATCATTCACCAATAATACTGTACAGCGCATATAAGTCCTCGCGGTACGGTTCGAACTCATGGCTCTTGAAAAAGCCCATTACAGAAACGCTCACACCGCTCCGGAAGCGGAATGACGGCTGATATGCGCGGAAGTCGCCGAAAGAATCCCGCAGAATCTTGAGCGTGAGCCCGACTTTGGCGGCCGGCTGACTGTTGCCGTAGTAATACATCCCCACATCGATACACTCCTCCATCTCTGCGAGTACTGCCCTGTAAGCATCTTCGTCCCTGATTTCGTATAGCTTCTCGGCCCTGATCAGCATTTCCTGCAGAGCGACGAAACCAAGGTATTTTATATTACCCGGTATATCAAGGGATACGTCCACCCAGAGGGTATCCACTCCGGCCTTTATGGAATCTGAAACGGCCTGGAGGCCGTCCTTGTTCACGCCTTCGGCAAGAGCATCCGCCACTTTCTGACGCTGAATCGCAAGATACCTCTGCTCTTCCGACTCCGGCGCACGTGAGCAGAAACACATCAATATAATACAAAGGCCGCAAACCAAAGCGTTGCGGCCCTTGCCAATAAAGTTCTGTCCCTTGCGGGAAAACATCTTTTAGAAGTGGTACTCTATACCGAATGCCAGGCCGGAAGTAGCGGCGCTGAATCCGAAACGGGAAATCTCCTCGGCTCCGTCAAACTTCGTGTTGCCCTGGTAAATCTGGGACTTGATGCTCTGGTAACCCAGCGAACCGAACCTTGCAACCAGGCGGAAGTTCTTTTCGAGCTTGAGGGCAATACCGGGACGTGCCACAAGTTCGAAGAGAGAGTACTTCTGTCCCTGCTTAACGACAGTTCCGGTGCCGTCATCTGCAGAGACCTCCTGCTTTAGGTTCTCGATACCGAGCACTGCATCCACAAAGAGGTCGAATGTCTTGTTGGAGATGAGGTTGTGACGGATAAAGGGAGCAAAGCGAAGACCGACGACGTCGGAATCTCCCTTCCGCATATCCTGCTGCATTCCCTGATAAGCAAGGAGGAATTCATTGATATTGACAGGATCCAGGGAACCCATGGCAGCAAGACCGGTGAAATAACCGAGCTGCACACCGATGGAATTCACCTTGTCAAGGTCGTAACCAAAGTCCACTACCAGTTTGAGGGATGAGCCATCGGTCGTGATTTCGGGATCCAATTTCTGGAAAGTGTCAGGATCAGCTGTCTGCTTCACGGAAGTGCTGGTGTAACCGACCGTACCGCCGACATAAACCTTCTTCTTGTCGAAACCTCCCTTGGCCATTGCGTCGGAAGAGAATGCTGCTGCAACAAATGCTACTGCTGCAATTGCGAGAAATACTTTTTTCATACTATTGGTGTTTATAAAAATGTTTTCGTTAAAGTGCAAATATATGAAATTATTTCATTTACGCAAGTCCCAGGGCTACAGAATTGTGTACTCGTAGGGCGTGCGGGCCAGCACCTGAGGGCGGGAATACTCGCGAAGCTTGACCTTTACGAATTCCTCGGGACGGGTTTTCTGGCCGAACATCTCCAAAATCATTTCGAGTTCGGTCATCGGCTCCGGCAAGGCTACTACGGATTCGCTGCCGGGGGTGATGCCGGCCGCGACAGCGGCGTAATGAATGGCATCCTGGAGGGTGCCGATTTCATCCACGAGGCCTATGCCGAGTGCATCGGCCCCGGCCCAGACGCGGCCCTGTCCGATCTCGTCCACACGTGCCTTGGGGAGGTCGCGGCCCTCGGACACTATGCTTGTGAACCTGTCGTAGATATCCTCGATGCTGCGCTCCATATAGGCGTATTCCTGCGCGTCGAACGGGCGCATGCTGCTGAACATATCGCCGTGCTTGTTGGAGTTCACGCTCATAACGCCAATGTGCAGCACATCCTTCGCCGTCTTGCTGAAGTCGGGCACCAGGCCGAAGACTCCGATGGAGCCGGTGAGGGTGGTGGCGTCGCTGAAGATGTGGCCGCAGTTGTTGGAAATCCAGTATCCGCCCGAAGCGGCGTAGGTGCCGTAGGAGGCAACGAGAGGCTTAACTGTGCCTAGAAGGTCGAGTTCGTGCTTTATCTTGTCGGATGCAAGCACGCTGCCGCCGGGGGAATTGACGCGCAGCACCACCGCCTTGACGGTTGAATCCGCCCGCACCTTGGCGACTGTGCGGGCGAAGCGGTCTCCGTCCACATTCATGGGGTCGTCGCCGTCCACGATACTGCCATCCGCATAGATGACGGCTATCTTGTTCTTCGGCCTCAGCTGGGGCAGAATCCTCACCTGGACGTAGTCCGGGAAGGGTATCATCTTGACATCGTCGAAAGAAGCCGCGCCTGCGTAGGTGGCGAGTTTCTCCTTAAGTTCTTCGCGGGAGAGAAGCCCGTCCACGAGCCCTGCGGACAGGAAGTCCTCCGGCAGGCAGAGGGTAAGGCCGTCGATGGCGGCATTGAGCGCATCCACGGGAATGCCGCGGCTCTCGGCTATCTGTGCCGAAACGGCGCCCCACATCGCATCCACAAGGGCCTGGTACTGCTCATGGTTCTCGGGGCTCGGGCTGTTGCGGATGAACATTTCGCCGGCCGATTTATATTTTCCGTGGCGGATAAGCTGCATGTGCACTCCAAACTTGTCCAGCAGGTCCTTTAGGAAGAATGTCTGCATGCTGAGTCCGGTCAGCGTCACCATTCCGCCCGGATACGCCGTCATATATACTTTGTCGGCCACCGAAGCGAGCCAGTACGACCCGGTCGAAGGCGATTCGGTGAAGGCTACCACCGCTTTGCCGCTGCGGCGGAATTCCGCCAGGGCTACCCTGAATTCTTCGAGGGAAGCCACCCCGCTGAGATTGCCGTCCGCGCGCAGGAAAACGTATTCCACGCCCGGATCCTTGGCAGCAAGCTGAAGCGCCTTGACAGCCTTGTAGAGGCTCACGTTGGGCACAGTCTTGCCGTTCAGCGAATTCATGGGGTTGGTGGGCTGCTCGGTCTCGGAAAGCACGAAACGCGACATGTCGATTGCAAGCACCCCGCTCTTGGGGAGCACTGGCTTCGCGCCTCCGCCCACGGCAGCGGCCGCACCGATGAATCCTGCAATGAGTACAAAGCCGATGAATCCGGCGATAAAGAGGCCGCAAATCACGGCAAGTAGCATTTTCCAAAAATCTTTCATCGTTTTTTCTTTTGTATTCACGCAAATATACGTAAAAATTGAGGTCAAATTATTATTTTTGCAGTCTATGTCACAGAAACCGTCAATACCCAAGGGAACAAGGGACTTCGGATGCCCTGAGATGGCCCGCCGCTATTATATTTTCGACACTCTCAGGGACGTTTTCCGCAGTTTCGGTTATGCCCAGATCGAGACCCCCGCGATGGAGGGCCTCGACACCCTGCTGGGCAAGTATGGCGAAGAGGGCGACAAGCTCCTCTACCGCATCCAGAACAGCGGCGAAAAGGCCGCACTGGCGCCCGAGAAAGGTCTGCGTTACGACCTTACAGTACCCTTCGCGCGTTTCGTGGCACAGCATCGGGGCGAAATCGCCTTCCCCTTCAAGCGGTTCCAGATTCAGCCGGTATGGCGTGCGGACCGTCCCCAGAAGGGCCGCTACCGCGAGTTTTACCAGTGCGACGTGGATGTCATCGGCAGCCCATCGCAGCTTAACGAACTCGAACTGGTGCAGATCACCCAGGAGGTTTTCCGCCGCCTTGGCGTGAGCGTGCTGCTCAAGATAAACAACCGCAAGGTCCTCACCGGCCTGGCCGAGATCTGCGGATTCCCCGACAAGGTGGTGGACATCACCGTCGCCATCGACAAGATCGACAAGATAGGCATCGATGCCGTGGAGGCCGAGATGCTGGAGAAGGGGCTCACCCCCGAGGCCGTCAAGGTCCTTCGCCCGGTGCTTGAGAGCAAGGGCGGTTTCGAGGAGAAGATGGCACTGATGCGCGGCCTGATGACGGGAGTTTCCGCCGAAGGCGTCCGCGGCCTGGACGAGCTCGACGAGCTCTTCGGCCTGATTGCAGCCGCAGGCATCTCCATGCCGGTAGAACTCGACCTTTCGCTCGCGCGCGGGCTCAACTATTATACTGGTGCAATCTTCGAGGTAAAGGCCCTCGACTGGCAGATCGGCAGCATCTGCGGAGGCGGCCGCTACGACAATCTTACCGGCATTTTCGGGCTTCCCGGAGTGTCCGGAGTGGGCATCTCCTTCGGAGCCGACCGCATCTACGACGTGCTGGTAGGGCTGGACAAGTTCCCCGCCGGGCTGGAGTCCGTTGCAACCGTGCTCTTCGCCAACATGGGCGCCGCCGAGGCTGCCTGGGTACTGCCGCTGGCATCTGCCCTTCGCGCCGCAGGCATCTCCGTGGAGATCTACCCCGAAAGCGCCAAACTGCGCAAGCAGTTCGACTATGCCGACGCCAAGGGCATCCCCTTCATCTCCATCAACGGCGAAAACGAGATGGCCGGTAATAAGCTGAATATCAAGAATCTGGCTTCCGGCGAGCAGAAGGAATTCCCCATCGGCGACATCGCCGCGATCTGCAACTTCTTAAGGGTATAAATCGGGGGATTATTTCCTCCAGCGTTTGAGCATCGGGAAGAAGCCGCGCATCATATCTTTATACTGCTCGGCCGTCATAGGTTCCGGCATCATTTTGTTCACTTCGTCCACGAACTGGGCGCAGTGGTCGATCATCTCTTCCATAGTGCATTCCTGCAGGAATTTGCCACCCTGGTAGCAGTATTGGCAATAGTCAAAATTGATGCTGCCGTCGGCATTGTGCCCGCAGTCTTCATCCTTGGAAAGGGGCATGCCGCAGCTTTGGCAGAACTGGGGCAACTGGCCGGGAATCAGGTGCTTTTCCTTGAGTGAGAAACCTGCCTCATAAGCGGCAAAGGCCTCCGGCTTCGCATCGGCCACGAAATAGCCGGCAGGCGGGCAATAAGTGCCTTCGCGATTTCCCCAATATCCCGGGATGAGCTCCTGGGCCAGGAAGTAAGGGACCTCGCTTTCAGCCGGTTCTCCGTGGTAGTGAATCTTGAGTTTGCTTGCCAGATCAAATCCCGCATGCTTATAAAACTCGATATTGCCCTCCATCTGCAACAGGCCTATGCCCATCTCCCGGGCCTTTTCCAATGCATACTGAAGCAACTTGAGACCGTAGCCCTTGCGCTTGTAGCCCGGATGGATACTGATAGGGCCGAAGGTCCAGGAAGGAAATTTTGTTCCGTCGGTCAGCGTGATTTCGGCTTTGGAGAACATGACGTGGCCAATGATGCACCCATCTTCCTCCATTACGAAGTCCAACTCCGGGATGAAGTCCGGATTGCTTCTATATTGATTCAGCACAAAATGTTCCTGGCACCCGGGCCTATAAACGTTCCAAAATGCTTCCCTTGTGAGGTTCTCCACTTCCCGCCAGTCTTGCGGCTGTTCAAGTCTGATATCCATTCTTCTTAGTAAGTTTATGTTTATAGGTATAAAGATACGAGTTTTAAAGAAATCGACAAAACACAGATTACGTGGGAGCCCTGAGACACAAGGATCGTCCTCCCCTCAGGGGGGGGGGACTCGAACCCGGACTTTGGGAACCGTCTTTCCAGGATTAGCCGCCCGTGCCGACTGAGTGGCAAGGAGAATACTTATTATCAGTCTAATAATCAGCAATAAACGTTTCATATTGTTTCCTTATACCGATAATAAGACTGATTCGTTTCAAAATTGTTAACGAATATAGTGAATAATACGGTAATAATCCTCCTCGCGGAAGAAAGAAGAGATTAGCAACAGGATTAGTCGAATCAACCAGAAGCGGGTGGATATGAAAGAATTATGCGATTTAAACAAAAAATTTGCTTTTTGTAAAAAAAAGCCTACCTTTGCAGTCCCTAACACCGCGGGGTAGAGCAGTCGGTAGCTCGTCGGGCTCATAACCCGGAGGTCGGAGGTTCGAGTCCTCCCCCCGCTACGAAGCAATTAAAAAGTCAGCCAATCGGCTGACTTTTTGCTTCTTGCGGGTGGAAGACCTGGCGGCTAAAACATTGTAAATCAATATTTTAAGCAATTCCTTCTACCCGAAAATCAGGATAGAAGGAATCAATCATTTTACTGACAATCAACTAGTTAGCCGCCAGCACTATGCTATCTGGGTTATCGCATATATCTATTTCGCACCCAAAATTACCAATCATCCTTGAACTTCAGCACTCTTGATAATTGCCTGTATCTGCTGTTTGAGCTTTGGGACATCATTCAAAGCGACATCCCAGAGAATCTCCGGAAGAATGCTGGCATATCCATGAACCAGCACGTGACGCATACCTATTACATCACTCCACGGTATTTCCGAATGCTTATCCTTAAAATCCTGCGTCAGCATATAGGCAGCTTCTCCTATTATCTCCACATTGCGAGAAACTGCGTGATAGCGCAATTTGTCAGCAAGCAATTCTTCCCTGGTAAACCCTTCGGTATAAGAGGCAATACAATCGGCCGCTTCTATCATATCCACCAGTCTCCCCGGATCTCTTTCAGGCTCTCTCATATACCAACATTTTATCGCGGTTAATATTTGCTTGTGCGAAAGGTTTAACAGAACCGTTTGCTACCAAATCGACTTTTCGGCCAAGCAATTCTTGCAGATTATTTATCATCCCGGCATACCTCAACCCTATAGGCACGGACAAGTCCAGGTCCACAAGAATATCTATATCACTGTCTTTTCTTTCCTCCATACGCGAGAACGAACCAAACAGCCACGCCCTCTCCACCGGCTCATTGACGAAAAAGTCTTGAATAGTATGAACAATGTCCACCCGTTCCCGGTTAATTCGCCCGATCCTGTTACTTATCTCTTCTTTCTTACCCTTTCTGGCTGCGTATCTGAGTAGACGCGAAGTGTTAACCGAATACAATTCAAAAGCCTTTTGGAATTCCTTTTGAATCTCGGAATCCGTCATGGCTGCGTATTCTTTATCCGCCTCGTGGTCGACCAGAATCTTCTCAAGTTCCGGCACAGATACTCCCTCCTTGACAGCAAGTGGGGATTCACTGATAATAGGTTTAACAAGAATAAAGTCGTGCAAATCTTCGACCATAGCATATGCATTCTTTATCAATGCGACATCCGGGAACTTTGACTTCAACAATGTACGCACCTCATCACACGAGCTCCTTGGGACCTCAACCACGAGATTGCGCCCGGTGTCAGTAATACAATGGTTCATACCAACGCAGCCATCGAGCAGCACATTCTCAACAGCCAGCATCTTAGGCGATATAATACTTCTATAATCCATATTCTACAATCGCAAATATACACCATTTCGGCAATATCCCAAAGAAATTGCCAAAAATATATCAGTGTCTTTGAGAGTTTATACTAGAAATAATTACCTTTGCAGTATGGATAACATTGTTTTGCAGGCGCTACGCGCTCGTAGAAGTATAAGGAAGTATAAACCCGAGCAGATAAGCAACGAGGAACTGAAGGCAGTGCTGGAGGCAGGTACATGGGCGCCGACGGGCAAGGGGTTGCAGGATCCCTGGATTGTGGCGGTGCAGGACGAGGCCTTGAGGGCCCGGATTTCCAGGATGAATGCAGAGATTCTCGGCAAGGATGTCGACCCGTTCTATGGCGCGCCGACCTTCGTGCTGGTGTTCGGCTCCGACCCTGAGGTCTGGAAGAATTCGGTTCCCGACGGCAGCCTGGTGCTGGGCAACATGATGCTTGCCGCCCACGCCATAGGGCTCGGCTCGTGCTGGATCAACCGCGAGCGCGAGATGTTCGCCACCCCGGAGGGCAAAGCCCTGATGAAAGAACTCGGCCTGCCCGAGGGCCTCATCGGCATCGGCGCCCTCGCCCTGGGCTACCCCGACGGCCCCGCCCGCGAGCCCAAACCCCGCAAGGCGGATTACTACCGCATCATTAAGTAGATTCACATTTTTTTGCTACCTTTGCACCGCAAAAATCGGTGGAGATGCCCGATCAGGTCGGGCATGACGAGAAAGGCAATTTTGAGGTATGGTGTAATGGTAGCACTACAGATTTTGGTTCTGTCTGCCCAGGTTCGAATCCTGGTACCTCAACAAAAAAGACCACGTCGCCGTGGTCTTTTTTCGTTTATAAGGTGCGTTTGATTTCTACAATCTTGTAGGCCTCTATCGTATCGCCTTCCTTGATGTCGTTGTATCCGGCGATGCTCATGCCGCACTCCTTGCCGGCTGCAACCTCGCTGACGTTGTCCTTGCCGATGCGCAGCGATCCGAGCTCGCCCTCGTACACCACGATGCCGTCGCGGATGAGGCGCACCTTGGCTTTGGGCACCATCTTGCCCTCGCGCATGATACAACCGGCGATTGTGCCGACCTTGCTGATGTGGAAGCACTGCTTGACCTCGGCGGTAGCGATGACCTCCTCCTTCTTTTCGGGCTCGAGCATACCCTCGATACCGTCCTTGACCTCGTTGATGGCATCGTAGATGACCGAGTAGAGGCGGATTTCGATGCCTTCCTTCTCAGCCGACTTGCGGGCGTCCACCGAAGGACGCACGTTGAAGCCGATGATGACTGCGTCGGATGCCTCGGCCAGCAGGATATCGCTCTCGGAGATGGCTCCCACGGCCTTGTGAATCACGTTCACTCGCACCTGCTCGGTGCTGAGTTTGATGAGGGAGTCGGAAAGTGCCTCCACGGAGCCGTCCACGTCGGCCTTGACGATGATATTGAGTTCCTTGAAGTTGCCGATGCTGATGCGGCGGCCGATCTCTTCGAGGGTCATGTGCTTCTGCGTCTTGATGCCCTGGATGCGGATGAGCTGTTCCCGCTTCGCGGCGATGTTCTTGGCCTCCCTTTCGTCGGCCATGACGTTAAACTTTTCGCCGGCGGCGGGAGCTCCGTTGAGTCCGAGGATGCTCACAGGCGTGGAAGGACCTGCCTCGGTAACCTTCTGGCCGCGCTCGTTGAACATGCTCTTGACGCGTCCGTAGAAGCTTCCGGTGAGGATTACGTCGCCCGGATGGAGGGTTCCGTTCTGCACCAGAATGGTGGCAAGATAGCCACGGCCCTTATCCAGCGAAGACTCGATGACCGCACCGCTCGCAAGCTTCTTGGGATTGGCCTTGAGGTCGAGCATATCGGCCTCGAGGAGCACCTTTTCGAGAAGTTTTTCAACATTCAGGCCCTTCTTGGCCGAAATTTCCTGACACTGGTATTTACCGCCCCAGTTTTCGGTGAGGATGTTCATCTGCGAAAGCTGCTGGTAGATGCGGTCGGGCAGTGCGCCGGGCTTATCTATCTTGTTGATAGCAAACACCATAGGCACGCCTGCTGCCTGCGCATGGTTGATGGCCTCGACGGTCTGCGGCATCACGGCGTCGTCCGCCGCGATTATGATGATGGCGAGGTCGGTCATCTGCGCACCGCGGGCACGCATGGCGGTAAATGCCTCGTGACCCGGGGTGTCGAGGAAGGTGATGCGGCGGCCGTCTTCCAACTGCACGTTGTACGCGCCGATATGCTGGGTGATACCGCCGGCTTCGCCTGCGATGACGTTGGTCTTGCGGATATAGTCCAGGAGCGAAGTCTTACCATGGTCGACGTGACCCATGACGGTGATGACAGGGGGACGGGGCTGGAGATCTTCGGGCTTGTCTGCCTCCTCGTTGGAAGCGATTTCCTCGCTGATTTCGGCACCCACGAACTCTATCTTGTAACCGAATTCCTCGGCCACCAGCACGAGGGCCTCGGCGTCGAGCCTCTGGTTGATGGAAACCATCAGGCCCAGGCTCATGCAAGCCGCGATGACGTTGTTCACCGGGGTGTTGTTCATGAGGGTGGCGAGGTCGTTGACGGTCACGAACTCGGTGACTTTCAGCACCTTGCTGCCTGCTGCCGCCTGCTCAAGCTCTTCCTGGGTACGCTGCGCCGCGAGTTCACGCTTTTCCTTACGGTACTTGGCTCCGAAGTTATTCTTCTTGCCTTCGTTCATCTTGGCGTAGGTTTCCTTCACCTGCTTCTGGATCTCCTTCTGCATCTCCTCGATTTCGGCCTCGGTCATTGCAGGCTTGAAACGCTCGCCGCGCTTGCGCTTACCGGTGCCCGGAGCGGGCTGCTGGGCCTGCTTGGCCTTCTTGGAGCTCTTCTCGATGCTGGCTCCCGCCTTGGCCACATCCACCTTCTGGCTGCCCTTGGTGATGCGTTCGCGCTTCTTGGGCTTCTTGTCGAACTGCGAAAGGTCGATTTTGCCGAGGACCTTCAGGCTGCTTTCCGCCGGCTGCTCAGGCTGAGGCGCAGCAACGGGTTCGGGTTCTGCCTGCACGGCTTCGGGTTCGGCCTTTTCGGGCTCGGGTTCGGATTTTTCCGGCTCCTTGGCGGGCTCGGCTTCGGCCTTCGGCTCCGCCTTCGCAGGCTTCTCGGCCTCGGGCTTCGGCTCGGGCTTCGGCTTCTCCTCCTTTACGGGAGCGGGCTTCTCCGGCTCCGGTTTGGGCTCGGACTTAGGCTCGGGTTTGGGCTCGGGTGCCGGCTCCGGCTTGGGCTCGGACTTCGCGGGACGCGAGGAAAGCGTATTGCTCCTGATGATGATGGCGCTCTCGGGTTCCTCGTCCTCGGCCTCTTCCTTGTGCTTGCCGGATTTCTCGAGGATGTCGGACATCTTTATCGCACGGTCCTCAGCCTCCTTAGCGGCCTTGAGGTCCGCTCCGAACTGCTTTTCGAGTGCGGGAAGGAATTCGTCCGACACCTTCTCGTTGGGGTTTTCTTCGATACTGGCGCCCTGGGAGTTGAGGAACTCCACAAGGTCCTGCAGTCCGATATTGAACTGCTTCATTAATTTATTCAGCCTGATTTCTGCCATTGTCTGCCTGGGTTTTTAGTCTTCGAATTCCGCTGCAAGGATGGAACGTACTTCTTCCACGGTCTCGATGTCGAGGTCAGCCCTCTTGGCGAGGTCTTCGGGATCTATAGCGAGAACGCTCTTTGCGGTGTCGCAACCAATCTTCTTGAGGTTGTCGATGACCCACTGGTCGATGGTGCGGCCATATTCGGGATCGGTGAACTCGTCGAGTGCCACATCGTCCTCTTCCTGGATGCTGCCACCCTTCGGGAGTTCGCGCCAGACCTCGATTTCGCGTCCGATGAGCTGGCCTGCGAGCTGCACGTTGCAACCGCCGTGGCCGATACCCTTCTGCACCTCGTCGGCGGGCATGTACACCTTCACCTTGTCCTCGGGAGTCTCGCCCATGTCGATGCTGGACACGTGTGCGGGAGTAAGGGCCCTCTGGATGAGGAGCTTGGGATTCGAGGTCCAGGGAAGGACGTCGATGTTCTCGTTATGAAGCTCACGCACGATGCCGATGATGCGTCCGCCCTTCACGCCGATGCAGGCCCCTATCGGGTCGATGCGCTCGTCGTAGGACTCAACGGCCACCTTAGCACGCTCGCCGGGGATGCGGACCACCTTCTTGACGGTGATGAGGCCGTCGGCGATCTCGGGCACTTCCATCTCGAAGAGCTTCTCGAGGAACTCGGGAGACGTACGGCTGAGGGTGATGTAAGGAGTGGTATTGTTGCGCATCTCCACGCTCTTGATGATTGCGCGGACGGTGTCGTTTTTCTTGAAGTGCTCGCCGGGAATCTGCTCCTCCTTGGGGATATGGAGCTCGTTGCCGTCCTCGTCGAGAACGAGAGCCTCGCGCGACCAGGTCTGGTAGACTTCGCCTGCGAAGATGTCGCCCACCTTCTCGGAGTACTTCTTGAACACATTGGCCTTCTCGATGTCCATGATGCGGCCCTGCAGGTTCTGGCGGATGTTCAGGATGCCGCGGCGTCCGAATGCGGAAAGCTCGAGCTTCTTGGTGTAGATGTCGCCGAGTTCGTAATCGTCGTCGCCGCTGTCGGCCTTGACCTGCTCGAGAGTCATCTGGGCGTAGGGGACCTCTACCTCTTCCACGATCTCGAAGTTCTGGTAGATTTCGCAGGTACCCTTGTCCACGTTCACGATGACGTCGAAGTTGTCGGAGCTGCCGTAGGTCTTGGCAATCTGGGTAAGGAAAACATCCTTGAGCACACCCATCATAACCGGGCGGTCGATGTTCTTTTCTTCCTTAAAGTCCTTGAAAGCGTCAATCAAGGTTACTTTTTCTTCTTTTTTCTTTTCCATTTGGATTATATGATGTATTTGTTTTCTTGCTGCATATAAAACGAAAAATAGAAGCCCTGCGGCCTCTATCTCTCATTCACCGGTGCAAAGATAATACTTTGTATTATATTTTCCAAATTATTCTCCAAGAAGCGAATCCGCCTCTTCGCCGCTGATTCCCTGCGACCCTACGGTGAGGGCATAGTCCTCGATATCGCGGTCGTAAGCCGCCAGGATTGCCCTGTGCACGAACTCGCAGTCGTCCAGGTCCACAGGGCCGTCCGCCTTTGCAAGAATCACTTCGAAATTGTTGTCGTCGTCGCCCTTTACATCGACGATGCTGCATCCGCGCTCTGCCGCTGCGGCCTGTGCCACCTTAAGAATTTCAGCTGTTTCCATAGCGCAAAGATAAGTAAAAAAGCACTATCTTCGCCATATGGATCTGCAGGAGTTCATAGCGGAACACTTGAACGACGACCCCGCCTCCCTGGTGCTCCAGCGGCACCGCTGGCCCGGCATCGATGTGGCCCTTGCGGCCGAGGGCATCGCCGCAAAGCGCAAACTCCGGAGCAAAGTGCCCGAGTGGTATGCCGACGAGCGCCTGCTCTTCCCCTCCGCCCTCTCGGCCGAACAGTGCAGCAGCACCGTCACAGCCCGGCACAAGGCGCATCTGGCGCTGGAATTCGGAGGCACGCGCATAGCAGATCTTACCGGTGGCCTGGGGGTTGACGCCTGGCAGTTCGCCCTCGCCGGAGCGACCGTCCTTTACAACGAGATGAACCCCGCCCTGGCCGATGCCGCAAAGCGGAATTTCGACCTGCTCGGCTGCTCCGGGGTGAGCGTTTCCAACTGCGAAATCACCTCCGGGAACCTGGGCGCAATACTGGACGGTTTCCGGCCGGACCTGGTGTATCTCGATCCCGCCCGCAGGGGTTCCGGCGGCCGAAAAGTCTTCCGCCTGGAGGACTGCTCGCCCAATCTTCTTGAGATTCAGGACATAGTGCTCGGCCGGGGCATCCGCCTCATGGCCAAGCTCTCCCCCATCGCCGATATCAGCCTGCTGGGCAGGACTTTACATAATCTTAAGGAGATACACATAGTCGAGGCCTCCGGCGAGTGCAAGGAGCTGCTCGCCCTCTGCGAACCGGGTTTCGACGGGGAGTACACGGTCGTTGCGGAGATTGCCGGTCAAGGCGACGCTGTCGCCAGGCAGCCCTTCGGCTGCATTATTAGGGGCGCCGCCCCTAATGTACCCCGCCGGTGCCTTGCACCGGTTGAAATGCCTTTCGTTTTTTCTTTTCTTCCATCCGAGGAGAAGATTGCCGGTCAAGCCGGCAATGACACCGTCATGCCCGACCTGATCGGGCATCTCTTCGCCCCCGGCCCGGCGCTGATGAAAAGCGGCGCCTTCAAGCTCATCGCGCAACGCTTCGGCCTCCGCCCCCTGGGCCCTTCCGCGCATCTTTATCTGGTTCCCGAAAACGCCGGCACAGGCGCCTTTGCTCCTTTTGGAAAACTATTTGAAATTCAGGAAGTTGCACCCCTCAGCAAAGCATCGCTCAAACGCTTTGCCGCCCTCTGGCCCGACGCCGAAATCACCGCCCGCGCCCTGCCTCTCTCCAGCGACGAACTCCGCCGCAAAATGGCCCTCCGCGGTGGCGGCAGCACTCACATCTTCGCCTTCGGCACCCCCGGCGGCAAATACCTCATCGCCGCCAAGATTCCTTCGCTTCGCTCGGATTGACAGTAAATATTGCTATATTTGTGAACTATGTCAGAAATTGAACAGAAATCTGTGTGGAGCGAAGCGGGAAGGACCGGGCTGGTGCTCGGAGGGATTTCCATTGCGTACTTCCTGCTGACTATCGTAGTTCCCAAGATTGGCAATGCATTTGCGGTCAGCGTAATCAGCTTCCTGCTGTGGGGCCTCAAGCTATTCCTTTGTATATATATGCTGCACCGCTTCCTCAAGACCGAGGCGGCGGAAAACGGCGGGGAGCGCAAGCGGACCTTCCGTTACGGAATGGCTATAGCCGTATGCTCGGCGCTGCTGTATTCGGGCTTCTGCCTTGCCTGGACCACCTTCGTGCAGCCGGACTTCTATGCGGACGCCTTCGAAGCGGCAATCCAGATGTACTCCGGCTTCATGCCGCAGGAAACCCTCGACATGATGGCGAACATGGAGAGCTCCATGCCGACGCTGACCTTCTTTACGAACCTCATCTGGTGCTGGCTCTTCGGCACGGTGGCGTCCGCAATAATCTCTTCGTCCATCTGCAAGCAGGACGATCCTTTCGCTTAAAATCAGACAGAAACAATGGATATTTCAGTTGTAATACCTCTTCTTAACGAGGCTGAATCCCTGCCGGAGCTCCATTCCTGGATAGCCCGCGTGATGGAGGCTAACGGCTTCTCCTACGAAGTGATATTTGTGGACGACGGCAGCACCGACGCCTCCTGGGAGGTAATTTCGGGCCTCGCCAAAGAGGATGCCCGCGTTCACGGCATCCGCTTCCGCCGCAACTACGGCAAGAGCGCTGCGCTTTACTGCGGCTTCGACAAGGCCCAGGGAGACGTGGTCATCACCATGGACGCCGACCTCCAGGACAGCCCCGACGAGATTCCCGGCCTTTTCAAGATGATCAAGGAGGACGGCTACGACGTGGTTTCGGGCTGGAAGCAGAAACGCAAGGACAACGTGGTTACCAAGAACCTGCCCTCCAAGCTTTTCAACGCGACGGCCCGCCTTATTACCGGCATCAAACTGCACGACATGAACTGCGGCCTCAAGGCGTACGCCAAAGATGTGGTCAAGAATATCGAGGTTTACGGCGAGATGCACCGCTATATCCCCTATCTTGCAAAGAATGCAGGATTCTCGAAGATCGGCGAGATGCCGGTGCATCACCAGAAGCGCAAATACGGCAAGAGCAAGTTCGGGATGAACCGTTTCATCAACGGCTTCCTCGACCTGCTCTCGATCTGGTTCCTGTCGACTTTCGGCAAGAAGCCTATGCATTTCTTCGGCTACTCGGGCATCTTTATGTTCCTCGTCGGAACCGTGATGACCTGCTGGATTATCATAACCAAACTCGTGCGCCAGGCGGCCGGCACCTACTACCGCGCCGTTACCGACCAGCCGCTGTTCTACCTTGCCCTGCTCACCGTGGTGCTGGGTGTGATGCTTTTCCTCGCGGGCTTTATCGGAGAGATGGTATCGCGTTCCTCGGGCGAACGTAACAAGTACAATATCAAAGACTTACTTTAGATTATGGAATCGAAGTTCAAATTCGGCGGAGTATTCATAATGATAGGGCTCATAGTCCTTGGTGTAATGCTTCCGAAAACTGCGAAAGTGTTCAGATCATTCGACAGGACAGTCGAAGTGCGCGGACTTTGCGAACGCGAAGTCGCGGCGGACAAACTCATCTGGCCCATCCAGTTCAAGGTGGTGGGCAACGAACTCGGCGATGTTTACCGCGAGGTCGAGACCAAGAATGCCAAGATCCGCAAGTTCCTTGCAGACGGCGGCATAAGCGCGGAGGAAATCAGCACCGCCACACCTTCGGTATCCGACAAGTATTCGCAGGAATACGGCTCGAACGACCGCATGTACAGGTATCTCGCGACTTCTACCATAACCGTTTCGACAAAGAACGTCCAGCAGGCGCAGGCCCTTATGGAGAAGCAGCGCAACCTCATCAAGGACGGCATCGTGCCCGAAAACGGCTGGGACTGCACGCCCACCTTCCTTTTCGAAGGCCTGAACGAGATCAAGCCCGAGATGATCCAGGAGGCAACGCGCAACGCCCGTGAGGTCGCCCAGAAGTTTGCGGACGATTCCGAAAGCAAACTCGGCAAGATCAAGAACGCAACCCAGGGTTACTTCAGCATCGAGAATCGCGACAGCAACACCCCGAGCATCAAGAAAGTACGCGTGGTGACGAATGTCTGCTACTACCTTACGAAGTAGCTTGAGCCCAATATACGAAGAAGCCCGGCTGGACTGCCAGTCGGGCTCTTTTTGCCTTTAAGCAAGGGGGAAATCTACTTGAGAGCTTCCTTTGCAGCGTCGGCACCGGCGGCGATAGCTTCCTGAGCAACCTCAGCAGCAGCCTCGACGGCAGCGTCCTTAACTTCCTCTGCAGCGTCCTTAACCTCGGCCTGCTCGCAAGCGGCGGGTTCCTGGGCGGCTTCCTTTGCTTTCTTGTTACCGCAAGATGCAGCGAAAAGTGCGATAGCGGCTACAGCAATAATTACATAAATCTTCTTCATAAGGCTAAAACTTTAAAGTTTGTTATTTAACGACGCAAAAATAGGAAATATTCTGGAATATTGTCCTGATACAGACCGCTTTGTGGAATAATGATTATCTTTGTTAATATGAAAGTAGTAAAGCAACTTACCGAATTGATAGGCCGTACGCCCCTGCTGGAGGTGGCCGGCTTCGAAGGGCAGAACGCCCGCATTCTCCTGAAACTGGAATACTTCAACCCCGGCGGTAGCGTCAAGGACCGCATCGCCCTCGCCATGATCGAGGACGCCGAAGCGAAGGGCCTCCTCAAGCCCGGAGCCACCATTATCGAGCCTACCAGCGGCAATACCGGCGTAGGCATTGCCTGGGTGGCGGCTTCCAAGGGCTACAAGGCTATCCTCACGATGCCCGAAACCATGAGCCTCGAGCGTCGCAACCTGCTTAAAGCGCTCGGCGCCAAGCTTGAACTCACCCCAGGCGCCGAAGGAATGAAGGGCGCCATCCGCAAGGCGGAAGAACTGCGCGACAGCATCCCCGGAGCCATCATCCTGGGGCAGTTTACCAACCCGGCAAATCCCGCGATGCACGAGCGCACTACCGGAGTGGAAGTCTGGGAAGATACCGACGGCGCGGTGGATATCTTCGTGGCCGGAGTGGGCACAGGAGGCACCGTGAGCGGCGTCGGCAAGGCCCTCAAGGCCCGCAAGCCCGGGGTGAAGATAGTGGCGGTGGAGCCTGCCTCGTCGGCGGTGCTTTCCACCGGAGTCGCGGGCAAGCACAAGATTCAGGGAATCGGCGCGGGCTTCGTGCCGCAGACATATAATGCAGAAGTGATAGACGAGATTCTGCCGGTGGCCGACGACGATGCCATCAGGGCGTCGCGCAGTCTTGCGGCAAAAGAGGGCCTGCTGGTGGGCATCTCCTCAGGAGCCTCCTTCCATGCGGCGCTGGAGCTCTCGCGCCGCCCCGAGAATGCCGGCAAAGTGATAGTGGCCCTGCTGCCAGACACCGGCGAGCGCTATCTCTCGACCGTACTTTACGCTTTTGAAGATTATCCTCTATGAGATCTATTAAGCAGACGAATGAACTCCTCGAGCGCCTGATGGCAGCTGTGAAGGATGCGGTGTTCCCGCTTTACAGCGATGAGAGTACAGAGGATGCCGTAGCGGCGATTTTCGACAGTCTCCGAGAGCTTGCCGGCGAGGATGTCGCCAAGGCTTTCCTGGAACAGCTACCCGAAGTTAAACGACTGATAGTCACCGATGTAGAGGCTATTGCAGAGAATGACCCGGCCGTTACTGATGTGCGGGAGATAGTCTTTTGCTATCCCGCCCTTACGGCTATGTTGCATTACCGCACCGCACACGTCCTGCTCGGCCTTGGGGTGGAGGTGCTGCCCCGTATGCTTACCGAAATTGCGCACTCGCAGACGGGAATCGACATCCATCCGGGCGCCAAGATCGGGGCGTATTTTGCAATCGACCACGGCACCGGAGTGGTGATCGGTGCGACCTGCGTTATCGGGGAGCATGTGATGCTGTATCAGGGAGTAACGCTCGGCGCAAAGAATTTCCGCTACGACGAGTGCGGGCGACCGATCGACACGCCCCGTCATCCTATCCTGGAGGACAACGTCACAGTCTATTCCAATACTTCAATTCTCGGCCGCGTACGCATCGGTCACGATACCGTCATCGGCGGTAACGTCTGGCTCACCCACGATGTCCCGGCCAATTCCCGCATCCTGCAGCGCAAAGCCGTCACCGAACCCCACTTCATCGACGGTGCCGGCATTTAGTCCTGGCGCCCTTTCTTCCGCGTAAGGCAAAGGGCCGTCACCGGAGCGAAGCGACTACCGGTGCAAGGCACCGGCGGGGTACATTAGGGGCAGAGCCCCTAACAGATGCCGGTAGGCGCCGTTTTTAGTTTTTGCGCCGAAGGCACAAAAAAAGGACGGAGTCATTGCTGACTCCGTCCCTAAAAACGGCGGCTACCTACTCTCCCACCTGGTGGGGCAGTACCATCGGCGTGAGTGCGTTTAACTTCTCTGTTCGGAATGGGTAGAGGTGGGTCCACACTGCTAAAACCACCGCAGTATTTTGCTTGAAAGACACAATCAGTTAGAATTAGGATGCGCAATCTCTCGTTCCGGCAATGTCCGAAGGAAAGATTTCGGGCTATTAGTACAGGTCGACTCAAACCGTTACCGGCCTTACATCTCCTGCCTATCAACGTGGTAGTCTCCCACGACCCTCTGAGGAAGTCTCATCTTGAA
>JAFZWD010000050.1 GCA_017617495.1 Bacteroidales bacterium
CCAGGCTCCAGAGGGCTTTGATCAATTATTTCCTGGATTTCAACACGGCCGCCGGTTACAAGGAGGTCGAACCCCCGGCAGTGGTCAACGCCGCTTCCGGTTTCGGTACCGGCCAGCTTCCCGACAAGGAGGCCCAGATGTACTACGTGGGACTCGACGACTTCTACCTCGTGCCTACCGCCGAGGTGCCCGTCACCAACATCTTCCGCGACGTCATCCTGGAGAACTCTCAGCTTCCGTGCAAGCTCACCGCATATACTCCCTGCTTCCGCCGCGAAGCCGGCTCCTACGGCAAGGACGTGCGCGGACTCAACCGTCTGCACCAGTTCGACAAGGTGGAGATCGTGCGCGTGGAGAAGCCCGAGGATTCCTATGCAGCTCTGGACGAGATGATCGCCCACGTGGAGAGCCTCGTGAACGCCCTCGGACTCAAGTACAGGATTCTGCGCCTCTGCGGCGGCGACATGAGCTTCACATCCGCTATTACCTACGATTTCGAACTTTGGAGCGCCGCTCAGGGCCGCTGGCTCGAGATTTCCTCGGTGTCCAACTTCGAAACCTACCAGGCGAACCGCCTGCACTGCCGCTATCGCGACGAAAACGGCAAGGTGCAGCTCGCCCATACGCTCAACGGTTCTTCCCTGGCTCTGCCGCGCGTCGTGGCCGCCCTGCTCGAAGACAACCAGACTCCCGACGGAATCATAATCCCGGAGGTGCTGCGTCCTTACACGGGCTTCGACAAAATTGACTGAGCCCCGTACCATACTCGGAATCGATCCCGGAACCAACCTGCTTGGTTTCGGGGTCGTCCGTGTTGAATCCGACGGCAAACCTCATTTCGTGGACATGGGAGTGCTGGATCTGCGGCGTATCGGCGACCCCTATACCAAACTGCTCTGCATCCACGAAAAAGTGTCCGCGTTGTGCGAACAGCACCGCCCGGACGACCTCGCCATCGAATCGCCCTTCTATGCAAAGAACGCCCAGGTGCCCTTCAAACTCGGGCGGGCGCAGGGGAGTGCTATGGTGGCCGCCGTCTCACACGGCGTGAAGGTCTATGAATATGCGCCCCGCAAGGCCAAGATGGTAATCTGCGGAAACGGCGCGGCGTCCAAGGAGCAGGTGGCACTCATCGTGGAGAAAACGCTGGGAATCGACATCCTCAGCAAGTACCTCGACGCCACCGACGCCCTGGCGCTTGCAATGTGCCATTATTATACGCTTGCGTCCCCCATACCGGTGGCTTCTGCAAAGAAAACCGCCCGCAGGGCAAGCCAGAGCTGGGAACAGTTCGTGCAGGAGAATCCTGACAGAATAAAAAAGTAGTTATTGCCTTTAAACCTGTAAGGTTTATCTGCGTCAAAAAAAAGATATGAAAAGATTTGCCCTCATACTTTTGGCCTCCGTCCTGTCCTGGGCGGCCGCTTCCGCCCAGAATACAGTCTCGGCGGTTCTCAAGGACTCCAACTCCGGCGAGCCAGTCGCCTTTGCGACCGTCTCCCTGCATCTGCCCGGAGCAAAGAAGGCTTCCAACTATGCCCTCAGCAACGATGCCGGCCAGGTGTCGATAGTGAAGGTCAAGAACGGGAGCTATCTTTTCAAGGCGGAGCTCCTGGGCTACAAGAGCCTCGAGAAGAACATCACCGTCAAGGGTGCCGACATCGACCTGGGCGAGCTTACCATGGATCCCGACACAAAGATGCTCGACGCGGCCAGCGTATCGGCGGTGGGCAACAGCATAATAGTCAAGAAGGACACCATCGAGTACAACGCGAGCTCCTTCAAGACCGTGGACAACGACGTGCTGGAGGACCTTCTGAAGAAGCTCCCGGGCGTTGAGGTTAGCGAGGACGGCAGCATCAGCGTCAACGGCGAGACCATCTCCAAGATAACCATCGACGGCAAGACCTTCTTCCTCGACGACCCTCAGCTGGCCTCCAAGAACATTCCCGCCAAGGTCATCAACAAGCTCAAAATCATCAACAAGAAGAGCGAGCAGGCCGAGTTTACCGGCATCGACGACGGCGAGGAGGAGAAGGTGATCGACCTCTCCATCAAGCCCGGCATGATGAGGGGAGCCTTCGGCAACCTGATGGGCGGCGTGGGACACGACCTTCCGTCGACCGACAAAAAGGCGGCCGGAGCCCCGAACGACTGGCGCTTCCAGGGGGCGGGCTTCATGGGCAAATTCACCAAGAGGCAGCAGATCAGCATAATCCTCAACGGCAACAACACCAACAACCGCGGTTTCAACGATCTCGCAGGCTCAATGATGGGCGGCATGCGCGGCGGCGGTGGCGGAATGGGACGCGGCCAGGGCGGCTGGGGTACCGGCAATGGCATCACCACATCCTGGATGGCGGGCGCCAACGGCAGCTGGGATCTGTTCGGCGACAAGATGGAGCTCAGCAGCAACTATCTCTACAACGGCACGGACAAGAACGTTTCGGAAACCACCGACAAGCGCACCTACCTCGACGGGGCCGACCTGCTCTATCATTCCAAGGGCACCAGCGAAACCCGCACGGGTGGCCACCGCATCGGCCTGAGGATCGACCATAAGTTCTCCAAGAACACTTCCATCCTCTTCGAACCCAGGATCAACTGGGGCGGCGGCAGCTTCGACGAGCGCAACACTTACAGCACGCTTACCGACAGCCTGCGCGGAGCTGCTCCCGATTCCACCAACAAGGGCTTCACCCACAACTGGGGCGACAACAGCAACGTCTCCACCAGCGGTTTCGCGCTCTTCCGCCAGAGGCTGGGCATCCCAGGACGCACCCTCACGGTGATGGGACGCTACAGCTTCAGCCACAATAAGATGGACAGCAGGAACGTCTCTAACGTGTCGGTGATGGGGAACAACGGCTGGGTGGAATCCGAGAACATCAACCAGAGCATTAAGCAGAAGTCCAATTCTTCGTCGCTGATGGGACGCCTGACCTATACCGAGCCCCTCGGAGGCAACTTCTACGTCGAGGCCAACTACCGTATGTCCTGGAACAGGAACGAGTCCGACAAGGACACCTGGGACAATATCCTCCATAAGGTCGACTCCACCTATTCCAACCACGTGGTGAACGAGACCACCACGCAGGAAATAGGCTTCAACTTCATGTACCAGAAGGGCAAGTCCCGCGCACAGGTCGGCTTCTCGGCAATGCCTACAAGCACCCACAACTACTCGCGCCGCTACGATTCGGCGGAGAAGGCTCTGGTGGACATCAACTACGACGATTTCCGCTGGCGCTACTCGCCGCGCGTGATGGCATGGTGGGAGTTCAGCGAGAATGCGAACGCCCGCATTTTCTACCGCGGAAGCTCCGAGCAGCCTTCGACCAGGCAGTTGATGCCCGTGCCCGACAATACCGACCCCATGAACGTGAGCTTCGGTAACCTCAGGCTGAACCCTTATTTCGCACACAACGTCCGTGGAGACGTCCGCTACAACAACAAGCGCAACTTCTCTTCGTTCAATATCCGCTTCAACGCTAGCTACACGCAGAGCCCCATCGTCAACGCCACCTGGTACAACAGGGGAGCGCAGTACTCCATGCCGTTCAACGGCCCCGATGCGGCCAACGCCGGCATCAACGGCTTCTGCAACATCCCCCTGGGCAGGAAGAGGGCGTTTACGCTGTCGGACTTCACCCGCGTGAACTGGAGCAAATCCTCGTCGTATGTGGGTTCGAACATCGACATGACCACCTACACCAACGGCGATTACAGCGGGTTCATGAACGAGCTTAACAACAATCTGCGCGACGAGGCGTACTTCGACGCTCACTTCGTCACCAATACCATCCAGACGCTGTCCGGCACAGAGAGGCTCAAGATTACCTACCGCAACAATGCGCTGGAGGTCGGCCTGCAGGGACGCACCCGCGTGAACCGCAGCTGGTATACCATCAGCAAGGACGCATCCCAGACCACCACCTGGAACAACCAGATTTCGCTCAACACCGCCTGGACCTGGGAACGCATAGCGCTCACCTTCAAGGCCGACGGCAACTACAACTGGTACAACGGCTATGCTACCGAGCAGCCCAGCGAGATAGTGCTCAACGCCGAGATCCAGAAGCAGGTCTTCCGCCGCAAGGCGACAATCGCCCTTAAGTGCTACGACATTCTGGACCAGGCCAGGAACTACACTGTTACCGACGCCTCCAACTACCATCAGGAATCGGTCAACAACACCCTCGGGCGCTATATAATCGCATCCTTCACATGGCGCTTCGGCTCCTTCGACCGCAGCAAAATGCGCGGCCCCGGAGGCCCCGGCGGCTTCGGCCCCCCGCGCGGTATGAGATAAGACGCCATATCACAAATATTTCTTATATTTGTGCGATATGGACTTCAAAGAAATATTGAACAACTGGATTGTTAAGAACCTCCTGCTTGCAGCGGGGGTTCTTATCTTGATTATATTGGTTACGAACCTGTTCCTGGGCATTGTAACCCGTCACAACAAGGAATTCAGCGTACCCGATTTCACCAATCTGTCCGTTGCCGAAGCGCAGCATGTGGCCGCCAAAGCCGGAGTCAAGGTGGAAGTGGGCGATTCCGTTTTCGTGCGCAGGATGATGCGCGGAGCGGTGTATTCGCAGAATCCCAAGGCCGGCAGCCAGGTCAAGAGGGGCCGCCGCGTGCTGGTTACCATCAACGCGCTTACCGCCAAGAAGGTGACCATGCCTTCGCTGGTCGGCTGCTCTATGCGCCAGGCAAAGTCCGAGTTGGCCGCAAAGGGCCTGATGCTCGGCCGCCTTATCTACGTGAGCGACATCGCCACCAACAATGTGCTCCGCCAGCTTTATAAGAATGCGGATATAAAGGCCGGAGCCACCGTCGATTCCGGTTCGGTAATCGACCTGATGGTTGGCCTGAACGCTTCGGAAAGCAGCACCTGGGTGCCCAATGTGGTGGGAATGAAATATCTGCGCGCAGTGGACGCGGTGCACGACAATTCGCTCAACGTGTCGAGGCTCATTTTCGACAAGGAGGTCGTGAACTACAGCGATTCGCTCAACGCCGTTGTGTATGAACAGCGTCCGGGTTCCGCAATCGGTTCGCTTTCCATGGGAGCAGGCATCTCCCTGTATCTTTCGACAAATCCGGAAAAAATAGCAAACCTCTGATGGACTGGCAGTTACCGGCATTGGAGGAAGAGCAGGAAATGTTCGAACATTTCCGGCTCAATGTCGATCCGGGGCAGTTGCCCGTGAGGATCGACAAATGGATGTCGGCACACCTCGAGGATACTTCCCGCCACCGCATTCAGTGCGCCATAAAGGAAGGCTTCGTGCAGGTGGGGGAGAAGACCGTCAAGGCCAATTATATAGTGCGCCCCGGCGATGTGGTGCGCTTCGTCATGCCTTACCGCCGCCGCGGAGTGGACATTAAACCGCAGGACATTCCGCTGGATATAGTTTATGAGGATGAGGACGTGCTGGTCGTGAACAAGCCCGCCGGCATGGTCGTCCACCCCGGCCACGGCCACTTCGACGGCACGCTGGTGAATGCACTCCTGTTTCACCTTGGCCGCGAGGCCGAGTCAGGTGAAGAACCTGACGAAGACGATGCGAAGGCAGGCATTTTGGTCCATCGGATTGACAAGGATACCAGCGGCTTGCTGCTTGTCGCGAAGAACGACGAGGCACAGATGCATCTGGCGCGGCAGTTCTACGACCATTCAATAGAAAGATGCTACCGGGCGATAGTCTGGGGCAATATGCCCGAGGACGAGGGTACGGTGCAGGGATATATAGGCCGCGACCCCAACGACCGGCTGCGTTTCCGTGTGGTGCCAGACGAGACTACCGGCAAATGGGCGGTGACCCACTGGAAGGTGCTGGAGCGCTTCGGTTTTATCACCTATATAGAGTGCAGGCTCGAAACCGGGCGCACGCACCAGATCCGCGTGCATATGGCTTCGCTCGGGCATCCGCTTTTCGGCGACGAGCGCTACGGCGGCACTGAAATCCGCCAGGGGACCATCTACGCAAAGTACAAGCAGTTCATTCACAATTGCATGGAGATCTGCCCCAGGCAGGCGCTTCATGCAAAAACGATAGGCTTCGAGCATCCGGCCAGCAGAAAATGGATGCGTTTCGACTCGCAGCTGCCCGAGGATATGACGGCGCTGCTGGAAAAATGGAGGAAATATGTGCAAGGCGCGTCTTAGTACAATCTGGCTGCTGGCGCTTGCGTCGGCGGTGCTGCTGAGCCTTCCCTGGATGGTTCCGGGGACGGGCGCACTGGCTCTGGTGGGCTTCGTGCCCCTGCTGCTGGCGGACAGCCTGGCGGACGAAATGAAGCTGAGGCGCTTCCGCTACGTGCATTATTCTTGCTTCGTGGTGTGGAACGCCATCACCACCTTCTGGGTGTGGAACGCCACTCCCGGGGGAGCGGTCTTTGCAATCCTTGCCAACGCGCTGCAGATGTCGCTGGTTTTCGGGCTTTTCCGTCTCGGAAAGAGGCATCTGAGCGGCATTCTCCCTTACCTGCTGCTCGCCGCCGCTTGGATTGCCTGGGAGCGCTGGTATCTTACCGGCTCGCAGATTTCCTGGCCCTGGCTGGTTCTTGGCAATGCTTTCGCCCGCACTACCAAGCTCGCGCAGTGGTATGAGTACACCGGCACGCTGGGAGGTTCAGCGTGGGTGTGGGCCTGCAATCTGGGCATCTTCTCACTTATAGAGGCGCTGCGCAAGGGCCGGCTCGCTGAGACATCGCGAAAGATCCGGATTGCCGCGCTGTCGGCGCTCGGGCTCGCGGTTTTCCTGCCGGTGGCGGCCTCGCTGCACCTTTATTATCATTACGAGGAGCCGGAGGAAAGCATCGATGCGCTGGTGCTGCAGCCAAACTTCGACCCTTACCACAAATTCCAGGCACTCAGCCAGAAGCGGCAGAACGCGATTCTGCTGGAGCTGGCGGATTCCGCACTTGCGGGGAATACGGCCTGGAAGGGCCTGCTGATAGCGCCCGAAACCTTTACCAACGATGTGATTCTGCCCGACGTGACGGACGGAAACACCTTCCGCACTTTCAAGTCGTTCCTTCAGAGCTATCCTTCCGCCGGACTGCTGTTCGGCGCAGGAACTTACGAATACTTCGACGAAGACCCGCACAACCCGCTCAGCCGTCAGCTGGACGAGTGGTTCTGGCGGATAGGGCACAACAGCGCCGTATGCATGGCTCCGGACGGCCGCTATTCGCTTTGCCACAAGGGCAAGCTGGTGGTCGGAGTTGAGGCTACGCCTTATCCGAAGCTCTTCGTGCCGCTGGACAATATGCTGGGCAATGTTATGGGGCGCCTCGTCGGGCCGCGCAAGCCTGATGTTCTGGAGTATTATGCCGCAGACAGCACCGTGGTGCCGTTCGGCTGCGCCATCTGCTACGAGTCCGTTTACGGCGAGTACTGCGCTGAGTATGTGCGCAAGGGCGCGCGCTTCATGACGGTTATCACCAACGATGCCTGGTGGGGCGACACGCCCGGCTACAGGCAGCACCTCTCCTTCGCCGCACTTCGCGCCATCGAGCTCAGGCGCGACCTTGCCCGCTGTGGCAACACTGGCATATCTGCCTTCATCAACGGCCGCGGCGACATAGTTTCCAGCGGCGACTGGTGGACGAGGGAAACGCTCGCCGGCACCGTTCATCTCTCCGACCGCCTCACCCTCTTCGCCCGCCTTGGCGACGTCCCCGGCCGAATCTGCGTCCTCGCATTCCTTCTTCTGCTCTTTTTGCTTTTAAGGAAGGTTTTACTATCTTTGTAGAACTATGAAAAGAGTGGCAGTAACGGGTATGGGGGTAATAACCCCGATAGGCAACGACTTACCTACCTTTTGGAAAAACTTATGTGACGGAGTGTGCGGTATCGAAACGATTACCGATTACGACACTTCGCTGCTGCCGGTGCATATAGCCGGCCAGATCAAGAACTTCGATCCGCTTCAGTACGGCATGGACAAGGCCTTCGTGCGCAAGCAGGGCCTGTTTACGCAGTATGGCGTGGCGGCGGCGTACCAGGCTATGCAGGACTCCGGTCTGCACAGCGAGGGCGAAGACGCCAACATCGACCCCTTCCGCCTCGGCGTGTACGTGGGCAGCGGCATCGGCGGATTCGAAATCCAGTACCGCGAAACTCTCAAGATGCTCGAGGACCCTTCGGGCCAGTGGATTTCGCCTCTGTTCATCCCTTCGATGATATCCAACATCGCGGCGGGCCATATTGCAATTAAGAACCACGCTCAGGGAGTCTGCCTCGACATCGTTACCGCCTGCGCAACATCGTCGCACTGCCTTGGCGAGGCATACCGTGCCATCAAGTACGGCTATGCCGATGCCATAATCACCGGCGGCTGCGAATATGCGACCATTCCTCTGGGAATCGCGGGATTTGCAAATTCCAAGGCGCTTTCCCGTGCCGAGAATCCCAAATATGCATCGCTCCCGTTCAATGCCAACCGCGGCGGATTCGTGATGGGCGACGGCGGCGCCATCCTTGTTTTCGAGGAGATGGAGCACGCGCTTGCCCGCGGAGCCAGGATTTACGGCGAGGTTGTCGGCTACGGCAACACCTGCGACGCCTACCATTCCACCGCACCGCGTCCGGAAGGTACCACCCAGGCCCACTGCCTGCGCCAGGCCCTGGACGAAGCCGGCTACGAATCCGGCAAGGATGTGCTTTACATTAACGCGCACGGCACCGGAACCCACCTGAACGATATCAGCGAAACCACCGCATACAAGCTCGCCCTCGGCGACGACGCCTACAAGGCCCACATCACCTCCATCAAGAGTATGACGGGGCATATGTTCGGTGCTGCAGGCGCGGCTGAGGCCATCGCCACTGTGCTTACGCTGAAGGAAGGTATAATCACTCCGACCATCAATCTCGACACCCCGGATCCCGAGTGCGATCTGGACTACACGCCCAACAAGGCCGTCAAGCTCCAGTGTACGCTGGGCATCTCCGACAGTCTCGGCTTCGGAGGTCATAATGCTTGCCTGGCGTTCAGGCCGGTCTAGATGAATACTATCGGGCGGGTGCCGAGCTTTGTGATGTCCTTCAATTTCTTCGGGAATTTGTCGCTCCCCGCTGATATGTCGAAACAGTAAGCCCAGGCCCAGTCGACGGAATAGCCGCTTGGCGGCGTGTATTTATCCTTACTGTAATTTGCCAGCCAGTATGGGCCTGCCAGGACATCCGCGCAGGAAGATGAAACATTCCTTGCCCTGGTGATGGATGTCTTGACGATATCCAGGACATGTTCCAAATTCCGCATATCGGACTTGAGAGGCATAACCCAGCCGGTGGAACCATACTGCGAACCCGTCGCCTTGCGAAGCGGACAGCTGCCGGATTTGCCTGCATTCTCGGTGAGGCCGTCGTAGTCGTTGTAATTGTCCACGGAATAGATGGCCTTTACCCTGTTGGATTCGCTAACCTTGGAATTCCACCACCTTAGGCCTTCGTAAACCAGATAGGAACTGCTGTTAGCACTTTCCTTGGGCGGTTGGCCATAAGTGGACGAATTCCAGTTGGCGCCAGCCTCTATGTCGAAATACCCCGAGCTCCACTCCCAGGTATATGTGCCGGCCTTGGGATCTTTAGCGGAAATTACAGCGGCGTGGGCCAGATGGCCGTCGGTGTATGCCCAGTTCTCGGTGCCGTAGTAGCGGAATCCGCGCAACTTGATGCCGTTCACATTGTTATATTCGGAAGTTACTTGATATACTATTCCAATAAGTTCCGATGATGAAAGGGGGCTGCCAGAATCGCGGCGGACCCAGGAATAATCGGGGCCGTCGGCGCGGAGTCCCCCGTCGGAGTAATAATAATACACCCTGTTGGCGTCGTTTTTTACATAATAGACATAGTCTCCTACCTTGATGTCGGTACTGCTGTAGGCATCCACCTGGAATGTCCAGGTCGCCGTCTTGTTGTTTATCCAGGAAGCAATCTGGATTTGGTCAGATGTGCTCTTGGAGCCGTATATGGAAGTGTCGAACTCAATTTTGGAGGAGCTGGTGCGAGTGTTGGTCACAGTGACGTTTTCGAGGTCGGGGGTACCGTTCGAAGTGTACGAGCTGGTGTTGATCTTTATGTCGCAAAGCGCCTTGTCGGGCGTTGCCGTAATGCTGAGGATGTGGTTTTTGGTACCTGCCTTGAGCACGCTGCTGCCGTTCACTGCATTTCCGTCAATCTTGAAAGTGTATCCGGTAGGCTCATAGTAGGTATATACCGGCACTGTAATGGAGGACACTCCGGGAGTGCTGCACGAAACCGTAACATTGATGACACTGCTACCTCCGAGAGGAGTGCCGCTCACGCTCAGTACGCCGTCCGAACTTACGCTCAGCACGCTGCTGTTGCCGGATTTGTAGGAAATGGATCCGGTGCTGGCGCCGTCCTTGAGGGTTCCGGTTTTGTCGATCTGGGTTTCAAGGTCGAAAGTCTTGCCCTTTACCAGGAGCACCTTGCCTTTGTCCACCATATTGTCGTTCGTGCTCTCGAGCCTGGGAACGCTTATTCCGTACACGTGGCCGCGTACATCCACGCCGAGGGTCCTGCTGCTTGCCGAGCCCTTCTTTGCCTTTACGGTAAGGTTGGCGGTATGCACGTTGGTGGTCTTGTGGGTGGTGTTGGATTCTACGCTCACCGTAAGGGTGCCGACGCCGTTGTTCATCGCCCCCTTGGTAAACTTGACATCCTGGTCGTTGCAGCTGACGACTACATCTTCCCAGCCGGGTTTCTGCCCGGATTCGGAAGCGGTGAGCGTAACGGTAATGTCGACGCTCTCGCCCTTGCCGTCCGAGCCGAGGTCGCTGAGTTGCACGCTGCTCTTGCTCAGGCTTATATTCGAAATTGTAACGGCATTTATATACTCAAGCACTGTCACGTTGCAGGTGGCCTTGACGCTGGGATCGTTTACCAGGCTGGCTGTAATTTTGGCGTTGCCCGGTGCAAGGGCCTGGATGGTCAGCCCCCTTGCATATGCTACACTCTCGTTGTCGCTGAGCACCAGCAGGGGAGTCTGCTTCTTTTCGTCCGTGACGGTAACCACGGGCTCCTTGGAATAATCCGGGCTCTTGCTCAGCGTAAGAGTCTGCTGCTCGCCTTCATAGAGGGTGATGGAAGGTTCGCTGAGGCTGATGGAGGTGGGGTCCTTGCGGTCGATCTCTTTCTTGGTCGAGATTTTCTCCTTTCCGCAGGAAACGGCCAGAACCAGCAGAGCGGCCATGGCCAGAAGAATCTTCTTCATATGGTTAATTCAGTGTTAAAACAGTTTGGGGTGGTTTTCGTCGAGGGCCTGGAGGATGTGCTCCATAGTGGCCTGACGGATGAGGGCGCTGCGGGAGCGCACTCCGAAGAGTTTGCAGTACTGGTCGATAGCTGCAAGCTCCTTTTTGTTGAAAAACACGCTCTTGCGGGCGCTGCGCTTGAGGGCCGCCTTCTCCTTGTCGAGATAGCGCGGATCGATGCCGGATTTCTTTTTTGCTGCCATATTCTGCAAATATAATAAAAACGCATGATATTATGAAACAGGGCGTTCCGCCTTGCTTTTGTCAGAATAATTTGCTAAATTCAAACCGAAATTCGAGTATTACCTTATTAGCAGATGAAAGCAAACCAAATCGATGTTGTGCTCGGCCTCCAGTGGGGCGACGAGGGCAAAGGCAAAGTCGTGGACGTACTGTCTCCTGATTACAAGATTGTTGCACGTTTCCAGGGCGGTCCCAACGCCGGCCATTCGCTGGTGTTCGACGGCACCGCATTCGTGCTCCACACCGTTCCTTCCGGCATCTTCCGTGAGGGCACTCTGAATGTAATCGGCAACGGCGTTGTAATCGATCCGGTTATTCTGATGGAGGAAATCGAGAATATCGAAGCCCGCGGGGTAAACGTGGACGGCCGTCTCTTCATCTCCAAGAGGGCCAACCTCATCCTTCCCACCCACAGGGCCCTGGATGCTGCAAGCGAAAGCGCGATGGGCAAAGCCAAGATTGGCTCCACCCTCAAGGGCATCGGCCCCACCTACACCGACAAGGCAGGCCGCAGGGGCCTCAGGGTAGGGGATATTCTTCTTCCCGACTTTAAAGAGAGATACGAGGCCCGCAAGGCCGCCCATCTTAAGACTCTGGCCCAGTACGAGGGCTTCGAGCTCAATATAGACGAATACGAAAAACGCTGGCTGGAGGCTGCAGAAGGCCTGAAGCGTTTCGAACTCATCGACAGCGAGGTGTTCATCAACCACGCGCTTGACGAGGGTGTTCCCGTTCTCGCGGAAGGAGCGCAAGGGAGCCTGCTGGACATCGACTTCGGCACATATCCCTATGTGACATCATCCAACACCCTTTCGGCCGGCGTCTGCATCGGCCTCGGACTTGCCCCTTCGCGCATTGGCAAGGTCTACGGCATATTCAAGGCATACTGCACCCGAGTGGGAAGCGGCCCTTTCCCGACCGAGCTCTTCGATGCCGACGGCGAGCAGCTCCGCAAGATTGGCCATGAATACGGAGCGACCACCGGCCGTCCCCGCCGTACCGGCTGGCTCGATATGGTGGCCTTGAAGTACTCCGTGATGATGAACGGCGTAACCGACCTCATTATGATGAAGTCCGATGTTATGGACGGCTTCGACACCATCAAAGTGGCTGTGGCCTATAAGACCAAAGACGGCCAGCTGCTGGAGGACTTCCCGTACGACGGCGGCGCCGACATCGAGCCCGTGTACCGCGAATTCCCCGGCTGGAAGACCAGTCTCGGCGGCATGAAGTGCTACAATGACTTCCCGCAGGAATTCAAAGACTACATCAATTTCATAGAGGATTCAACCGACTGCCGCATCAAAATCGTGTCCGTCGGTCCCGACCGTGTTTCGACGGTAGTGCGCTAAATGCCCACCCTGCCGAAAATGTAATCCACGTTCTTGAAGTAATAATCGAGGGTAAAGCACCCGTCCAGTTCCTCCGGCGTAAGCAGGGAGGTGACTGCGGCGTTTTCGCCCAGGAGAGTCCTGTAGTCAAGATTCTCGGTCCAGGCCTTCATTGCCACGGGCTGCACGGTGTCGTATGCCTGCTCGCGGGAAAGACCCTTTTCGATGAGTGCGTTCATAACCCTCTGGGCGAAGATTACGCCCTTGGTCTTGTAGATATTCGCGAGCATATTCTCGGGATATACCACGAGGTTCTCGAGTATGCCTTTGAAGCGCGTGAGCATATAATCCAGAAGCTCGGTGGCGTCGGGCAGAACTATGCGTTCGGTGGATGAATGTGAGATGTCCCTTTCGTGCCAGAGGGCCACGTTCTCGTAAGCGGTAGCCATATAACCGCGCATCACGCGCGCGCATCCGCAGATATTTTCGCTGCTGATGGGGTTGCGCTTGTGAGGCATTGCGCTGGAGCCTTTCTGCCCCTTGGCGAAGGCTTCTTCCGCTTCGCGGATTTCGGTGCGCTGAAGGTTGCGCACCTCGAATGCCATCTGCTCGAGGGTGGCTGCTATAAGCGCGAGCGTGCCCACGTAGCAGGCGTGCCTGTCGCGCTGGAGAACCTGCGTGGAGATATCTGCAGAGGCGATTCCCAGCTTGCCGCAGACATAATCCTGGATGAACGGTGGGATGTTGGCGAAGTTGCCGACCGCGCCGCTCATCTTGCCGGCTTCCACTCCCGCCGCGGCCGCTTTGAAGCGCGCTATATTGCGCTTCATCTCCTCGAACCAGAGGGCCCATTTGAGGCCGAAGCTGGTGATGTCCGCGTGGATGCCGTGGGTGCGGCCAATGCAGGGCGTGCTCTTGAATTCCTTCGCGCGCTTGCGAAGCACTTCCAGAAAATCTTCGAGGTCCTTAAGGAGAATGGCGTCGGCTTGCTTAAGAAGGTAGCCGTTGGCGGTATCCACCACGTCGGTGGAGGTGAGGCCGTAATGCACCCACTTGCGCTCGGGTCCGAGGCTTTCGCTGACGGCACGGGTGAAAGCCACCACGTCATGACGCGTCTGCTCTTCTATCTCCTTTATGCGGGGGATGTCGAAGCGGGCTCCTGCCCAAAGTTTGGCGACATCTTCCTTCGGGATGACCCCGAGCTCGCTCCAGGCTTCGCAGGAAAGGAGTTCTACCTTGAGGTATGCGTCGAATTTGTTCTGCTCGGACCAGACGTCCCGCATTACTTTTCTGGAATAGCGCTCAATCATATCAGCGGATGGTTTTGAGGAAGTTGTCAATATTGCGGGCGATGCGCGCCTCGGGATCTTCTCCCTCGGCCTTCTTGAAGGCTTCGCCGGTGATGTTTTCGTAAAGCTCGATGTAACGGTCGGTGATGCCGGATACCACGTCGGGAGTCATCTCGGGCACCTTCTGGCCTTCCTGGCCCTGGAAACCGTTGGCCATCAGCCACTCGCGCACGAACTCCTTGGAAAGCTGCTTCTGATGCTCGCCCTTTGCAAGTCGCTGCTCGTAGCCCTCGGCGTAGAAATAGCGGGAGGAGTCGGGGGTGTGGATCTCGTCCATCAGCACAATCTTGCCGTCGGCGCGGCCGAACTCGTATTTGGTATCCACCAGGATGAGGCCCCGCTTTGCGGCGATGCGCGTGCCCTCTTCGAACAGGGCGAGGGTGTATTTCTCGAGCTGGGCGTATTCTTCGGCGGGAACGATGCCTTCGGCAATTATCTCTTCGCGGCTGATGTCGCGGTCGTGGCCTTCGCTCTCCTTGGTCGTCGGGGTGATGATGGGATGGGGGAGCTTCTCGTTCTCGCGCAGGCCTTCGGGCAGGGGAACTCCGCAGAGGCTGCGCTTGCCGGCCTTGTACTCGCGCCAGGCGTGGCCGGCGAGATATCCGCGCACGACCATCTCCACTTTATAGGGCTCGCAGAGGCGGCCTATGGTGACCATCGGGTCCACTTCGGCGATTTTCCAGTTGGGAACTATGCCGGAAGTGAGGTCCAGGAACTTGGATGCAATCTGGTTGAGAACCTGTCCCTTGCAGGGGATACCCTCGGGGAGGACAACGTCGAAGGCGGAGATTCTGTCGGTTGCCACCATTACCAGATATCCGCCTTCCAGAGTATATACATCGCGTACTTTCCCGACATACTTGGAGATTTGCCCGGGAAGATGCAAATCCGTTTTGACCACTGCTCTCATCTGTTGAAAAAAAGTTAATTGACGAGTACAAAGATAACATACTTTTTTCAGATTCTTTTCGTAAATTTGGACTTTGGTTTTAGTAGTATGTATCAAGTCTCAATTATTATGGGCAGCTCCAGTGACTGGGAGGTGATGGCTCCCGCCTGCAGCACGCTCGAAAGCTTCGGAATAGCATACGACAAAAAGGTACTGAGTGCCCACCGCACTCCCGGCCCCCTTGCGGATTATGTCCGCGAATCGGAGGCTCAGGGATGCCGCGTGTTCATCGCCGGCGCAGGCGGAGCGGCACATCTCGCAGGAGTCATCGCCTCCTATACCGCCCTGCCCGTAATAGGGGTGCCGGTAAGGTCCAAGGCGCTTAACGGACTGGACTCCCTGCTGTCCATGGTTCAGATGCCATCGGGAATACCGGTTGCGACCATGGCGATAGACGGAGCAAAGAACGCGGCCCTCTTCGCCGTCTCCATACTGGCCCTGGAGGACCAGGCCCTGGCAGGCAGACTGCAGGACTTCCGCCAGCAGCAGAGCGACAAAGTACTGAACACCATAGTATGACCGAATGCCCACCTCCCGCAGGTGGGCATATACTTTTATATAAATGAGCAACAAGCGTTTATTCGTAGAAAAACGGGAGCGGTTCAACGTGGAGGCCGAGAGTCTTCTGCGGGAACTGAACGAGAACCTTTCCCTTCGCATGAAGAGCCTCAGGCTCCTGAACGTGTACGACCTTTTCGGCTTTTCCGACGAGCTGGTGGAGAAGTGCCGTTACAGCGTCTTTGGCGAAACCGTCACCGACACCGTGTCCGACCATATAGACCTCGAGGGCAGGAAATACCTTGCCGTGGAGTACATCCCGGGGCAGTTCGACCAGCGGGCTTCTTCGGCGGTGGACTGCGTACATCTGGCGGAACCTTCGGCCGACATCCGCATCCGCAGCTCCCGTCTGCTCATATTCGACGACGACCTCTCCGACGCCGACTTCGACCGCATCGCGCATTATTATATCAACCCCGTCGAATGCCGCCGCAAGGACCTGAGCGTGCTCAGGGAGAACGAGCAGGCGGACGTCAAGCCCCTGGAAGACCTGAGCGGCTTCACCGCGATGGGCGAAGACGCCCTCGTCCCTTTCTGCCGCAGCCACGGCCTGGCGATGAACGCCGACGACCTGCGCGAGGTGGTGAATTATTTCAAGAAGGAGGGACGCGACCCTTCCGAAACCGAGCTGCGCATCCTCGATACCTACTGGAGCGACCATTGCCGTCACACTACCTTCACCTCTGAAATAGAGGAGATTACGGTGGACGATTCTTTCCTGCGCCCCGAGCTGGAGGCATCCCTGCAGATGCTGGACGGCATGCGCCGCGACCTCGGCCGGGAGCACAAGCCCCTTTGCCTTATGGAACTCGCCACCATCGGAGCCCGCTGGCTCAAGGCAAAAGGCAAGCTCGAAGACCTGGAGCAAAGCGAAGAGAACAACGCCTGCAGCATCTTCATAAATGCAAGCGTGGACGGCAAGCCCGAGAAGTGGCTGTTGCAGTTCAAGAACGAAACCCATAACCACCCAACGGAGATAGAGCCTTTCGGCGGAGCTGCGACCTGCCTCGGCGGTGCAATCCGCGACCCTCTTTCGGGCCGTGCGTACGTATATCAGGCAATGCGCGTGACGGGTGCCGGCAATATCTGCGCGAGCGTGGCCGACACCATCCCCGGCAAACTGCCGCAGGCGATGATCAGCCGTAAGGCTGCCTCCGGCTATTCCAGCTATGGCAACCAGATCGGTCTTGCCACCACCCATGTGCGTGAGATCTATTCCGAGGGCTATACAGCCAAGCGTATGGAGATAGGCGCCGTCGTGGGCGCCGTCAAGGCGGAGAATGTGCGCCGCGAGAGCCCTGCCCCGGGCGATGTGGTGCTGCTGCTCGGCGGCCGTACGGGCCGCGACGGTATCGGGGGAGCCACCGGCTCTTCCAAGGAGCATACAGAGGCGTCCCTGGAGACCTGCGGCAGCGAGGTGCAGAAGGGCAATGCCCCGGAGGAGCGCCAACTCCAGCGCCTGTTCCGCCGTCCCGAAGCCACCCGCCTCATCAAGAAGAGCAACGACTTCGGCGCGGGCGGCGTGAGCGTAGCCATAGGAGAGCTTGCGGACGGCCTGGATATCTGGCTCGACCGCGTACCCGTCAAATACTCCGGCCTTAACGCCACTGAGCTTGCCATCAGTGAGTCGCAGGAGCGTATGGCAGTTGTTATAGAAGCTGCCGACGAGGAGCGTTTCCGCGCCCTCTGCGCAGCCGACAATATCGAAGTTACCCACGTTGCCGAGGTGACTGCAACCGGCCGTATGCGTATGTACTGCGGCGGTAAGCTGGTCTGCGACCTGGCCCGTTCGTTTATTGACAGCGCGGGCGCAAAGCACTATGCAAAGGCGGCAGTTTCCGCCGTCGAGGATAAGGATCCCTTCCTCCGTGAGCACGCGGGCGTATCCCTCGAAGAGAAGATGCTCGGCGTGATGTCGTCCCCCAACGTGGCATCCCAGAAGGGCCTTGTGGAGATGTTCGATTCCACCATCGGTCGTTCCACGGTGCTCATGCCTTACGGCGGCCTTCGCCAGACCACCGAAACCCAGGTCTCTGTGCAGAAGCTCCCGGTCGACGGCTATACCGATACTGCCAGCGTGATGGCTTTCGGCTACAATCCCGACCTCGCAATGTGGAGCCCCTACCATTCGGCCGCCTATGCCGTGGTGGAGGCATGCACCAAGGTGGCGTGCTCCGGCGCCGACTGGAGCGGGATGCGCTTCTCCTATCAGGAATATTTCGAGAGGATGACAAAGGATCCCCACACATGGGGCAAGCCTCTTGCCGCCCTTCTCGGCGCGCTAAAGATGCAGCACGACCTCGGCCTGCCGTCCATCGGCGGCAAGGATTCGATGAGCGGCACCTTCGAGCACATTCACGTGCCTCCCACCCTGGTTGCCTTCGGTATTACTACGGTGGATGCCGGTACGGTAATCTCTCCCGAATTCAAGAAGGCGGGCAACCGCATCTATCTCCTTAAGCATACTCCGCTGGCCGATTATATGCCCGATACGCAGGCTCTGGCCGCCAACTGGAACTGGCTGCGCCCGCAGATTGCCGCCGGCAAGGTGGTCTCTGCCTGGTCGCTGTCGTACGGCGGTGTGGCTGAAGCGCTTGTGAAGATGGCGATGGGCAATGCGCTCGGCGTCGATGTCCGCCTCCCTGAGAGCGGGCTCTTCTCACTAGGCTACGGCTCCGTCGTCCTCGAGGCCACGGATGCGCTCGATTTTGCCGCCGCCCATCTGCTTGGCACCGTCACCGAGGGCGGCATCTGCATCAACGGCTGCACCCTTTCCCTTGACAAACTTGAATCGGCCTACGAATCGCGATACTTTAAGGTATTTCCTCCTCGCGTGGAGATGCCCGATCAGGTCGGGCATGACGGTGGTGTCGGGCATGACGAAAACGTCATTGCCGGCTTGACCGGCAATCTCAGCGACGCGGCGCCTTTCGGCTCTGGCATT
Source organism: Bacteroidales bacterium (assembly GCA_017617495.1). Taxonomy (GTDB): domain Bacteria; phylum Bacteroidota; class Bacteroidia; order Bacteroidales; family UBA932; genus Cryptobacteroides. The sequence goes on from JAFZWD010000050.1 coordinate 18,679, forward strand.
ACCCGTCCCGGAGAAGCCATGGCGTCGGACGTGCCGCTCGTGTGTTTACCGGTATTTCCTGGGACTAACTGCGACTATGATACTGCCAAGGCCTTCAGGAACGCGGGCGCGGAAGTGAGGCCGTTTATATTCCGGAATTTGAGGCCGGAAGATGTGCTGGCTTCCATCGACGGGCTGGCGGCGGAAATCGATGGCTGCCAGATACTGGCGTTCTGCGGCGGCTTCTCTTCGGGCGACGAGCCCGACGGCAGCGGCAAATTCATCGCCGACGTCATCAACAATGCAAAGGTCGGCGCAGCGATTACTGCTCTGCTGAAGCGCGGCGGCCTCATTCTGGGCATCTGCAACGGCTTCCAGGCGCTGGTCAAGAGCGGCCTTCTGCCTTATGGCAGGCTCGGCTGCGTCACCCCGGAATCGCCTACGCTCTTCCGCAACGACATCAACCGGCACATCTCGCTGATAGCGACAACCGAGGTGGCATCGGTGGCATCGCCCTGGCTGTCGTCGTTCAAGATCGGCGACAGGCATTCGGTTGCGTTCAGCCACGGCGAGGGCAAGTTTACGGTGTCGGAGGAGCTGGCGCGCGAGCTGTTCGCGAACGGGCAGGTGGCATTCCGCTATGTGGACAACCCCAACGGCTCTTCATATAATATAGAAGGTATACTCAGCCCGGACGGGCAGATACTGGGCAAGATGGGCCACAGCGAGCGCTGGGAGCCGAACCTCTTCAAGAATATAGCGGGAGAGCGCAGGCAGTCGATTTTCGAAAATGCAGTCAATTATTTCAAACATAAAAATGGATAAGAAACAGTTGTTATTTGACGGTAACGAAAAAAGGGTTTTCGCTACCGACGATCCGGATAAGGTCATAATCCGATACAAGGATGTGACCCTGGCCTACAACAGCATCAAACGCGCCCGCTTCGACGGCAAGGGCGTGCTGACCAACAAGATTTCCGCCATCCTCCTGGGCTATCTCAACGAAAACGGCATCAAGACGCATTTCCTTGAGACGGTTGGAGACCGCGAGCAACTCTGCCGCAAGATCGACATCATCCCCGTTGAGGTAATCTGGCGCAAGCGCATCGCCGGTTCGCTGGCGGCTCGCCTCGGCGTCGAAGACGGCTTCCTCCCCGGTAACACGATGGTGGATCTCCGCTACAACAACGACGAGTTGGAAGACCCGTTCATCAACCGCCATCACGCGGTCGCTCTGGGCCTCGCCAACTACGACGAGCTGGAGAAGATGATTACAAGCGCGCGAATCGCGGGCACCCTTCTTGAGAATCTGCTTCATCGCGCGGGCATCGAACTCGTGGACATGAAACTCGAGTTCGGCCGCGCCACCGACAACGGCGAGCTGATTATTTCGGACGAAATCAGCCCGGATACCTGCCGTATGTGGGACGAGGAAACGGGCGAGCGCCTGGACAAGGACCGCTTCCGCCTGGACCTCAGCGACGTTGTGGCATCGTACCAGACAGTATTGGACAGACTCGAAAACCTGAATCTTAAGTAGCCATGGGAGTACTTGCAGTATATGGCGTCAAGAACGCCTCGACCTATATTTATTACGGTCTTCACAATCTTCAGCACCGTGGACAGGAAGGCGGCGGCATTGCGACCTTCGACGAGAACGGCAAGAGTTACCGTTACCGCGGGCAGGGACTCCTGAGCGAGATTTTTACCAACGGCGAGGTCGAAACCCTCAAGGGATCGATGGGCGTGGGCAGCGTCAAGTATGCCAACGCCTCCAAGGGCGGCCCCGAGAACGTGGAGCCGCTGTACTTCCGCCACAAGAGCGGCAACTTCGTGGTTGCCGGCGAAGGTAATCTGGTGAATGCCAGGCAGATAGCCGACTATCTGGAAAAGCACGGCACCATCTTCCAGACCGATACCGACAGCGAGTTGCTGGCGCATCTGATTAAAAAGAACTATAACGAGGAGCGTATCGACCGCATAGTCAAGGCGCTCAATATGATGGAGGGAGGCTTCTCCTTCGTGGTGATGACACGCAGCCGCGTGTATGCCTGCCGCGACAAATACGGCATAAAGCCGCTCTGCATCGGCAAGCTCGGCGACGGATGGGTGGTGAGCAGCGAATCCTGCGCCTTCGAGATTATGGGCGCGGAGTTCATCCGCGACGTCAAGCCCGGAGAAATAGTCTCCTTCGACGGCGACGGAATGCGCAGCACCATCTGGTCGCGTTTCTCGCGCCACCGCATGTGCGCGATGGACTTCATCTATTTCGCCCGTCCGGACAGCGATATCGACGGCTGCAACGTTCACTCGTACCGCAAGGAAGCCGGCCGGCGCCTCTACCGTGAGTGCCCCGCCGACGCCGATATAGTGGTGGGCGTGCCGGAGTCCGGCCTCAGCGCAGCCATCGGCTATGCCGAGGAGAGCGGCATCCCCTTCGAGATGGGCCTTGTGAAGCATAAATATGTGGGACGTACCTTCATCCAGCCGGTTCAGAGCATGCGCGAGCTCGGCGTAAAGATGAAGCTTTCGCCCGTGCGCAGTATCGTCCAGGGCAAACGTATCGCCCTTATCGACGATTCCATCGTGCGCGGCACAACCTGCCTCAAGATAGTCAAGCTTCTGCGCGGAGCGGGTGCATCCGAGGTGCACGTGCGCATAGCCAGCCCGATGATGCGCTATACCTGCCATTACGGCGTGGATACCTCCACTCCGGAGGAGCTTCTCTGCTCGCACCGAACGCTGGAAGAGGCCTGCAAGGCCATCGAGGCCGATTCGCTGGGCTACCTCAGCCCCGAATCCACCCGCGACTCCTGCTTCGGCTGCGCGGATCCCTGCCAGGCCTGCTTCACGGGCGAATATCCTACTCTCCTTTATGATGACGCTATAACCAACGACTGATATGGCAAAGACTTATGAGAACGCCGGCGTGAACCTCGAAGCCGGGTACGAAGTGGTCCGCAGGATCAAGCAGCACGTTGCATCCACCGCGCGCAAGGGTTCGATGGGTAACATTGGCTCCTTCGGCGGCATGTTCGACCTCTCCTCCCTTGGAGTAAAGGAACCCGTGCTGGTGAGCGGAACCGACGGCGTGGGCACCAAGCTCAAGATCGCATTCGCTATGGACAAGCACGATACCATCGGCATCGACGCCGTGGCAATGTGCGTGAACGATGTCCTCGCCCAGGGTGCCGAGCCGCTGATATTCCTAGATTACGTGGCCCTCGGGCACAATGTTCCCGCCAAGGTCGAGGCCATAGTTGCGGGTGTTGCGGAAGGTTGCCGTCAGGCCGGCTGTGCGCTGGTCGGCGGCGAGACCGCCGAGATGCCGGGTATGTATGCCGACGGCGAGTACGATATTGCCGGCTATACCACCGGAGTGGTGGAGAAGTCCAGGCTTATCGACGGTTCCAAGGTCAAGGTCGGGGACGTGCTGGTTGGCGTCGCTTCCAGCGGCGTGCATTCCAACGGCTTTAGCCTTGTCCGCAAAATTGTTTCCGACGCCGGCCTGTCCTACGACGATTCCATTCCCGAATTCGGCGGAGCCAAGCTCGGCGAGGTACTTCTTACCCCTACCAAAATTTATGTGAAGCAGATGCTGCAGGTTATCCGCGAGTGCGATGTTCACGGTATCTGCCATATTACCGGTGGCGGTTTCGACGAGAATATCCCCCGAGTGCTTCAGCCCGGACAGGGTCTGGAAATCGCCGAGGGCAGCTGGGAGATTCTCCCCGTCTTTAAGATGCTGGAAAAGTGGGGCGGAGTGCCGCACCGCGAGATGTTCAACATCTTCAATATGGGGGTCGGGATGGTCGCCGTGCTCGACGCGGCCGAGGCACCAAAGGCCATTGCCATCCTTCAGGCCTGCGGCGAGAAGGCCTCCGTCATCGGCAAAGTTACCGGCAAGCCCGGAGTCCATATTAATATGTTGTAGATGATGGAAAGTGTTCCATCATTAGAGCAAGAATAATAGTATTATTATGAAGAAATTAGCGGTATTTGCAAGCGGGACGGGGACGAACTTCGAGGCGATAGCCGCGGCGTGCGCCGACGGGAGGCTGGAGGCCGAGGTGGTGCTGATGGTGTGCGACGTGCCCGGAGCGGCCGTGATTGCCAAGGCGGAGAAGTACGGGGTGGAGAGCTTTGTGTTCAGGCCAAAGGATTATGCCGGCAAGGCGGAGTACGAGAAGGAGATCGTTCGGCTGCTGGATGCCAAAGGCGTGGACCTGGTGTGCCTTGCGGGCTACATGCGCATAGTGGGGGAGACCTTGCTCGGGGCGTATGAGGGCCGCATCATCAACATCCATCCGTCACTGCTGCCGGCGTTCAAGGGCGCGCATGCGGTGGAGGATGCGGTGGCCTACGGAGTTAAGGTCTTCGGCATCAGCATCCATTATGTAAACTCCGACCTGGACGGCGGAAAGATAATAGCCCAGCGGGCCTTCGAATACGATGGCAGCGACCCCGCCGAAGTGCATCGCATCGGCCAGAAAATAGAACATCAACTTTATGTTGAAACAATAGCTAAGTTATTGAAATGAGAGCACTTGTAAGCGTAAGCGACAAAACCGGCCTGGTCCCCTTCGTAAAGGGACTCCAGGCCCTTGGTTGGGAGATTATTGCAACGGGCGGAACGCAGAAACTCCTCGAGAAGGAGGGCGTGAAGACCATCGGCATAAGCGAGGTCACCGGTTTCCCGGAGATTCTCGACGGACGTGTGAAAACCCTTCATCCCAAGGTTCACGGGGGTATTCTGGCCCGCCGCGAACTGCCGGAACATATGCAGACTCTGAAGGATAACGGCATCGGGACCATCGACCTCGTGTGCGTCAACCTTTATCCTTTCCGCCAGACCATCGCAAAGGAGGGTGTGACGTTGGAAGAGGCCATCGAGAACATCGATATCGGCGGACCTTCGATGGTGCGCAGCGCCGCAAAGAACTGGCGTGACGTGTCCATTGTCTGCGACCCTGCCGACTACGACGCTGTGCTGGCAGAGATTCGCGAAACCGGCAACACAACTCAGGAAACACGCCTGAAACTCTCGGCGAAGGCATATACACATACGGCAGAATACGACAGCTGCATTGCAACCTATATGCGTGCCAAGGCAGGCCTGCCGGAGAAACTCTTCCTGGAATTCGACTTCAAGCAGGAACTCCGCTATGGCGAGAATCCTCATCAGAGCGCAGCCTTCTATGCATCGGCGGACCATGTGCCGTTCTCCCTTGCATTCGCAAAGCAGATTCAGGGTAAAGAGCTGTCCTACAATAATATACAGGATGCCAACGCGGCCCTTAGCGTGCTGCGCGACTTCGATGAGCCCTTCTGCCTTGCGCTCAAGCATATGAATCCCTGTGGCGCGGCGGTGGGTGCAACCATAGAGGAGGCCTGGCAGGCGGCATACGAGGCCGACAAGGTGAGCATCTACGGAGGAATAGTGGGTGTGAACCGCGAGCTTACCGCCGAGGTGGCTCTGGGGATGAAGCCCATCTTCCTGGAGATTGTTATCGCCCCGTCCTATACGCCCGAGGCTCTGGAGATTCTGTCCGCAAAGAAGAATCTGCGCGTGCTGCAGGTGGATATGACGCATTCGGATGTTCCGGTGCCCCAGTATGTGGGCGTGGCGGGCGGCCTGCTGGTGCAGGAACTCGATACTCAGGTTGAGGAACTCAAACCGGAAATGTGCGTGACCGTAAAAAAGCCCGAGGCCGCGATTATGAAGGACCTCGATTTCGGATGGAAGATAGTCAAGCACGTGAAATCTAATGCAATCGCGGTTGTGCGCGACGGCCATACGATAGGCATCGGTGCGGGCCAGACCAACCGTGTGGGATCTGCGCGGATTGCCCTTGAGGAAGCAAAAGCGGCCGGTTTTACCGACGGCCTGATTCTCGCTTCGGACGGATTCCTTCCGTTCGACGATACAGTTGCACTGGCTGCGGAATACGGCGTGACGGCGATAGTGCAGCCCGGCGGCAGTATCCGCGACGCGGATGCCATTGCCAAGGCCGATGAACTCGGCATAGTTATGCTGTTTACAGGAGTTAGACATTTTAAACACTGATCCATATGAGTTTAGGTGGAGTATACGTGCTTCCGATATTCGACTCGAAGCCCCAGCCCAAGGAGATAAATCTCGAAAACTGCCTCGGCAAGACCGTTCTGGTGATTGGCGGCGGCGGACGCGAACACGCGATTGTGGATGCGCTCAGCCGTTCCCCGCAGGTGTCCAAGATTTACTGCGCCCCCGGCAATGCCGGAATAGGCGAACAGGCTTTCAACGTGCCCCTGAAGGACACCGACGTGGAGGGCCTTAAGGCCTTTGCGCTGGAGCATGGCGTGGATCTTACGGTAGTTGGCCCCGAAGCTTCGCTGGCAGCGGGCATCGTGGATGCCTTCCGCGCGGCCGGACTGAAGATCTTCGGCCATACGAAGGCTGCAACCGCAATCGAGAGCTCCAAGGAGTTTGCCAAGAAGCTGATGCTCAAGTATGGCATCCCCACCGCATCGTACCGCAGTTTCGACAATTACGATGAGGCGCTCGCATACGTTGCCGGCCGTCCTTTCCCCGCAGTCATCAAATACGACGGACTCGCGGCCGGCAAGGGCGTGGTAATCGCGGCCGACCTGGAAGAGGCCCGCAAGGCGCTGGCGGATATGCTTCTGGACGAAGCCTTCGGCAAGGGGAAGGTCGTCATCGAGGATTATCTCACCGGCCCCGAATTCTCCTTCCTCTGCTTCGTGGACGGCGAGCGCGTGTACCCTATGCCGCTCTCGCAGGATCACAAGCGCGCCTTCGACGGCGACAAGGGCCCCAACACCGGCGGAATGGGCGCCTATACCGGGCTGCCGTTCATCAGCCCGGGCGACCGCGACTTCGCCTTGCGCGAGATAATGTGCAAGGCGGCTTCTGCAATGGTTGCAGAGGGCTATCCGCTCAGCGGAGTGCTCTACGGCGGGCTAATGAAAACGCCTCAGGGCATCAAGGTAATAGAATTCAACGCGCGCTTCGGCGACCCGGAGACCGAGGTGGTGCTGCCTTTGCTCGAAAGCGATATTTTTGATATCTTTGACGCCGTTGCAACGGGAGTGCCCGCGAAGGAACTCCGCTGGACCGAAGGCGTTACGCTCGGTGTGGTGCTGGCCTCCAAGGGCTATCCCGGCAAGTACGACAAGGGCTGCCCGATTGGCGGACTGGATGCCATCGGAGGGCGCGTCTACCATATGGGAACCGCGTTTAAGGACGGTAACCTTGTGACTTCCGGAGGCCGCGTGCTGATGGTGGTGAGTGGCGGAAAGGACCTTGCGGATGCCCGAGAGATGGTTTACGCCGAGGTTGCGAAAGTCCGCTGCGACAATTTGTTTTACAGGAAAGACATCGCGCATTGCGCGTTCGAAAAGTAATGGGAAAGATAATCGATGGAAAGGCCGTGAGTGCGGCTGTTAAGGACGAGGTCCGTGCAGAAGTTGCGCAGCTTGCCGCAAAGTATGGCAGGGTGCCGTGCCTCTGTGTCATAATAGTGGGGGAGAACCCTGCGAGCCAGGTGTATGTGCGCAACAAGGTAAAGGCCGCGGAGTATACCGGTATGGGCTCGCGCCTTATCGAACTGCCCGCCTCTGTTTCCGAAGAAGAGCTGCTGGCGCAGATTGCCGCGCTCAATGCGGATGCCGCGGTTGACGGCATCCTGGTGCAGCTTCCCCTGCCCAGGCATATCAGCGAGCAGAAGGTCATCGAGGCAATCGCCCCGGGCAAGGACGTGGACGGATTCCACCCTTCGAACGTGGCTGGACTCTGGCTCGGCAAGGATTGCGTGCTGCCCTGCACTCCCGCGGGCGTGATGCGTCTGCTGGACAGCATCGGCATCGATCTTTCCGGAAAGGACGCGGTGGTGGTCGGCCGCAGCAATATCGTTGGCAAACCCGTCGCAAAGCTGCTTATGGACCGTCACGCCACTGTTACCATGGCCCATTCCCGCACCGTCAATCTCGCGGAAGTAACGCGCAAGGCGGACGTGCTGGTGGTGGCTGTGGGCAAGGCGGGCCTCATTACGGGCGATATGGTAAAGCCCGGCGCAGTGGTTATAGACGTGGGTATGAACCGCGACTCCGAAGGACATCTCTGCGGCGACGTGGACTTTGCTTCCTGCCAGCCTGTAGCGGGATGGATTACCCCTGTTCCCGGCGGCGTAGGCCCCATGACCATAGCGATGCTTATGAAAAATACCGTCCGGTGTTTTCTCGCCGGACGGTAAATTCCGTTATTGAAACGGTTTCCGCTTATTCGGCGGGAACCATTACGTATTCGATCTTGTTGCCGGCTGCGAGGAGTGCCTTGGCGAGTGCCTGCACCTTCTCTGCGGTGAGGGCGTTCACTGCGGCCTCGTAGTCCTTGTCGTTGTCGCCGTAGCCTTCCTGCATGTAGCGGATCTGGCGTACCCAGTACTGGTTGGTGATGCGTCCTTCAGGAATCTTCTTCTGGAGGTTCAGCAGGCTCTTGCTGAATTCGTCGGCGCTGGGGCCTTCGTTTGCAAATGCCTCGAACTGGGCCTTGGCAACCTTGAGGAGGGTGTCGCAGAGCTCGGGCTTGCACTGGAAGACGATGTTGAAATCTGCACGCTCCTTAGGGTACTTGTTATTGTCGCCCCAGGTCTGTGCGCCGTAGGTTCCGCCGATTTCCTCGCGCAGGCTCGCGGTGTAGCGCATATCCATGATGTAGGAGATGGCGTCCATCGCCGCCTCGTTGGCAGCGCTCCATGCCAGAGGTGCGTGGTAGGTGATGAATACGGTGCTCTGGGGAGTTTCCATCTTCTGGGGATCGCGCTTCTCGTTTATGCCGGTTACAGGATCAAGCTTGGAGTCTACCCACTTGGGAGCCTTCTTGCCCTTGGGAATGGAGCCTACGTATTTCTCTACGAGAGGCTTGAGTACGTCGAGGTCGACGTCACCCACTACGAGCAGGTTGAGCCCTGCGGCGTCTCCCATCTGGGCGGTGTAGTGCTTCTTGACGGTTTCGATATTGGCTTTCTCGAGAACCTCGGGGCTGATGAGCTGCATGCGGGGGTTGCCGCCGTAGAGCATGTCGTAGTAGCCCTTCTGCATCTTGTAGTTGGGAGTGCTGATGATGTTGGGGATGACAGCCTTGAGCTGGTCCACACCGACATTGTATTCCTCAGGATCGAAGCGGGGGTTCACATACTCCATGTACATGAGCTGGAACGCTGTTTCGAGGTCCTTCTTGGTGGAGTTGCCGTCTATGCCAACACGCAGTTCATTGATGTAGGGAACCATCTCGACCTTCTTGCCGGACAGCATCTTGCTGGCCTGGGTGCCGCTGAACTGGCCTATACCGCAGTTCTGGATGAACGAACGGAGGATGGCGTTGTTGAACGAAGGCAGGTCCTCGGTAGGGATGAGGCTCTGTCCGCCGTGACGGTAGAGGTGGAGGAGAATCTGGTCCTTCTGGTGCTGGGTAGGAAGCACGGTGACGGTGACGCCGTTCTTAAGCGTCCAGACGGTGGATCCGTAAGGGCCCTTGGCGGTCTTCTTGACTGCGCCGGCCTTGAGCTTGGAAGCGTCGAGGAAGTCGGACGCGATCTCTTCGCCCTTGAGGGGCTGGATGTCCGCAGCCTTTACTTTTGCAATCACGTCAAGCAGCTGCTCGCCCTTGGGAGTGGCAATGCTTTCCTTCTCGGGACCGGTGTAGATGACCACGAGGTTCTCTTCGGTGATGAGCTGGGGAACCATCTGGTTAAGCACATCCACGCTGAGCATGCTCAGGATCTGCTTGCCGAGTTCGAGGTCCGTCTTGGGATCGAGAACGGGATATTTGTCGAAGAAGTTCTTCAGCAGGGGCCTTACGAGCTGGGGATTCTTGCGGGTGTCGGCCTTCTCCGCACGGGTTTCGAGGGAGGAGATGAGGTCGGCCTTCACGCGGTCGAATTCGTCCTTGAGGAAGCCGTAGCGGCGCATCCTTTCGATCTCGGTGTAGAATGCCTCCAGACCTGGCAGGATGTTGTCGTCCTTGAGGTTGACCTCGCCGATGACTGCGTCGATATCTTCATAGATGAGGCTGGTTACGTAGAAGCTGCCGTCGATGAAGGGAGCGTTAGCCTTGGAAGTGATATCCTTGAATCGCTCTTCCATGATTCCGGCGACAAGCATCTTGATGTATTCCTGCACCTGACCCATTGTGGTGGCGTTCATCGCCTCGGGGGCTGCAGGGCTCTTCCATGCCATCTCTACTGTGACATAAGTGTTCTCCGGGTCGGTAATTACGCCAACCACAGGCTTCTCGTTGGCCGGGAAAGGAATCTGGGGCTTGGTTTCGGGATTCTCCTTTGCGGGGATGGGACCGAAGAGCTCCTTGATCTTGGCCTCGGTGCGGTCCACGTCTATATCACCCACCACCACGACGGCCTGGCGGCCGGGATGGTACCAGCTTGCGTAGAAGTTGTGGATGCTCTGGGGCTGGAAGCCCATGATGTTCTCCTCGCTGCCGATAAGGGTGCAGCTTGCATACTTGGTGTCGCCGAAGTAGTAGGGGAGGCTGGCCTCGAAGGTGCGCCACTGGGCATTGCGCCTCTGGCGGCGTTCCTCGCGGATGACTCCGCGCTCTGCGTCAATCTCGTCGGTGGCGTTGGTCACGTAATGCGAGTAGTCGCGCAGGATCATCAGGCAGGAGTCCAGCACGCTTTCGCGCTCGACGGGAATGTTGTTGAGCATGTACTGGGTTTCCTCGAATCCGGTGGATGCGTTGATGTTGCGTCCGAATTCGGCGCCTATGCTCTGGAGCCAGTTGAGGAGGCTCTTGCCCGGGAAGTGCTCGGTTCCGTTGAAGCACATGTGCTCCAGGAAGTGGGCGAGACCGTCCTGGTCGGGAGTCTCATAGATGGCTCCTGTGTCGGTAGCCAGATAGAGTTCCACGCGCTTTGCGGGAAGTTCGTTGTGACGGATGTAATAAGTGAGTCCGTTGTCGAGTTTGCCGACTTTCACCGCAGGATCGAGCGGCAGCGGCTTCATCATCGGGTTCTCCTGCGCGGACATGCACAGGGCCACGAATGCAGCAATAATTGTAAATGTAAATCTTCTCATATGTAAACAGATTTATTGTTGTCCGTAAATTTTAAGTATTTCCTTTGCCACCGGCAGCATCTGCTGTAGAGATTCCGGCTCCAGGCGCCTGCCGATTATTGTGCCCGAAGGCTCGGTCATAAAGAGCCTGGGGGTCGATATCACGCCGTAAAGGCGCAGATAATCGGATTCTATTTCCTTGTCCCAGAGGTGCACCACGCGTACATTCCTCGCGCCCACCTTGAATTCTTTGCGGAAGGCCTTCCAATCCTTTTTGGACTGGCCGGCGTAAACTGCGTAGAAGTTCAGCGGGAAATCGGCCTTTTCCAGGATTCCCGGCAGCACTTTGGCTTCCAGGGCACATTTGCCGCAGGAAGTGTCGAAGAACCAGATCACGGCGGTGCGGCCCTCTTCCGGAATCTGCAGCTTGCCCCCGCAGGGCTTGCGCAGAGTAATCTTTGGGGCCTGCATGCCTATGAGCGAACTGCGGTTGAAGTCGGCGAAGAGCTTCGCGTCCATCTCGTCGAACTCGCTGCGCCATTTGAGGCCGCCGTCCCTGAACCAGCGGTCGTAGATGTGGATGGCCACGGCCTCGTCGCCCATCACGGGCGCTTCTTTGTAGTAGTCGAAAAGCTTGAGCGCGACATGCTGTTTAGTCGCGCTGTCTGCCGCCGCCCCTATCATAAAGTCGGCTTCCTGAATCTTCGCATCCGCCGTAGAGCGCTGAATGGCAAGCACATACTGGTCCAGCAGGCTGTCGAGCCGGGCGGTTCTCTGCTCCTGCGCGGCCGCCACAGGCCCCTGCGCCCGCGCGTACGCGAAGGCGAGGCTCAGCATCAGTATGGCGGCAAGTCGGCGCATGCGTCAGTGTTTGTTTTCGGGAAGTTTTACCCCTTCGGGCATGAACAGGGAAGTGTCGCCGTTGTGGCGGATGAGGTCGCGGACGGCGGAGGAGGATATGTGCGAGTACTCCTGTGCAGTCGGGATTATTATGGTTTCGATGTCTGGAGCGATGCGGCGGTTGGCGTCGGCGATGCTCTGCTCGGTTTCGAAATCGAGGAAGTTGCGCACGCCGCGAACGATGTGCCTGATGCCCAGCTGGCGGCAGATGTCCACGGTGAGGCAGTCGTAATTGATAATACGCACGCCCTTAAGGCCCTTTGTGGCCTGGCGCACGAGGTCGATCTTCTGTTCGGTGCTGAAGAATCCCTGTTTGTCCTGGTTCACGCCGATAGCCACCACAACTTCGTCGAAGATGTTGAGGGCTCTCTTGAGTATGTTGAGGTGTCCCGCGGTAAAGGGGTCGAAGGACCCGGGGAAAAGTGCTACAGTTGCCAATTTATAGGAGTTTTATGTTCTTGTTCGAGTATTTCGTTTGTGCGGCGGAAGTGCCCGCATCCGAAGAATGCGCCCCTTGCGAGGGGGGAGGGATGCGCCGCTTCCAGCACATAGTGACGGGAAGTGTCGATGAGGTCGCGCTTGCTGCGCGCGAAGCTTCCCCAGAGGAGGAAGACTACTCCGTTGCAACGCTCCGATATGCAGCGGATTACCGCGTCGGTGAATTCTTGCCAGCCGATGTTGCTGTGGGATGTGGGCTGGTTTTCGCGGACGGTGAGCACCGCATTCAGCAGCAGCACTCCCTGCTGCGCCCAGGGCTCCAGGTTGGGGCGTCCGCTCATTTTTATGCCAAGCTCGCTTTCTATCTCCTTGAAGATGTTCTTGAGCGAAGGGGGAGCGGGCACTCCGTCGGGAACCGAGAACGAGAGTCCCATTGCCTGGCCGGGGTTGTGGTAGGGGTCCTGCCCCAGAATCACAACTTTCACCCTGTCCAGGGGAGTGAGGTCGAAAGCACGGAAAATCCTGCCGCCCGGGGGGTAGATGCGCCTGCCGGCGGCCTTCTCCTCGTGCAGATAAGAAACAAGCCTAGCAAAGTAAGGTTTTTCAAACTCGCTCTGCAGGGCTTCTTTCCAGGATTTTTCTATTGCTACTTCCATCAGAAAATGTAATCGATCACATCTTTGATCGTCTTTACATAGACAAAGGTAAGTCCTTTTATGTAAATTTCCTTGATATCTTCGATATCTTTTTTGTTTTCTTCCGAAAGAATTATGGTGTGGACGCCGGCGCGCTTTGCCGCCAGAATCTTCTCCTTGATGCCTCCTACGGGCAGCACGCGGCCGCGGAGCGTCATCTCTCCGGTCATCGCTATGCCCTTGCGCACACCCTTGCCGCGCAGGGCCGACACCATCGAGCTCACCATGGTGATACCCGCCGAAGGGCCGTCCTTGGGCACTGCACCCTCAGGTACGTGCACGTGGATATCCTTTTTGGCGAAGGTCTCATCGTCCATCAGCGCAAGCTTGGGATGCGCCTTGATGTACTGGTAGGCGATGGTGGCGGATTCCTTCATCACGTCGCCCAGGCTTCCCGTCATGGTGAGGGCGCCCTTGCCTCCGGAAACCGAGGTTTCCACGAAAAGGATTTCGCCTCCCATCTGGGTCCACGCAAGGCCGGTGACCACTCCGGGGCCTTCGTTGCCCTTCTGGAGGTCGTGGAAGGAGGTCTCGAGTCCGAGGTATTCCTTGAGGTGCTCGGGTTTGATTACCTTCGGATAGTCCTGCTCGAGGGCTATCTTCTTCGCGGTTACGCGGGCGATCTTGGCAATCTGCTTTTCGAGGCCGCGAACGCCGCTCTCGTGGGTGTATTTGTCGATTATCTGGCGGATTGCCGAAGCGTCGATGCGGAGCGCCTTGGGGCTGATGCCGTGCTCCTTCAACTGCTTGGGAACCAGGAAGTTCTTGGCAATCTGCACCTTCTCTTCTGCAAGGTATCCGGTGACGTTGATCACCTCCATGCGGTCGAGCAGCGCGGGCTGTATGTTTGACGTGCCGTTGGCCGTGGTGATGAACATTACGTTCGACAGGTCGTAGTCGAGGTCGAGATAGTTGTCGTGGAAGGTGGTGTTCTGCTCGGGATCGAGAGCCTCCAGCAGTGCGGACGACGGGTCGCCCTTGATGTCGGAGGAAAGCTTGTCGATTTCGTCCAGGACTATCACCGGGTTGGACGTGCCGGCTCTTTCGATACCGTTGAGGATACGTCCGGGAAGCGCGCCCACGTAGGTCTTGCGGTGGCCGCGGATTTCGGCCTCGTCATGCACGCCGCCGAGCGAGATGCGCACGTACTTGCGCCCCAGTGCCCTTGCCACGCTCTTGCCGAGCGAAGTCTTGCCAACGCCCGGAGGGCCGTAGAGGCAGAGGATAGGGGACTTCATGTTCCCCTTCAGCTTGAGCACTGCAAGATATTCAATTATACGGTCTTTGACAGTTTCGAGTCCGAAGTGGTCGTCGTCCAGCACCTTCTGGGCGTTCTTGAGGTCGAGGTTGTCCTCGCTCTTTTCGTCCCAGGGGAGATTGAGCATGAAGTCCAGGTAGTTGTACTGTACGCTGTAGTCCGGCGACGAGGGATTGTATTTGCCGAGTTTGGCGAGTTCCTTTTCGAACGCCTGGGCTATGGCCTCGGGCCATTTCTTGCCGGCGGCGCGCTCCTTGAAGCGTTCGTAGTCGTCGCCCTCGTCCATGCCGAGCTCCTCCTGGATGGCGCGGAGCTGGTTGTTGAGGTAGTATTCTCTCTGCTGCTGGTCTATCTCGGTGCGGGCCTTCTGGTTGATGTCCGCCTTGATCTTGCTGAGTTCCAGCTGCATATTGAGCATGCGCAGGAGTTTCATCGAGCGCACCTTGATGTCGTCGTATTGCAGCAGCTCTATCTTGTCCTGGAAGTCGTCCACTTCCACCGTGGTGGCGATGAAGTTCACCAGGAAGCGGAAGTTGCCGATATTGTTGATGGCGTGGGACGCTTCGCGCGATGCCATCGAGCTGCTCTTGATAATCTGTATGGCCTGCTCCTTGAGGGAGTCGGCGATGGCCTTGATCTGCGGGCTGTTTTCGTCTTCCGCGAGATAGTCGTCCAGATAGTGCACGCGGCCCTCGAGATAGGGCTCGTAATTAACTATCGCGTCCAGCGAAAGGCGCTTGAACCCCTGCAGGATGGCGGTTATGGAGCCATCCGGCATCTCCAGGCTCTTGATAATCTTGGCTACGGTGCCGTATTGGTAGAGGTCTTCCTCCTTGGGATCCTCCACCGTCACATCCGCCTGCGGAACACAGGCGATGAAAAGTCCCTGCTCCTCGGCATCCTTGACGAGGCGTATGGATTTCTCGCGTCCTATAGTAACGGGAAACACCGTTCCCGGAAAGAGTATGGCATTGCGCAGAGCCAGCACCGGAATCAGGTCCGGAAGCGTGCTCTCGTCCACTTTCATGAGGCCTTCCCCCTGCATTACCGGGATGATGTTCACCTCGGCTCCCGTAAGGAATAACTTGTCTTCAGTCATATTCTCCTGTCAAATTGTCAGTATAGGGGCATAATATCCCCGGCCGCTAATATAGTCAATCTCCGTGCCAATGACAAAAATGCATTTTCTTTTTTGATTATTAAATATTTATAGTATTTTTGCATTCCAAATTCTAAAACAAGACAAAAATGACTAAAGCAGACATCGTTAACGAGATCGCCCAGCAGACTGGTGTCGAGAAAGTGGAGGCCCTCGCCGTCGTCGAGGCGTTTATGGAAACTGTAAAAGCTTCTCTTATCAAAGGTCAACCCGTATATCTTCGTGGTTTCGGCAGCTTCATCATCAAGCACCGCGCCCAGAAGGCAGCCCGCAATATTACCCGCAAGACCACTCTCGTGGTTCCCGCACACGATATTCCCGCCTTCAAGCCTGCAAAGTCTTTCACAGCTGAACTCAAGAAATAATTAATACAGAAGATTATGCCTAGCGGAAAAAAGAGAAAGCGCCACAAGATGGCGACGCACAAGCGTAAAAAGCGCTTGCGCCTCAATAGACACAAGAAGAAATAATTGTCGGAAGAGGCTCGTACGAGGGATTCGGCGGGTCTCTTTTTCTTTATTATACCAATATCAATTTCCCAAGATGGACGAACAGAAAGTCGTAAAAGACCTTATCGTGGACGTAAGTCCCGCCGAAGTCCGTATAGCCCTGATGCAGAATTCAAGGCTCATCGAACTCAGCAGGGAGTCCTCGGAAGGTCAGAAGTTCTCGGTGGGGGATGTGTTTCTTGGCAGGGTCAAGAAACTGCTTCCTTCGCTGAACGCGGCTTTCGTGGACATCGGCGAAGGCAAGGAGGCTTTCATCCACTACCTCGACCTCGGATTCCATTTCACGGCGTTCGACACTTTCGTGCGCGAGAGCAATCCCAACAAGGATATGCGCAGGCTCTATTCGGGCATCGCCATAAACGAGGTGCTGCCCAAGGAGGGCCGCATCGAGGATTACCTCAAGCAGGGGCAGATGATAATCGGCCAGATAGTCAAGGAACCGATCTCCACAAAAGGCTCGCGTCTCACAGCGGAAATTTCATTGGCAGGAAGGAATATAGTGCTTCTCCCGTTCGCGGACAAGGTGAGCCTTTCGCAGAAAATCTCTTCCAGGGAAGAGAAACGCAGGCTCGAAACGCTCGTAAAGAGCATCCTGCCCAAGAATTACGGGGCAATCATCCGCACCGCAGCCGAGGGCAAGAAGGCCTCGGTGCTGGCGGCGGAACTCACCTCCCTCATCGAAAAGTGGGAGGGTTCGTGGAAAAAGATCGCCCGCAGCAAGGGAGTCGAACTGCTCTTTACGGAGTACTCCAAAACCACCGTCATCCTCAGGGACCTTCTGAACGAAACCTTCACAAATGTCTATGTGAACGACGAAAAGGTCTTCGAGGAAACCCGCAAGTACATTTCCCTCATTTCTCCGGACCAGGAGAAGATCGTCAAACTGTACGAAGGCAAGGAACCTATCTTCGACCATTTCGAGGTCACACGGCAGATCAAGGGCTCCTTCGGAAAGATTGTATCGATGAAGCAGGGAACCTATCTCGTTATCGAGTCCACCGAGGCCCTGAACGTGATAGACGTAAACAGCGGAATACGCGCCAAGGCAGCCGACCAGGAGGAGAATGCCTTCGAGGTCAACAAACTTGCCGCAGAAGAAATTGCACGCCAGCTCAGGCTGCGCGATATGGGTGGTATCGTAATCGTCGACTTTATCGACATGGACTCCCAGGAGCATCGCAACGAACTCTACAAGTACATGGTGGAGCTCATGTCCGAGGACCGTGCGAAGCACAATGTCCTGCCGCTTACCAAGTTCGGTCTGATGCAGATTACCCGTCACAGGATACGTCCCGTCACGGAAATCAACACTACGGAGCAGTGCCCCCTCTGCCACGGCACCGGGAAGATCGCTTCTACCGTGGTGATCGACGAACAGATAGAGCGCCAGCTGGCCTACCTGGTTCAGGAGAAGGGTTTCAAGACCCTGACCCTGCACGTCGGGCCCATCCTCGGCGCATACATCACCCGCGGCTGGAATTCCTATGTACGCAAATGGCGCCGCAAGTACCGCTGCCGCCTCACGGTGGAGGAACTCACGGACCACAGCGTCCTGCAATATGAATTTCTGAATCCTGAAGGAAAGGTCCTGGAGTAATCCGGGACCTTTTGCTTTCGGGGTGGGGGAGCGTGGAGTCCAGCCACTGGCGAAACTTCATTCGTCGGCCTGCGGCCTCCTGCATTTCGGCCCCTCCCAACGTCTCCTACGTCATTGCTTCCGCAATAACTTGTTTACGTCGGGCCCCTCCCCCTGCCCGTCTCCGGGGGTGGACACGTTCGCCAGGAGCAGGCTCCACGCTCCTGACCTTATGCTCAAAGTCGGACCGGGCCGCCTTCAGCCCTGCCTGCCCGTCCGAAAGGCTGTCCCGCGCCCACTCCCTGCGGCGGGGGTGTCGTCCACCTCCGAAAAATATTGAGGTGGACGTCATTTTAGGCCGTTTTTGCTGTCCACCTCCGTTTTTTAGTGAGGTGGACGACACTTCGGGTTAAGACAGCCACTTCTCGTGATCGTGGTGATGGTGGTGATGGCCGCAGTCGAAGTCGTCATCGTCGTGACAGCATTCGTCGTGCTCGTGCCCGTCCTCTTCGCCGACATACGGGTCGGGGTCGTTGCGCTTCTCGACCATAGCTTCTAGTGCGAGGGTGCCGGACGCGAGAGGTGTGAGGAAGAAGTCCGGGCACTCGGCGGGCACCAGGACGGTTTCGCCGGGCTGCAGGCGCAGACTGACAGCTTCGGCTGGAGTCTGGACTCCGGCGCCTGTATTCTGTCCAGATGCCCCGACGTTCAGCTCAAAAGCGCCCTTGATGCAGGTGTAGGCTATGCAGGAGTCGAACTTTTCGGTGTAGATGTGCAGCGGATCGGTTAAATTCAGAAGGCTTGCGGTGAACTGGGGCAGCTGCAGAAGTTTGCGCACGATCTTTTCGTGCTCATGCTCTGCCGGCTCCGGAACGTACGCGTCCAACTTGATGAAATCCAGCGCCTCCACCAGGTCGAAAGCCTCGTCGAACTCGTCCTCCTCGCGGGGCTGTCCCCAGGTGCAGAGGCAGAAATCCATTGCCGAGGACTCGCTGAGTTCCAGGATCTCCAGTTTCCCCAGCGCGCAGTGGGGCACTCCCGGGGCGATGTGGAAGAAATCTCCCGCCTTGGGCCTGACGCAGTGCAGCTTCGCGCCGATGCCGCCGTTTTCACAGGCGGCAACGAAATCCGCCACGCCCATGGCCTTCCCGAGGCCGATGCATACACGCGCATCGGCATCTGCCGAAACGACATACCAGAGCTTCTCCTTGCCGAGGGCGTCGTAACGCTGGCGCGCAATTTCGTCGTCCGGGCACACGCGGAGCGGCATCTTCCCGCGGCAGGAAATCCATTTGAGCTGGAAGGGAAACTGCTGGCCGTACCAGTCGAACACGTTGTCGCCAACCAGGCGGTCGAGGAAGGTCTCCATCATGTCGCCCATGCTGTTGCCCTGCACCCAGCCGTCGCGCACCGGAGTGTCGCGGTAGCCCAGATCTGCCAGCACGAATTTCTCGCTGCCCCATCCGTATACGTCCTCGAAGGCTTCCAGCCTGAAGGGATAAAGTTTCTTTTCTTCTGCCATAATGTCTGCCGAACTCTGGATTTTTTGTAAATTTACGCGAATATAACAATTTCATCCGACTTCAGAGTATGAAAGGAGTGTACATTTTTCTTGCCGACGGTTTCGTGGATATCGAGGCCCTGGGCACCAACGACGTGCTTCGCCGCGCGGGAATCCGCTCGGAACTCGTCGCAGCGGGCGAAGAGCCCTTCGTGTCGTCTTCGCACAGGATTATGGTGAGCGTGGACGACTGCCTGCCGTTCCTGCAGCCCGACCACAGCGGCACTACCGCGGCCGACGTGCTCATCTTCCCCGGAGGAATGCCCGGGAGCAAGAATCTCGCTTCCAACAAAAAGCTCATCAAGCTGATGCAGGACCATTACGATGCCGGCGGCACCGTGGCGGCCATCTGCGCAGCGCCGGGCCTGGTACTCAGCCAGCTCCGAGGAATAGAGGAAGCGGTGGTGACATGTTTCGACGGCTTCGAGAAGATGCTGGAAGACAAGGGCGCCACCTTCGTGCCCAAGCCCGCCATCACCAGCGGCCGGATCATTACCGGCCGCAGTGCAGGACATGCGCTCTCCTTCGGCCTTGAGATTGTCAAGGCCATCAGGCCCGAAAAGTACGAAGAAGTGAAGCACGCGCTCTATCTGGAGACAGTTTAAGATGGAAGAACGCATCGACAAATACCTCTGGTGCATCCGCGTTTTCAAGACAAGGAGCGACGCCACCGACGCCTGCCGAGGCAACAAGGTGCAGGTAAACGGCGTCGTCTGCAAGCCTTCCAAGGATGTACGCGAGGGCGACCTGATTACCATCCGCAAGGGCCCGGTGGAACTCAGCTACCGCGTAAAGCTGGTGGTGAGCCACCGCCTGGGGGCATCCCTCGTGCCGGATTATGCCGAGAACCTCACGCCGGAGGCGGAGCTGGACAAACTCCACGCCCCGGTGGAAACATTCTTTGTCAAGCGCGACCGCGGCACTGGCCGTCCTACCAAGAAGGACCGCCGAACGCTCGATGCACTTTATGCCGATTTATTAGACGATTAAGATATGTATTTAGCGATTTTTATAGCTCTGATGGTGTTCTCGCTCATCGTTCAGATGATGCTGGAGAGCCGTTTTGCCAAGTATTCCAAGGTCGGAATCAATATGAGCGGGGCCGAGGTCGCCGCCAAGATGCTGCACGACAACGGTGTGGACGTGCAGATTCAGTCCGTCAAGGGCAAACTCACCGACCATTACAATCCGGTGGACAAGACCATAAACCTGTCGGAGAATGTCTTCTCGCAGCGCAATATCGCTGCAGCCGCAGTGGCCGCACACGAAACCGGCCACTGCCTTCAGCACGCAAGCGGCTATCTCCCCCTGAAGATGCGCAGCGCGCTGGTGCCGGTGGTCACCTTCTCCAACGCCATCGTGATGTGGGTGCTTCTGATCGGGGTTCTCACCATCGAAATCTTCCCCCATCTCATCTGGATTGGAATAGGCCTTTTCGCCATGACGACGCTGTTCAGTTTCATCACCCTTCCGGTCGAGATTGATGCCAGCCGCAGGGCAATCGCCTGGCTACGCGCTTCCGGGCTCGCCGACGAGGTCACCCTCCCCATGGCGCAGGATGCGCTCAAATGGGCTGCATACACCTACGTTATCGCGGCGCTCAGCTCGCTCGCAACACTGTTATATTATATAGGTATCGCACGAAGCAAATAATGAGAAAGATTCTATTTCTGGCACTTGCGGCGCTCTGCCTCGCTGCCTGTTCCAAGGACGGAGCCGATGTCGTCGGCAGTTACAAACTGGCAATTCCCATGCATTTGTCCCTGGAGGATGGCACCGACACCACTTTTTATTATACTCTTGCAGACAAGGATACGACCTGGCTTGTTATTCCGGACAGGATCGACCATATGACGTCCGAATTCGGGTGCCTGGAGATCAGGGTTTTCAGCAAGCTGGATGCAAAGCACCCGAAGAACAGCAAGGAAGTTGCGGACCACAACCACACTCATTACAAGTGCTCGTTTGTGACTGACGGCAAAAACGTAATCGAGAAATTCGAGCAAAACACTTACTGGGGCCTGTATGTGGATGATTATAAACCGATGCAGGCGACGTTTACCTACACCAACGGCTCGGCAAGCAAAACCGTAAGCACAGTGATAGTTCCGGTGATCCGGCCCGTGCTCAAGGCGTTCAACAAGGACGGAAATTCTCTGGACAAGAAAGACTCCGACTACTATCTTGCCTTCAACCATGCCGACAATACTACCTACAGGCTCATTCCGATCTTCAATCCAAACCCTTATATCAGCCTCAACATGCTGAGTTCCGCCTCATATCGGACATTGAGTTTCTCAGATCCGGCGAACCTTAATTTTACCACTACCAACAGGCCTGTATGCGAAATTATCGAACGTTCGGGCAGCAATGCCAACGGGCAACAGTATTATTACGAGATATCCAGGGGCACCGGCAGGGGGCACACGACGGTCGTTTTCACTTACGATGACGGCCGCATACACGCCAGCCGCAAGATAGAGATATACAACACCGATTACGGCCTGATTGACAATCAGAGCGGAAATGAGATTACCTCGGCACTGTCGATTCCCGTAGGTTCGACCAAGGAAATCAGCGTGAAGGACTTCAGTAATGGGCGGATTGTGTCAAGCGGTTATTTCGACTATTACGGATCCTTCTTCGTAATCGGTTCGGGTGATGAACCGGGGTATTGGTGGGGAACTATGAACATGCTGAGTAATTCCTGGAAAGTGACTGTCTATAAAGCCGGACAGGGAGATGCCGGTCGCCTGCTGACTCAGGATCCGGTCGGCAAGATGACGGAACTCTGGTTTGCCTGGGCCGACTCCTACCCGGATCGGCAGGCAAGAACAGCTCCCGATTCCCGCTACAAGCAGAAGATCAAACTCACCGCCACTGCGGCAAACTGATCCGGAACCTTCCAGCCCTTGCGGCCTCCAGCCACCATCAGGGCAGACTTTAAAAATTATTTGTATGCCGTTTTCCTGTTCGGGAGCGGCATACAATTTTATTTTAACACCCCCGAAAACATAAAAAGTTTCATCACGTTTTTTAACTTTTCCGTTTCATATACCTCCGGCGTTTATCTTTGGCGAAAAATGCCCGATATGAATGGAAAAGAATGTTTTCTGATCAGCACCAGCCACCTGAGCGACCGGATCCTGTTCCGGAACAACGAAGACTTCAAGGCCGCGATGAACATTGTGGCCATAGCGGCCTTCATGACCGGCATCACTGTCCTCGATTTCGTCCTGATGTCCAACCACGTTCATTTTGTAGTGCTGGGGGACTATGAAACGGCGAAACGGTTTATTGAAACATTTAAGCTGCTTTTGGGTAAGTATCTGAGATATTCAAGAAATCTGGATGCCATGTTGCGGGGGAACGAAGTCGACATTCGCCCCATTCCCTTCGAAAATGAATCTGTAGAACGTGCTGTTGCATATGTCCAGATGAATCCGGTGGCCGCGAACATCTGCACACATCCAAGCCAATATCCATGGGGTTGCGGTTCGTTGTTATTCAATGGAGCACCGTATGCTGGAACAAAAAAGCTCGATGAGTACTCCTATCGGGCACAAACGCGTTTGCTGCACAGCAACTTGCATCTCCCACAAAACTATCTTATAAAGGATGATGCATACATTGCGCCCGTGTGTTTTGTGCCTGTTCGCTATGTTGAATCAATATTCAGAACGCCAAAGCGGTACGATTTCTTTATAAAGAATTCCTCCAAGGCAAAAGCCAGGTTGGAGGACAGGCCGAGTCCGTCTTTCAGTGACCAGTCGCTGTCATCATGCGTTCAGGATCTCTGTCGTTCGCTATTCAGGAAGACGGGTATACATGAACTCAGCGATTCCGAACTGACAGAATTGTTATGCCAAATACGTTGGAGGTTGTCAACCGACATCGCACAGATAGCCCGAGTTGTCGGTATACCGTATGAAAAAGCCGCAATCTTGCTTGACACCATATAGATAAACACTTGATCAAGTGTCGTCCACCTCACTAAAAAACGGAGGTGGACAGCAAAAACGGCCTAAAATGACGTCCACCTCAAAAATTTTTGGAGGTGGACGACACCAGGGGGAGATTATTTCCGCACGATTACGCGGGCGATGCGGCGGGGGACCGAGGTGAGGACCTCGTAGGGGATTGTGCCAAGGATGCCGGCGAGTTCGCCCACGGTGGGGTCGTCGCCGAAGATGGTGACGGTGTCGCCGACCTGGCAGGGGATGCCCGTGACATCCAGCATGCACATATCCATGCAGATGTTCCCGATTGTGGGAGCGCGGTGGCCGTTTACGCTGAAGGAAGCGGCGCCGCGGCCCAGGTGCCTGTTGAGGCCGTCGGCATAGCCGCAGGGGATGGTTGCGATGGTCGTGCCTTCGGGCGAAACCTTGCCCCAGCGACCGTAACCAATAGTTTCGCCGGCGCCCTTCAACTGCTTGATTTGCAGAATCTTAACCTTGAGAGAGGCGACGGGGGCCAGATGCACGTCCGGCAGGGCGCTCACACCGTAGATACCGATTCCGAGGCGCACCATGTCGAACTGATACTGAGAGAAGCGCTCGATGCCGGCGGAGTTGAGGATGTGCCACATCGGCTTGTATCCCAGCGCATCCGAAAGGGCCTGCGCATTCTTGCGGAAAAGCGAAATCTGCCCGAGGGTAAACTCGTCCTGCTCCGGATCTTCGGCCACGGCAAGATGCGAGAAGCAGGAAACCACGCGCACGGCGTCGCAGCTGCGCAGATACTCGCAGAGTTCCGGGAGTTCATCCGCCACGAAGCCCAGGCGGTGCATGCCCGTGTCGAGCTTGATATGGATGGGGAAGTCCTTGATTCCGCGCCTTTCGAGCACCTCCACAAGGGCCTTCAAGGTATACAGATTGGGGATTGATGGCTCCAGGCGATAGTCGGCAATCTCTTCGAAGAAGTCGGTGCCGGCGGTGAGCACAAGAATGGGCAGGGTGATACCGGCCTTGCGGAGTTCCACGCCTTCGACTGGGAGTGCAACTGCCAGATAATCAGCACCTTCGCCCTGCATCATAGATGCAAATTCCACGGCGCCGTGGCCGTAGGCGTTGGCCTTCACGAGCACGAGCATTTTCGTTTCCGGTTCCAGCAGGGAACGGAAATACCTGAAGTTCGACCTGCATGCGGGCAGGCGGAGTTCCAGGCGAGAAAAGTCGTTGTCGTGAATTGCCATAAACGTGCAAATGTACTCAATTATCCCGTAACCTGCTCAACTTTGTCGTCATAAACATACCACAGGTATCCGGTTACATCATCGTAACCGAGGCCCCGGTAGAGTCTCATATACCGTCTAACCTGATTATAATACTTTTCTTCGGGCGTGCCGAATTTATAATCAATCACAATGGCCCGGTCCCCCTTAATGACAACCCTGTCCGGACGATAGTCACGGCCGTCACTGTCAAATACGGCAGCTTCGTTATTGCCGTTGCCGTCGAAGAACTCGGGATGGGAAGCGATTCTTTCGGAAAGAAGCTTTCGTGCCTCTGCAGCGTGGGAGTTGTCGAGAATACCGTTGATGACGGCGTCCGTTATTGCTCCCTCCAGATCCTCGGGCCGTTTGACCTGTGCGAGAATGCCGTGAAGCGCTATCCCGTTGCGCCTGACGGATGCGTCAATTCCGGTTACGCCTTCCGGACCGAAAAAGTCGGAAGCATCGTCAGAAACTGTAAGCCTGCCGGCAGGGTCGATGCTGGTGTATTCGGCAGGAAAACTTGCGCCTGCCTTAGAGGCCTTTCTCTTCAGTTTGGAAAAGTCGTACATCTGCCCGTATTCACGATTGGAAAACTGGCCGCAGTAAACATACAGAAGGTCCGAGAAATTCTTGTATTCTATTCCGACCTTTCGTGTCGAAGGTATGTTGGTGCAGATGATATGCAGGCAGCATTTTGCCCTGGTAAGGGCGACGTAGAAAACATTCATATTGTCCACGGCCTGCATCTCCGATTCCTTTCTATAATCCGGAGCGAAGAGGGTGTCTTCTGTATTCTCGGACAGTTTGACAAGGTAGATGCCGCTGGCGGCCGGATCCAAAGACGTCCCTTCCGCATTCAGCCAGCACCAGCGATCGTCAGGCTTATACAACTCTACTTTTTCCGCGTACGGGAAAATGAGGTAAGGGAATTCCAGGCCCTTCGATTTATGGACAGTGATGATGGTAATGGCGTTGGAATTCCTTGGCGAACTGATGCATCTTTTGTCACTTTCCCAATACTTAAGGAAGAAACGGAGGTTGTTGCCGTTGACTTCGGTCCACTCCCGGAGCGTATCCATAAAGGCCTGGATAAACAGCGTTTCATTGCGGAAGATGTCCGGGTAAAGGCCCTTCATCTGCCGCAGAAGAATCTCGCACAGTTCCAGAAGTGAATGATACTCGTTCGGGAAGATGACACCTGCGTCTTTTGCTATGTAACTGTTTATGCTG
The DNA here is from genome assembly GCA_017617495.1 of Bacteroidales bacterium. Lineage (GTDB taxonomy): Bacteria > Bacteroidota > Bacteroidia > Bacteroidales > UBA932 > Cryptobacteroides. The sequence goes on from JAFZWD010000050.1 coordinate 44,272, forward strand.
TCTTTGGGATTCTCCAGGCAACTCAAGAGGCTGATCAATTTCCTGGCGATAAATGAAGATTTGATTTGCAGGGAATCGTCGGAAACCACGGGATAACCTTCGGCAATCAACCGTTCGGCAATCTTGCCTCCCTCGGCATTGTTCCTGACAAGCACAGCGATATCTTCGTAACGAGCTTTGGCGGAAAGGGCTGTGCGAACAGATTCCGACACGGTATCGATAATATGGTCGGTATCGCAGAATGTTACTTGTACATGGCCGGGTTGCTCGTCGTCTGTAAGAACTGTCTGTTCTACGTCAGAATACAGTTTGTCCAGTCCTAAAATGCCCCTGGCAAAACTGAAGAACCCGTTATTGAAGGCAACCACCTCACTGCAACTGCGACGGTTTTCCTGTCTTGTGGAAACCACGGCATCGGGAAATTCTTCTTCAACCTTTTCGGCGAGGAGCCTCCATTCGGAATTGCGCCAGCGGTAAATGCTTTGCTTGACATCACCTACAATCAGAGATTCCTTGCTGTTGGCTTCGCTCTCCTTCAGCAGGGGCAGGAAGTTGCTCCACTGGACATTGGATGTGTCCTGGAATTCGTCAAGCAGGAAACTCTCGTAACGGACCCCGAGTTTTTCGTAAACGAAGGGGGCGTCACTGCCTGCAATGATGCGGCTGAGTAAATTGTTGCCCTCGTCCAGACACAGCACATTCTTCTCTTTCAGCAATGCTTCGAACTGGGAAAAGAATTCGCCGGCAAGACCAAGGCTGAATACCTGGGCCTCCAAAATCAGGGCCGTGCGGTATACAATGAACTCCCTGTCTTCGAACAGGCTCATGAAAGGCGTGCCGGCAGCCTCCTTTGCGAGCGTACTCTTGGGACGTTCAATTCTCTTGTACCAAACGGTATGGAGGTATTCCTCGCGTTGCTTTTTAGCATGCTTCCCGGTATACTCCGGCAGGTCTTCTGCTGCAGTTTTAACTTTTGCGGCGAATTCTTTGATAATGGCGCGGCAGGAAGTCTGGATTTTATGCAGCCTTTCCTTGCTGAATTCTTCGTCTCCAATACCGTGCTCTTTGCGCAGGGCAAGACGCTCGTCTTTCTTTAACTGCTTGCCCATTTCGTGCAGGGTGTTCTCCAGATTAGGCTTCTGCCCGCTTTCAAGTTTGTTTGCGACGTTCTCCGTGAGCCAGGACATTATTTCTGACTGAGCTTCTTCCCCGGTGAGGGAATCTAGAATGCGGTCCATGGCTTCCTCTATCAGGGAATCGCGGTCCAGCTCTACCTGATAGTCCGCAACCTGTCCGATTTCCCTTGCGAAAGCCTTCAGTGCACGCTGGAAGAACTTGTCTATGGTACTGACCGAAAACGCGCTGTAATCATGAAGAATGAGCGTGAGTTTTCTGCGCATGGCGGGATCGTCCGCAAGATACTCCAGAATCCTTTCCTTCATTTCCGCGGTCGCCTTGTTGGTAAACGTAACGGCCAGGATGTGACGATAGGAAAGGTCATCTTTCAAAAGGTCGATGTATGTGTGGGCAAGGGTGTAGGTCTTACCGGACCCTGCCGAGGCTTTGTCCACTTTAATCATCGTCCGCAGATAGTTTTAAAGTCGCAGAATTTACAATTGTCCTTTTCGACAGTTCGACGCCAGGGTGTTGATATGTCACGTATTTCGTCCAGAGTCTCAGTAAGCCTGGTTTCTATCAAACTCTCAAACACTCCATTGGGTTCGGACGTGCGAACACCTTCCGAGAACAGACGGCTTGTATGATAAATGCTGTTCAGAACCTTGCGACCGTTGCGATCCTTGTCCATCATCCGGTCGTAAATATAGATCTGAAGGGCTATGCCGGGGCGGTCTTTATTCTTCTTATCCTTTGCGAACAGTGCCTTCACGACCTTATCTGCATTCTGGTCGCTGAGTGCCATTTCTTCGTCAGTGACATGGCCGGTCTTGTAATCCACAATCCGGATAGTGCCCTCGTCGAAACTGTCCAGACGGTCGATATATCCGACAATTTTGAACCCGCCCAAGTCAACTTCGTGGAACTGCTCCAGTCCGATGACCTCGAAAGAATCCTGTTTCTTTTCATCGAGCAGTTCAAGGTCGCACTCGAGAATGCGCTTTACGCATCGGAATATAATCTCCTCGTAAACCAAATTACGACCGACAATTTCCGAACTGCCTCCAAGTTGCAGTTTGATCCGCTCTCTTATTCTGGAACGTAGCGTATCCTTATCGGAAAGAATCCCTTTGATATGATCGCGGCTGATACTTGACAGCGACACCAAGCGTTTTTCGTCCAGTTCGTCGGGATTGCCGGAATAGAGTGCGTGCATCGTTTGATGAACGACGTTCCCGAGCATGCCGGCATCAAGATTCTCCTGAACCTCATCCGGTTCTCCGAGATTTTTGATTTTGGAATAGTAGAAGGAGACCGGGCAATTCAGGTAGCTGCGCAGAGCAGAGGCACTCAGATGGAATTTTGCATCCTGTATAACCGCCAAATCTTCTTCGGTTTTCTCGATGGTGTCCGGAATATTAAGGCTCTCAATGGGGGCGGATGCCACAAAGCGGTTTATCTTGAAATCATATAGAAGCTCAAGCTGTTTGATGTATCGGCTCTCTTCCCCTGAACGGCTGACTTCCGTGCGGGAATCGAATAGCAGCCAGACTTTCTCCGCTCTCTGAATCAAACGGTAGAAATAGTATGCCCAGATTGCATCCTGGTACTCATATGTAGGCAGGCCGAAGCCTTTTCGGAGTTCAGGTGGGATGAAGGATGATGCCACGGCCCGGCGCGGAAATAGGCCCTCGTTTACCGAGAGGATTATCAGGTTATTGAAATCCAGGGCACGTGTCTCGAGAGGACCCATTATCTGCATGCCGCGAAGTGGCTCGCCGTTGAATGGCACAAGCAGGCTGGAGAGCATCTGCATCAGAAGTTTCCACCAGGTCTTGTCGGTGACCGGGGGAGCAAGTTCCTGAAGCCTTACGAGTGTCTTCCAGCTCTGCATGGCAAATTCCAGTTCGATAGCTTTGGTGGGATCCTCCCTCATTGCCTCGGTCAGTTTAAGGATGATGTTACGCAGATATGACGCTTTGTCGTCGGTTTTGGTAAAGACGGCCTGCATCAATCCTCCCACAGCAAAGGTCTCTTCGGAAATGTAGAACCTGGCCTCTGTCTTTATCTTGTCGACCAAAGCCAGTTCTTTCTCCGAAAGACAACCAAGAAATACGCCGTTCGAAAAGATGCCCCAGACCTGTTTATGATAGAAAGAATTGCCTCGTGCATTGAGTTGCAGAGGTCCAAGCAGACCTATGAGCCCGAGCCAGTCGCTACCCTGCATAGGATAGCCCATGGTAACGTTTATATCCTTGATTTCCTTAGGGATACTGTTGAGAACAGGAATGAGCAGCCCCTCATCGGGCAATACAATTGCCGTTCGGATGTCATGCTGCGCACCGATTCTGCCAAGTATTGCAGGAAGCTGCTTGGCCTGGCCGATTGAAGATGAGACACTCATGACATTAATCTCGGGGCGTTTGAGCGATGATGAGTCCGGCTCCAGCGCCTGCCCGAATTCCTCGAGGTTGCGAGCCATAAAGAAGGACGACATGTTCTGCGGGTCCCGGATTTCCTTGCTGGAAAAATCCCAGCAGAACTCGGCCACTCCGGCCTTTTTCATCCGGCCAAGGAGCTTCTTCTCACACTCGTTAAGTGCATTGAGCCCGGTAAATACGAAACGGGTGCCCGGTTCAAAGCGGCGTCCCAGTATGTCTATGACGCTTTCTTTGTCCAGATCCTCAGCCAGTTTGCGGTATACTCCGCCTTCGTAACTCAGGCCTTCGGCAGAAAGCTTTTCGTTAAAACTGCGATAAAGGGGAAGAAGGATGTTCCAAATCTGAAGGAAGTCTCTTTTGACGGGGCCGTCCTTTTCCAAAGTCCGTAAAAACTGGCTCAGAGCAGCAGCCTGATCTTTCTCCAGGAAACTCAGGTCCTGCATACTCTTGAATTCCTCTACGTTTTTCCAAAGCTTCCCGGGATCGGCGAGATACTTGTCCACGTCGTTGAAGTCACTCAGCATAATCCCGCCCCAGTAGAGAAAATCGTCTAGGGTTTCGGCATTCTTATTATAACTGCAATAGCATTCGTAAAGAAGAATCAACTGCTTAATCCTGTCGGCAAGATGGCTGCCGGTTATCTGGCAGAAGAAATCGTTCATCGTGTAGCACTCGGGGGACATCATCACAATGCCCTTGGAAGCTACGAGTTCTCCCAGATACTTCTTGAAGAATCCTATTGCCCTTTTGTTCGGAAAAACAAAGCACAGGCGGCCGGGATTGCCGTCTGTGAAGTAGTGCAGGGCGACCTGTTTGAGGAACGGAGTCATCGCAGGTCGGTTATTACCCAGGATTTATCGAGTGCGGATGTGTCGAAAACGAACTCTCCGGGGGAGGAAGGGCTGTCGCGCCGGACGTTTTTGATTGTGCAGAAGAGGGCGAAATCCTCGCCGGGGAACTGCACGGTGCCCGTAAGAACGCCGTTCTCGTATTTGAGGTCGGGAATTCCGCGAAGGAAGCTGTCGATGTCGGCGATAATCTTATTGAACGCTGTGGCGCCTTCCACATACACTTCCTTGCCGATGGGGTCGACCGTCCAGCGGGTTTTGCCGTCGCTCAGGATTTCCAGGCCGTTGCCTTTGATGAGGTAGCAGTCGCCCTGGAGAACCGCGCTGCCCTTGCCGGTGAAGATGGTGCCCGAGACTGTCTGGTAGGTGTAGTCGCAGGTTACCTTCGCGCCTTTTACGAGCGTGGCGAGCTCCCCGATGAAGTCCTGGGCGCCCGCGGACGCGCAGAATAGCAGAGGAATCAGTATGGAGACGATACGTTTCATCTTCCGAGGTTTTGCAGTATTTCGTCGAGCTGGTCGGGGGTTACGAGCACCGTGCGGGGCTTGCTTCCGTCCTGAGGCGACACTATGCCGGCCTGCTCCAGCTGGTCCATCACCTTGCCTGCCCTCGCATATCCCATGCCAAGCCTGCGCTGGAGGTCGGAAGTGGAGCCCTTCTGGCTCATCACCACAAGACGTGCGGCCTCCTCGAAGTGCTCGTCCAGGTCGCCGAGGTCGCCGGACGCTCCGCCGCCGGAGCCTTCTTCCTTGATTTCGGGCAGATAATAAGGAGTATTGTAGCTCTTCTTGTAGCCCTGCTGCTCCTCGATGAAGGAAGTGATGGCGCTGATTTCGTCGCCGTCCACGAGGGCGCACTGGATACGCTCGGTCTCCACGCCGGCGGACAGCAGCATGTCGCCGCGGCCGATGAGCTTTTCGGCGCCGGGGGAGTCGAGAATCGTCTGCGAGTCGACCCTGGAGGATACCCTGAAGGCGATTCGCATAGGGAAGTTGGCCTTGATGACGCCGGTCACCACCTCCACCGAAGGCCTCTGGGTTGCGAGCACCAGATGGATGCCCGCCGCACGCCCTTTCTGGGCGAGGCGGATAATCGAGCCCTGGATGCTCATGGATGCCGCGCGCACCTCGGGGCTGGCGCCCTTCGTCATTGTGAGGTCGGCGTATTCATCCACGACCGTAACTATGTAGGGGAGGAACCTGTGCCCCTTGTCGGGACGCAGTTTGCGCTCCTTGAAGCGCTCGTTGTAGGTAGATATCTTCTGCACGCCGGACTCGCTCAGCAGCAGGTAGCGGTCTTCCATCTCCTGCACCAGGCTCTTGAGCACCAGGTCGGCGTCCTTGGCGGTCTTGACAATGGCCTTCTTGCGCTCTTCCTCCTCATCGCCGGCGGTGGGCATCACGGCCAGATAGTGCTTCAGGAGCCCGTTGTAGGCGGAGAATTCCACCATCTTGGGGTCGATGAACACGAACTTGAGTTCGGAAGGATGCTTGCTGTAGAGCAGCGAAGTGATAAGCACGTTGAGGCCCACGGACTTACCCTGCTGGGTTGCACCCGCGACCAGCAGGTGAGGCGCCTGCGCGAGGTCGAATATCTTAACCTTCTGGGTGATGGTATAGCCGATGGCGACGGGCAGGTCGTACTTGCACTCGCGCCAGTCTTCGCTGTTGAGGAGGTTCTGCAGAGGCACGATCGAAGGCGTGTCGTTAGGTACCTCGATGCCGACGGAATCGGCCAGCACCACCACGCGGACGCCCCTCGCTCCGAGTGCGAGGGCGATGTCGTCCTGACGCTGGCGGAAGGAGCTGATGGTCACGCCCTGTGCGGGGTAGACCTTATAGAGGGTGACGGTAGGGCCTACCACGGCCTTGACGTCCACGACTTCAATCCTGTAGTTGCTGAGGGCCGCGCGGATGCGGTTGTTGTTGCGCATAAGCTCCTCCTGCGACACCACGCGCCTTGCGGTATCGTACTTCTTGAGCAGCTCTATGCCGGGGAATTTATAATTGGGAAGCCCTTCGGGCGGATCCATTCTGTTGTTGATGGGAGGCAGATCCTTAATCTCGTCCTGGAAAGTTTTGTCGTCCTCTTGAACCTCTATACCCGGCTCTCCCTCAGCAAGAGGTTCACCTTCCGCGGAAACTTCCTCAGGCGCGGGCTCCGGTTCCTCTTCGGGTTCCGGTGCGGGCTCCGGCTCGGGCTCCGGTTCAGGCTCCGGCTCGGGGGTGGGAACTTCTTCCGGCAGCGGGCAGAAATCCACGTCCGGCACGGGCGCTTCTTCCTTGTTGAAAAGGCCGTAGACCCAGTCGGAGAAACGGTGGCTGGCGAAGAAAAGCCAGAGGGCGAGCGCGACTACCAGCAGCAGGCCGGTGACAATCACGCCGAAGAGATTGACGCTCCACTCGGTGACCTGCGCGCCGCAAATGCCTCCCAGACCCCCGTCAAAGGCGTGGGGGATGCCGGCGAGGCTGCCGGCGAATGCGAGAATCAGGGAGATGACGAATGCACCCGTGGTGACTATGAGCAGCGTGCGGAGGAGCGACCAGCGCCAGCTGTTCATGAGAAGCCTTGCGCTGAGCGCCACCAGTATTATTATCAAGGCGAAGCTGCCGAGTCCGAAGAGGTTGCAGACGAACAGCACTCCGGTCTTGTAGCCGAGTTTGCCGGCGGCATTGCCTATCTGCACGGCCTGGTCCATCATGTCGGCCTCGGACATCACGCTCTTGTCCTGCTTCCAGTGGAAGAGGTACGAAGTGCATGCGATGAGGATGAACACCGCGATGATTGCGGTGAATACGCCGAAAATCTTTACCGCGGTAGCGCGTTCCTGCTCGTCCCACCTGCGCCAGAAGGCTATGTAGTCCCAGAATCTCCTCATCTCTTCTTGCCTTTCTTGTTGAATTTACGCCCGGAGCGGCTCTTGCCGCCTACGTTCACGCTCATTCCCGGACGCGCGAAATTCTGGTCCTGGTTGACCTTGCCGAGGGAGATGCCTTCGGGCACCCTGAGCCTGTGGTCGGCCAGCTGCTCGATGTCGGCGAAGATGGTCGCATCGTCCACGCTGTCCTTGTTCCAGATAAGATACTGCTGCCTCATGTAGATGGCCAGCGAGCGTATCATGGCGGTCTTGACCTCGCCGTCGGGCTCTTCGCAGAGGAGGTCTATTATCTTTTCGATATTTCGCCCGTAGTGCCTTGCCTTGATCTTTGTGCCCTTCATGGGGATGGGGACCGGCTTGGTGGCGAATTCCTCCTTGACGGGGCAGGGGAAGGGGGAGTCGATGTCCAGATCGAATCCCGCTATCATGTAGAGATGGTCCCATAGTTTCTGCTCCCAGTTTTCCTGGCTGCGCACCTGCGGGTTGAGGATCTCCATGGTCTTGACGACGGCCCTGGCCTGCGCGCTGCGGGTTTCCCTGTCTTCGATGGTCTTGAGATAGTCTACCATCTTGAGAACGTTGCGCCCGTATTCGGGCATATCCAGACGCTCCCTTTCAGTATTATAATCGAGTTTTACGACGCTTTCGTTGCCTTCCATAGAAAAACAAAATTATGCAGTTGACAAATATAATGAAAATGCGCGAAATAATCACTATCTTTGCTACCTAAAATAGAAGTACAGATGACAAGATATTACAAGGTCGCCGAACATGTTTTTGCACTCACGATGCCGGAAGGGCATCCTATGTGGGGAATGCTTTCGCAGTACGCTCCGTTCGAAGTGCAGGAAGCCGGCGTACCGATTTTCGAGCTGGAACTCGTCAAGGCCGTTGCCTGGGAAGGGATGAAGATGGTATACGACGGCTCTCCCGAGCCCGAGCAGCCTCTGGTGAGGCTTTTTGACGGCGGCAGCGTCTGGGGCGCAGAGTCCGCGCCCGTGCGTATGGCCCCCGTAGCTGGCAGGCTCGTTATGCAGAAGAGCTTCCGCAAGGCCACCCTGGAGATTATTTCGAGGCGCGAGGCGCTTTTCGCGCTCAACAACGCGCTGATGCTGATGTTCGCTTTCCGCACCGCCACCGAAGGCACGCTGGAAATGCACGCGTCGGTTACGGTGAACTCCGGCAGGGCCTTCCTCTTCCTCGCCAAGAGCGGCACCGGCAAAAGCACCCACAGCCAGCTCTGGCTGGACAACGTGCCCGGCAGCAGCCTGCTCAACGACGACAATCCGGTGGTGCGCATCTTCCCCGACGGAAGGGTAATCGCTTACGGATCGCCCTGGAGCGGCAAGACTCCCTGCTACAAAAACGAACAGTATCCGGTGGGCGCCTTCGTACAGATAAGGCGCTGCCCCGAGAACAAGATAACCCGCATGAACCTCTTCGAGTCCTACGCACTGCTGTATGGCTCGAGCTCGGGATTCAAGGCGGACAGGACAATGGCCGACGGACTGCACGACAGCTTCAGCCGCATCGCGGGAATATCCCCCTGCTACGTGCTGGACTGCACTCCCGACCCTGAAGCTGCCCTGGTGTGCAGCAAGGAGGTGCTGGGATGAAGCAGGTGACGCTGCCCAACGCGATAATGCTCGGCGAGGTGCGCAATCTCCTTGACGAGGGTCGCTCGGTGGTAATCCTTACCAAAGGGCTGAGCATGCTCCCTTTCATCCGCGGCGAGAAGGACAGCGTCGTGCTGATAAAGACTCCCTCCGTCGCTCCCGGCGACATCGCCCTGGCGGAGATAGCCCCGGGCAGATGGGTGCTGCACCGCGTGATAGAAGTGGCCGGCGGAGTGGTGACGCTTCGCGGCGACGGCAATATCCGGGGGATAGAAAAATGCAACCCGGAGGATGTGGCAGGCGTGGTTTCGGCAATCCAGAGGCCCGACGGCAAAAAGACGGACCCCCGCACACCGGAGGCTCTGAGACGCTGGCGCAGATGGTGCGCAACGCCCCTGCTGGTGCGCCGCGGCTGGCTCTCGTTCTACCGGAGGGTAATAGTGAAATTTGACAAAAAGAAGATATGAAGATTAAGGAAGGATTCAGGATGCGGCCTCTCGGCGACGGTTTCATCGTCACCGGCGAAGGGCTTGCACAGGTGAATTTCAACAAGATGATTTCGATGAACTCCACTGCGGCTTTCCTCTGGGAGTCGCTGCAGGGCAAGGAGTTCGGCCAGAAGGATGTGAAACAGCTTCTGCTGGATGAATACGGCATCGACGAGGCGACGGCCGAGCGCGATTCCGCAGCCATCCTGCTCAAGTGGAAAGAAGCAGAACTCGTCGAAGAATGAGGCCCTTCAGGGAATGCTGGCGGGCGCTGATGCACACTATGCGCCCTATCCGCGGCAGGCTGACGCTGCTTTGCACGCTCGGCCTGGTGCAGGTGGCGGCGTCGCTTTCGTTCGTGTGGTGCAGCAAGCGTACGGTGGACATCGCGACTGGGCATCTGGACGCTCCTCTTGGCAAAGCCATCGCCCTGCTGATAGGGGTGATGCTGCTGCAGGTGGCGGTGCGGGTGGCCTATAATTACTGCGAGGGCCTACTGGAAGTGGGCTCCCGGAACAGCGTGCGCGCCTCGGTTTTCGCCAAGGTCATGCGCAGCGTCTGGAACGGTCGCGACAGCTTCCACAGCGGCGACGCGGTTAACCGTCTGGAAGAAGACATCCGCGTGGTAATCGACTTCCTGGTGAGCACCCTGCCGCAGATTGTGGTGACGCTCTGCCAGTTTGCCGCCGCTACCGTCTTTCTGTTCCTGCTTTCGCCCCAGCTGGGCTGGATTCTGCTGTTCATCATGCCGGTGGCGGTGCTCGGCAGCAGGCTTTTCTTCCGCAAGATGCGCTCCATCACAATGGACATCCGCGACGCCGACAGCCGCGTGCAGGCACATCTGCAGGAGAACATCCAGCGCCGCATAGTGGTGCGTTCGCTCGGCAGTACCGACAGCGTGCTCGACCGCCTGGACGACATCCAGGACGAGGTGAAGCAGAAAACCGTCACCCGGCTCAATTATTCAGTTGTCGCGAGGGCCTTCATGCAGCTCGGATTCATGGGCGGCTATGCTGCCGCCTTCATCTGGAGTGTCAAGGGGCTCTACGACCATACCGTAACATACGGCCTTATGACCGCCTTCCTGCAGCTTGTGGGACAGGTGCAGAGGCCGGTTTCAGATATTGCGAGGCAGATTCCCGCATTTATCCGGGCGCTTTCGTCCGAAGACCGCCTGCTGAGCCTAACCGGGCTGGAGCAGGAAAAGGGCAAGGGCGACATCTTCCTCAAGGGGGCTCCCGGCATACGCCTGGAGGACCTTTCCTTCTCGTACGAGCAGGATTCGCCGGTGCTGGAGCATCTGGACTTCGACTTCAAGCCGGGCAGCTTTACCGCGATTACCGGCCAGACGGGGGAGGGCAAGAGCACCCTTATCAAACTGATAATGGCGCTGCTCAAGCCCGTAGGAGGCAAAATCGTGCTTTACGACCCCGAGGTGGAGGTGAGCGTGGATACCATCTGCAACTTCATGTACGTGCCGCAGGGCAACAGCCTTATGAGCGGTACCGTGCGTCAGAACCTGCTGCTTGCAAAGCCGGATGCCACCGATGCCGAACTTGCAGAGGTGCTGGAACTCGCCCAGGCGGGCTTCGTCATGGAGATGCCGCTGGGCCTGGAGACCGTCTGTTCGGAGGTCGGCGCGGGACTGAGCGAAGGCCAGGCCCAGCGCATCGCTATCGCGCGGGCGCTGCTGCGCCCCGGCGGAATCCTCATCCTTGATGAGGCTACTTCCGCCCTCGATGCCGCCACGGAGGATGCCCTCCTTGCCGCCATCGCCGCGCGCTACGCGGGCTCCAAGACCATCCTCTGCATAACCCACCGCCCGGCCGCCACAAGCTACGCCGACGGCATTTTGCATCTTGGCAAATAATTTGTTTATATTGCGGAGATTTTGAAGAATATGAAATATACACGATACATTCTTGCGGCGGTCGCTCTTCTGGCGATCGCGTTCGGATGCAAGAAGGATGACGATGAGGATACGCAGCCGTCGCTCAACGGAACCGTGAAGTTTACGATGCCGATGTACGTCTATGCCGGCGAAACAATCCATATAGCTCCTACCGGAGTCTACCGCAAGAACGCGGCCGATACGCTGCTCTCGGTCTACGTGTACGATTCCGCGAGGGGAGTGCGCGACACCCTGCGCAGCGAAGGCGACGGTCCCGAGGTCAAGGCGGAGTTCGACTTTACGGTGCCCGATACGCTGGGTTACTACTATCTGTCGGTGTCATACGACTCCAAGGACTATTACGCAAGGTCTTCCACCCGCTACTATCACATTGTAGATACGACGCTCAACACCGGCACCATGCGCGGTTACAAGTTTGCCGATACCGATGGACAGTTCACCGACCCGCGCGACGGACGCACCTACCGCACCCTCAAGGCAGGCACTTCGGAATGGATGAAGCAGAACCTGGCCTACGAGAAGGCGGGCACTTCGCGTAACGGCGACAGGGCCTCCAGTTTTATTTTCGGGCGCTTCTACACCTGGACCGAGGCCACCGGAACCCTCTGCCCGGAGGGCTGGCATCTGCCTACCGACGCCGAGTTCATAGCGCTTGCCGAGGCGGCGGGTGCAAGCTCAGTCACTTCCCCCGCCGACATCCCCGATGCGGCCGGCAGGCTGATGGGCGACATTAATTTCTACAAGACCAAGATGTGGGAGTTCTGGCCGGATGTAAAGATTACCGACAACATCGGGTTCTCCGCAATTCCCGTGGGTTACGCGACGCTGTCCGGATCCGTCTACACCTATTACGGCATGAACGAGTACGCCTGCTTCTGGACGGCCGACGAGGTGGATTCCGATTTTGCAATCGCCCGTTACATCTACCACGACAAGCCTGCGGTGGTCGCGGCCAGGGTGCCCAAGGAAAGCTTTGCGGCAAGCGTCCGCTGTGTCAAATAGAATATTGAAAATCAACAGAATATGAAAAAGTCAACAATCCTTCTCCTGGTGGTGCTGGCAGCGCTGGTGCTCTGGGGTGTTAAAATCTACAACAATCTCGTAAAGCAGCAGGAAGGTGTTTCTTCCGCTTGGAGCCAGGTGGAGAATGTCTATCAGAGGCGTTCCGACCTTATTCCCAACCTCGTGGCGACCGTAAAGGGTTATGCCCAGCACGAGAGTTCTACTCTCGAGGCCGTGGTGGAGGCCCGTGCACATGCCACCCAGGTTAACGGAGGCAATCTTTCGGCAGAGGAAGTCGCCAATTACCAGAAGGCGCAGGGCGAGGTGAGCGGCGCTCTCGGCAGGCTGCTTGCCATCGTGGAGAATTATCCCGAACTCAAGGCCAACGAGAACTTCCTCGACCTTCAGGCCCAGCTGGAAGGCACCGAGAACCGCATCGCCGAGGCCCGCAGGCAGTTCAATGAGACCGCCAAGAGCTACAACACCAAGGTGCGTTCGTTCCCTGCTAACCTTGTGGCGAAGATGTTCGACTTCGAGACCAAGGGTTATTTCGAGGCCGACGAGGCTGCAAAGACCGCTCCCAAGGTAGAGTTCTAGGATGCGGCGCTTCCTCCTGATTCTGTCGCTCGCGCTGCTGGCCCTTCCGGGCTGGGGGCGCAGGCCGTCGTGGATTCCTGCTCCGTATGAGCCGCAGAGGCTGGTGAACGATTTCGCCGGCATCTTTTCGGTTTCGCAGAGGGATTCCCTGGAAAGGGTGCTGGTCGCATTCGACGACAGCACTTCCAACCAGATTACGGTGGTGAGCGTGCAGACACTTGCCGGGCACGATGTCGACGAGTTCGCGGTGCGGCTGGCAAACGAGTGGGGGATAGGTACCAAAAAGCGCAACAACGGCGTGCTTGTTCTCATCAAGCCCCGCGGGCGCGACAATAATTACATCGATGTTACGATTCAGGTCGGGCGCGGCCTCGAAGGGGCGATTCCCGATGCGTATGCTTCACGCATTATCCGCAATATTATGGGGCCCTGCCTGAGGCAGGATCTGTACTTCCCGGCTATCGTGAAGGGCTGCGACGAGCTCAAGGCCCTGGCGGCCGGCGAAATCAGCGAGCCCCGCGACGGCGAAACCGAACCTCCGGGATGGCTGATCCTCGGGATTTTCCTGCTCTTCATTATCGGCCTGGTCCTTCTGCTGGTCCTTCTGGACAAATATAACCGCAAACACGGCGGCACCGGCCTCGGTGGCGGTGGCGGCAGCGGCTGGGGCGGCGGTCCCATCATCTTCGGCGGCGGAGGCGGCCACAGTCACAGCGGCTGGGGCGGCGGTTCCTTCGGCGGCGGTGGCTTCGGCGGTTTCGGTGGCGGCAGTTTTGGCGGTGGCGGTGCCTCCGGGCGCTTCTAGCCGGCTCTTCGCTTCGCTTGGCAAAATCCTTCCCATACCCCCGGGTCTTTGTCCTTTTCGGGACACAGACCTTTACTTAAAGTGCTGATTATAAGCTACTTGGTCTTTGGTCTCTGTCCGATTTGGGACACAGACCAACTATGATTGTACTGATTACTAACCCTTTACCTTCCGGTCTCTGTCCTGGATGCTGAGCTACGATGGAACTGCCGCGTTTTGGCTAAATATTTGACATTCAATATATTATAAATAATCGATGCTCCAAAACAGAGCATCGATTTCCTGTAAAGTATTATAAATGAAGTACTTAATAAAAACACCCCCATTCCGCTCATACTGTGCATCCGCTGTGGCACAGTATCGACAGTTTGGGCAATTTTCTAAAGTAACTTCATCGCGATGTGTGCGCAGGCTTCTGCATCGGCGAGGGCGTGGTGATGGTTTGTTAGGTCGTACCCGCAGGCAAGGGCGACAGTCTGGAGCTGATGGTTTGGAAGCCGGCAACCGAAATGCTTTCTGGAGGCTGCCAGCGTGTCGTAGAACTCATATTCAGGATAATCCATCTGGTACACCTTGAAGACTTCTTTCAGGCATCCTTCGTCGAACCGGCTGTTGTGCGCGACCAGCGGAAGCCCCTCTATCATGGGGGCAATCTTCTCCCAGACATACGGGAAGAGGGGGGCGTTGTCGGTATCTTCCGGCCCCAGGCCGTGCACCTGCCGGCAGAACCACTGGTAGTACTCGGGCTCCGGATGGATAAGGCTGTAGAACGATTCTACAATCTCTCCGCCCCGTACGATTACCACTCCGACGCTGCAAACGCTGGAAGGCTGCTCGTTCGCCGTCTCGAAGTCTATGGCTGCAAAGTCCCTCATTATTTTCCCGAATACTTCCCGGCGAAGAGAATAACTCCGGAGGTGTTTTCCGATATTATATACAGGAAGGGGTGGTCGGCGTGGAAGGATACGTGACCGGCGGGGCTGGCGGAGGTGACTTTGTCGACACCGGCGCTGGAAACCACTGCGGCCTCGCTGCCGGATTCATCCACTTTGATGGCGGCATCCTGCTGGACGAAACTGAGGCTAAGAGCGTACGGCGATATTCCGGTAAGGTCAGCTGTCAGTTTGTCGAAGGCGGACGGCATACCAAGCGCACTGAGGATATCGTTGAGCAGGATATGGTATTTGGTCTGGAAGCGGGGCAGTTGAAGGTCCACCTGATAGTTGAACTCCATCAGGCCGTTCCAGGCGGTCGGCAGGAAGGGGACGATGTCCGACACCTTGAAGCCGGTCTTAGGCAGGAACACAGTCATGGAGAAGGCTGCGTTGCCGTAAGGCAGACGGACTGCCTGCATCATCTTGTCTTCGCCGTACATATAGCTGTGCTCCTGGCACATCATTTTCAGCTTTCTGGCGGTGCCGGTTTCAGGGGTGAAGTCCAGCTCGCGGGTGGCGCTCTTGTCGAATTTGTTCATCCACTCGCTCTTGAAGTACATCGCGTCCAGAAGGTATGCCAGCATATCCTCGGTGGTC
Organism: Bacteroidales bacterium; assembly: GCA_017617495.1. Lineage (GTDB taxonomy): Bacteria > Bacteroidota > Bacteroidia > Bacteroidales > UBA932 > Cryptobacteroides. The sequence goes on from JAFZWD010000050.1 coordinate 59,507, forward strand.
TCGTCCAGGATTTTGTCAATCATTCCGTTGGTATGGTCCGAGCACCATTTATTAATCTTGTCGGCACTGGCCTTGCCGTCAGCAAAGCGAAGGTTTGCAACGGCCGCGTCGAAATAGTTCGCAACCGAATCCTTATACGCCGGCAGCAGGTCATACCCTTCGTCCACATAAATTGCGTTGGCTATGCTGAGTTTGGTCTTTTTGTCCATCGCGGGCAGGCTCCCCAGCATCAGTTTGCAGAAGGCGTTCACCTCGGCGGTTTGGCCGGACCCGTAACCCAGCACGTCGCATATTTCGCTTGCAGTCTGGCCCTTGGCCCCGTTCAGAATCATTCCCAGAAGGAACTGCATACTTAGCGGCGACACGATATAGTCGTCGCCCTTCTTCGCGGCTTCGGTATCGATCGCCTTGATAAAGTCGAAGGCAAAGTTGTTGCCCGCAGTAACAAAACTCTGATGCACTGAGCTCAGCCTTATCGGCATAAGCGTATTGGGACCCTCCGGCTTCTCGTTGTCGTTCCCGCTTTTTCCGCAGGATACGACCATAAGTGCCAGCGCGATAAAAAGAAGTGTATGTCTCATAATCGTAGCCATTTATTGCAAAGTTAGCAATATTTACATTCCTGAAATAATCTCCAGGGCAGAGACGAGAGCGTGCGCGAGGGTGTCCGTGAGGCGGATGAGCAGGGGGACGGGCAGGCCGAGGGCGAGCAGCGCGAGGGTGGCGACGGCGCAGATGACCATGGCCCAGGTGAGCGGCAGGGCCAGCAAGTTGGTGATTATGAAGTATTTAGGGAAGGTGCGGAAGCGCAGCCAGACCAGCGGGGCGGTGAAGACCTGACAGGAGACGGTGAGCGCCACGCTGCGCCAGATCCAGGCGAAAGGATCGCGTCGGAAGCGGCGCGAACTGGGGTACCAGCCTTCGAGCCGGGGGTAGAGGGTAAAGATGCCCATCATAGCGAGATAGGAGAGCTGAAAGCCGAGCGAGGAAATAACCTGCGGCCGGAAGACCAGCTGCAGCAAAAGTGCCGTACAGAGCACGCTGATGCCGTTTCGCCGACGTCCGGGACTGTGCGCGGCCGCCTCGTTTATGCAGATGAAAAGGAAGGCGCGGACAATCGACGGCGATGCCCCGGTAACGAGCGCGTAGAAGCCGCAGAGAAGGATGAGGATGGCGCTCCGCGCGATGGCCCCAGCCCTGCTGTTCCCCAGCAGCAGGAGAATCTTTCCCGCGGCCAGATAGATTATACCGAGATGAAGCCCCGAAAGGGCGAGGATATGGGAAGCGCCGCTCGCCCGGAAAACGGTGACGGTCTCGCGTGGAAGCGCGTCCCTGTTGCCCGTCAGGATGGCGCGCAGAAGCCCCGCGGTGCCCTCGTGAGGCCAGGGCACCGAATCTATGAGGGTGCAGAGCGATTCCTGAATTCTCCCAGCAAAAGCCGGCTCCGAAGCGTCGTCCAGGGGCGAAACCGCCATACGGCACAGGCATCCGAGGCTGAAGAACAGCATCGCGCCCGCCGCCCTGCGGCTGCCTTCTCCGGCTGCGCTCACAAACAGGAGCGCAGACAGGACCGATATTGCGGAGAGTGCTGCGGGGCCGGGGCCGTGGAAGAATGTGGCAATGGCCGTGCCCGCAACGAAAGGAAACGACAGTGTCACGATGTTGCGCGAGACAGTCATAGCCGTTCCGGTTTTCTGCAAAAATAGCCAGTATTATCCTTGAATTTTTGGCTTTCGGACTGGATATTTTCAAAACAGTTTGCTAAATTTGTAGGTTATTGGAAATCACATATTAACTATACCCATGATAATTCTCGTAATCAACTGCGGCAGCTCTTCCATCAAGTACCAGCTTCTGGACATGAAGAGCGACACCGACTACAGCCTCAAGGCCAAAGGCCTGGTGGAAAAAATCACTCTTCCGGAAGGAAGGATCGTTCACAAGCCCTCCGGCAAGGAACCCTTCGAGCAGGTGCTTCCCATTCCCGACCACACCGTCGGCATGAAGCTCGTGCTGGACGCCCTGGTGAATCCTCAGCACGGCGTGCTGGGCAGCTACGACGAAATCCAGGCTGTCGGCCACCGTATAGTGCAGGGGGCCGACTTCTTCGAGGGCAGCGTCCTCGTGGACGAAGACGTACTCCGCAAGATTGAAATCTGCTGCGACTTCGCACCTCTCCACAACCCCGCCCATCTTCTCGGCATCAGGGCCATGCAGAGCGTGCTTCCCAAGGTCCCCCAGGTGGTGGTGTTCGACACGGCATTCCATCAGACCATGCCGGAAGAGGCCTACATGTACGCGCTTCCTTACAATTATTATAAGGATTATCACGTCCGCCGCTACGGCGCCCACGGCACTTCGCACCAGTATGTTTCGCGCGAAGGCGCCCGCTTTACCGGCATAGACATCAATAACTCCAAGATCATCACCTGCCATATTGGCAACGGCTCTTCGGTAACCGCCATCAAGGACGGTAAGTGCATCGACACTTCCATGGGCTTCACCCCGCTCGAGGGCATGATAATGGGCACCCGCTGCGGCAATGTCGACTGCAACGTCATCCCCTACATCATGAAGAAGGAGAACCTCAGCCCGGACGAGATGACAGACATCATGAACAAGAAGAGCGGCTTCCTGGGCCTCTCGGGCTTCAGCTCGGACATGCGCGACATGCTCGCGGCGGCCGACGAGGGCAACGCCAGGGCTCAGCTCGTCATCAAGAAGCTCATCTACGACATAGTCAAGCTCATCGGCGCATACACCGCCGTCCTGGGCGGAGTGGACCTGCTGGTCTTCACCGCCGGCATCGGCGAGAACAACGCCTTCCTGCGCAAGGCAGTCTGCGAAAAGCTCGCATGGCTCGGAGTCAGGATCGACGACGATGCCAACTCCCACAACGGACAGGAGATGCTTCTCTCCACACCCGACTCCAAGGTCAAAGTGGCCCTCATCCCCACCGAGGAGGAACTGATGATCGCCCGTGACACGATGCACATCACAGCAAAATAACCGTCATTGCCGACCTGATCGGCAATCTAAACATTAAACAGTATGAACCTGATTGACAGTATAGTAGCGCGCGCCAAATCCAACAGGCAGCGCATAGTGCTCCCCGAATCGCTCGAAGAGCGCACCATCACCGCGGCGGACCGCGCCATTGCCGACGGCCTGGCCGACATCATCCTTATCGGAAACCGTGACGAGATTCTCGCTTACGCGGAGAAACTCGGCCTCAAGCATATCGCGCAGGCGACCATCATCGACCCCGCCACCAGCCCCAAGACCGAGGAATACGCCCAGCTGCTGTTCGAACTCCGCCAGAAGAAGGGTATGACGCTGGAACTGGCCCGCAAGACCGTTCTGGATCCGCTGTACTTCGGCTGCCTCATCATCAAGAGCGGCGACGCCGACGGACAGATCAGCGGTGCGCTTTCCACCACAGGCGAAACACTTCGCCCTGCGCTCCAGATTATCAAGTGCTCCCCGGGCATATCCTGCGTGAGCGGCGCGATGCTGATGATCACCCAGGCTCCCGAATATGGCGAGAACGGCGTGCTGGTCATCGGCGACGTGGCGGTTACTCCCGCTCCTGATGCTTCCCAGCTTGCACAGATTGCAGTCTGCACTGCCCGTACCGCCCGCAGCGTGGCCGGATTCGACGACCCGCGCGTCGCGATGCTTTCCTTCTCCACCAAGGGCTCCGCAAAGCACGAAGTCGTGGACAAGGTGATCGAGGCTACAGGCCTGGCAAAAGAACTCGACCCCGCGCTCAAGATTGACGGCGAACTTCAGGCAGATGCCGCCCTGGTGCCCTCCGTTGGCGCCAAGAAGGCTCCCGGCTCGGACATCGCAGGCAAGGCCAACGTGCTGGTGTTCCCCAACCTCGAGGTCGGCAACATCGCCTACAAGCTCATCCAGCGTCTCGGCCATGCCGACGCCATCGGCCCCATCCTCCAGGGTATCGCAAAGCCGGTCAACGACCTCAGCCGCGGCTGCTCGGTGGACGACGTCTACAAGATGATCGCCATCACTGCCTGCCAGGCGATGGATGCGTAAAAGCTAAATCAGAATAAATTCCTGCAAGGAAGCTTGTCGCTGTAGCGACGGCGGCTTTCGCGGACGAGTTCGCGGAGGTTACGGGAGAATTTGGGCCCTTTCCAGGCGTGGGTGTTGGTGACGAGGAGCCAGCATTCGCCGTCGGGGTAGAGCATTACGAAGGCGCTGGTGCCGGAGAGGGAACCGGTGCGCTGCCAGCCCAGTTCGGGGTCGGTGGAATTCCAGCCGAGGCTGAATTTGTGGTCGTCCGAGAAGGCTGTCATCTGCCTCACGCTGTGCCTGGAGAGGATGTCGGGCACTTCCTTGCGGCCGTCGATGGAGGCGACGAACCTTGCCAGTTCGGCCGTCGAGGCCACCCAGGCGCCTGCGCCCAAAAGCCCACGGATATTGTTGCCGCCGTAGCAGCGCGCCACCGAATCGCCGCTGTTGTTGAATTCGGGCACGGGCGGGTCGTTGTCCTGCATGTAATAGCGCACTTCGTTGGGGTACTTCTCCTTATAATAATTATGCGCGAGATGCATGTCGATGCAGCCGGCGGGGGAGAGCACGTTCTCCTTCATCCACTTTTCATAGGGCGCGCCGCCGACCTTCTCGATAATCATGCTCAGAAGAAGGTAACCGAAGTTTGAATACTCCCAGGAGGTGCCGGGAGCGTATGCGAGCCTGCGCTGGACCGCCAGCTTTACCACCTCGCGGCTGTCCGGAGCCTTTTTGAGATGATAGATGTTCATGAGGTCGCGGGTGGTGAACATGGGGTCGCCGCGGCGGATGCTCAGGCCGGCCTCGTGACGCAGAAGGTTCTCTACCGTTATCCTGTAATAGTTCTTGTCCTTGATGGCCGCGTTGAACTCGTCGTCGTCCAGGATGCCCCCGGGGCCGAAAACGCGGTCGTCCAGGCTGAGCTTTCCCTGCTCGCAGAGCTTCATTATGCCGGCGGCGGTGATGAGTTTGGAAACCGACGCCACGCGCAGGATATTGCCCGGGCCCATCCGCACTTCCTTTTCCTTGTCGGCCCAGCCGTAGCCCTTGGAGTACAGCAGCGAATCGTGGCGCATTATGCTCAGTTGCATGCCCTTGACCCACCAGCGCTGCATAAAATTGCGCATGTCGCGGTCGAGTCCGGCGAGCTCCGGGATATCGGACATCTCGTTGGTCAGCACCGCGTTAATACCCTTGACTTTATAGTTACGCCGGGCTCCGTCGCCGCCCCGCTTTCCCGGAAGGATAATCAGCAGGATAACCACAATGGCCGCGACGGCAACCGCCAGGGCCGGGACGCTATGCTTTTTTTGCTGCTTCAATTGCCTTGAGTTTTTTAATCAGGTATATTACCATCAGGCCCGTAACCACGAAGGAAATAACATCCGAAACGGGGTAGCTCATCCAGACGCCCTCGATACCCCAGCGCAGAGGCAGCAGCCAGAGGCAGGGAAGAAGGAAGATGAGCTGCCTGCTCAGCGAGAGGAAAACGCTCTGCTTTACCATGCCGAGGCACTGGAACAGGTTGGTGGACACTATCTGGAAGCCGATAATCGGCAGCGCCACGTTCATCAGGCGCATGCCGTGCACCGCGAGTGCCTTGAGCTCGGGATCGTTGGTGAAGAGGCCGCAGCACAGGCCGGGCAGCAGCTCCGAGAACAGGAACCCGACCGTTACCACCACGGTGGCCCAGAATACGCTCAGCCTGTACACCTGCTTAACCCGCAGGCCGTTCCCGGCGCCGAAATTATAGCTGGCGATTGGCTGCATTCCCTGGTTCAGGCCCATAATAATCATAATGAACATGAAAGTGAAGCGTCCCACGATACCCAGCGCCCCGATAGCATAGTCGCCGCCGTACACCAGCAGCTGATGGTTCACGAACATGTTCACCAGGCAGGCCGCGCAGTTCATAAGGAACGGCCCGAGGCCGATTCCCAGGGTGGTGCGGGCGATTTTCCAGCTGAAGCCGAGGATGCGCTTGCCGAAGTACACCACGTTGCGCTCTGGCGAAGTGAAATACCAGAGGCAGTAGAGCAGCGACAGCAGCTGGCAGAGCACCGTGGCGACCGCCGCTCCCTGCACGCCAAGCCGGAAGACGAAGATGAACAGCGGGTCCAGCGCGGCGTTCAGGATCACCGTAAACAGCGTCAGGCTCATTGCCCTGGCCGGGTGTCCCGTGGCGCGGAGCATGGCGTTGAGGCCGAAATAAAGGTGGGTGATTATGAAGCCGAGCGAGATTACTATCATGTAGCTGCGGGCGAAGCCGAGCGTAGCGTCCGTGGCCCCGAAGAAGCGCAGCAGGGGGTTCATGAAGATGAGGGTGAGCAGCGCGAACAACCCGCCCAGCACCACGTTCAGCGTCACCAGGTTGGGCAGGAGCTTGTTGGCCGTCACATAATTTTTCTGCCCCAGCAGGATGGAAGTGAGGGTGGATACGCCCACGCCGGCGAGCGTGCCGATGGCCGTGCCGAGGTTCATCAGGGGGAAGCAGACGCCCAGGGCGGTGAGCGCGAGCGCTCCGTCGCCGGGGATATGCCCTATGTAGATGCTGTCGACAATGTTATACAGCGAGCTGGCCGTCATGGCGATGATGCCGGGGACGGCGTATTCGCGCAGCAGAGTGCTTATCTTCCGGGTTCCGAGTTCGGTCGGGGCGCGTCCTGCCGTGCGTTCTTCCATAGGTTATTCCTCCGTATAGTCCGCTATCTCGAAGCAGAGGGGGCAGAAGGAGGGGATAGAGCTTCCGCTGCCGCTTGCGCCGTATCCGAGGGAGGAGATGAAGAAGCAGAGGATCCTTCCCTCCGGGTGAAGTTTGGAAAGCCCGAGGGCAAAGCCCTTGATGACGCTGGAGCCTGCGAGGGTGTTCTTGGTGTAGTCGTCATCGTTCAGGTTCACGCGCTTTTTCTCATACGTGCCGGATGCACTGTAGGTGCCCGCCACCTTGGCGCTGTCGGCGATGCTGGTGTCGAAAATGACCTCGTCCAGCCTGCGTCCCACGTAATTGATATAGAAGGTGGAGTCGGAAGTGTAGCTCTCGTCTTCCTTGCCGGGCTCCAGCACTACATGCCAGAAACCGTCCACCGCGGTATCCTTGACGGCGGTGGGATAATTGGCCGCCAGATAGCGCGAAAGGGAATCGCTCTCCCACCTGTCGGCATCGCTGAAGGCGTCGACTATGGTGAAGGAAAAGATATAATTGGTGCCGCTGGCCTTCTTGAGATACTGCTTGGCGCTGCTGTAGCGGTTGAAGGTATTGAGCCATCCGGGGATGACCGCGGTCATGGAACCGCCTATGCGCATGCCGGAAACAAGCTCCTCCAGTCCGGCGTAAAGTCCGTTGCCGGAGAGGCGCCATACGCCCGGTCCGTAATAACCGGTGCTGTTGTACTTTCCGAGCTGCCTTGCAAGCTGCTCGTCGGTGGTGGTATAAACGGTGCCGTCCAGATACCTGCAGGTTACCCTTACCCTCACGTAGGAAGAATCCGCAACCGGGTCGCCGGTTCCGGGAGTCTCTTCCAGTATGTAGGATCCGAGTGCGGTGGGCTGGATGCCCGGATGGTTCTTTGCAATCCAGGCGTCGAACTCGAGCTTGGCGTCGTCGTTCTTCCCTTCAGAAACTTCCTTTCCACAGGCTGTGAGGGCGAAAATCACCGATGCAGCCAATATGATATGTTTCATTTTCATCATTTTTCAGGTCCTCCTTCGTCTTGCAGGAATCGTGCCGCAGCCGCGGCGATGTAATCCCTGGCTCCGGACTCGGAGGAAATGTCGTCCGGAATGAAGATTTTGCCTCCCGAAGCCAGCGTGTGGCCGCCTCCGTGGAAGAAGCGCGCGGCCAGTTCGTTTGCGGACAGGCCCGGCTTGCTGCGCAGCGAAACGCGGATCACCCCGTTCTCTTCGCGTGCAAAGATGCTCATGCGCACCTCCGCAAGGCTCAGGGGGATGTTTACGAGCCCCTCGGTTTCGCCCTCGGAGATGCCGTAGGCGGCCTTCATCGCTTCGCTCATATAGATGCAGGCGATGCCTCCGGGGAGGATTTCGAGATGCGAGCCGAGCAGATCTGCAAAAGCGTGCAGCTTCTGCGGGCGGTCCTGCCTGTAAAGCCTGTCGAGGATGTCGTCGCGGTCCACTCCGGCCTGCAGCAGTTCGCCGGCCATGCGAAGCGTTCCGGGATATACCGAGTTGGCGAAATTGTTGGTGTCGGTGGTCATGCCGGTCATCAGCGCGTAGCGCGAGAAGGGCGGCAGCTTGCAGACGTCGCCTCCCACCTGCGGCAGGGCCTTCAGGACTTCGTAAAGAAGCTCGCATGCGGAGGATACCTCCGTGCAGGAGAAGCACAGCTCGAAAGCGTCCCGCTCGGGGTTCAGGTGATGGTCTATCAGGACCTTGCGGGCAGGGCTTGCGGCGAGCAGGGGAGCGAGCCCCTCGGTGCGCCGGAAAGCATTGAAATCCAGGCAGATGAGTGCGTCGCAGCCGGCAATGAGGGCGGCGGCTTCGGCGGGCTTTGCCGAGGCGTCCAGGAAGTCCCTCCCTTCGCAGAGGAAATCCAGCGTGAACGGGGGAGCATCCGGAGTTATCACGCGCACTTTTTTGCCCGGAACCGATGCGATGAATTCCTGCAGGGCGCAGCCGCTTCCGACAGCGTCACCGTCCGGATGGGTGTGGATGACGATTACGAAATCGCTGCAACTTTGCAGGAGCCCGGCAAGGGCCGATATGTCATTGGCGTCGATGCTGCGCATAACGAAGCAAATTTACAAAGAATTATTGCAATTGAAGCAATCTTTTTTTAACTTTGTCCGGATTTGAAGAAATATTTTAAAGTATCGATATGGACAAGAAAGTAAAGGTAATCGTAGAAGTGGTGCTCCTGTTTGCAATCATTGGTCTTACCTATGCAATCGTGCGCAGCATCCTCAAACCGGTGGAATTCAACAAACAGGTGGCTTTCCGTTCGGAACTCGCCATCCAGAGGCTCAAGGACATCCGTACGCTTCAGGTGGCTTACAAGAGCGAAACGGGCAAGTTCCTCTCCACTGTCGATTCCCTCAAGGATTTCTACAACAACGGAAAGATTTCCGTGGTGATGCAGATCGGTTCGCTCGACGACTCCCTCGCCGTGGTTCACACCGAAAAGATCAAGAAGAAGAACCGCAAGATTACCCCTCAGCAGATGTATCAGATGTATCTGGACGGGGACAATCTGCTCATCTTCTCCGTGGAGAACAAGATTGACGTCAAGGACACCCTCTTCAAGGGACGCACGGACTTCTGCGTGGACTCCCTGGCATTCATTCCGTTCTCCGGCGGCGATTCGGTCATAATGTCCGCAATCACCCGCCAGGTGTCCGGCGTTCAGGTTCCCCTGTTCGAGGCAAAGATGCCCTACAAGCTTCTGCTCAAGGGTCTCGACAACCAGCTGCGCATCAATCTCGACCACGAGAAGATGGACCAGAACCGCTACGTCGGTCTGCAGGTGGGTTCCATCGACGCTCCTAACAACAACGCGGGTAACTGGGAATAGTGGCAGGAACCATCCTCACAGGCAAGTGCACCCTGGTGCCGCAAAACTTTTTCAGGCAGGACAAAGCGCGGGAGATTCTTTCCGAGGTTGTCCTGCTTGACGCAGATGATGCGGTTGCCTGGCTGGACGTGCCCGAGTGGGATGCGGTGCTGGTATATGCCGCGAAGCGCGGCCAGAGCGGCGTGCCCGAGCTGTTCGAGGTAATCCGCAGCCTTTCCCGCTGCAGCGAGTACAACAAGATAGTCGCTTCCCATAAAGAGGGGAGGCTTTATCTGGCGGTGGCACAGGGCCGCTCCCTGCTGCTTGCCAATACCTACGAGGCTCCCGACTTCACTACGGCGGAGTACTATATCTTCCTTGCGATGCATTCCCTCCAGCTGAACCCCGAGGTGTCCACGATATGCCTCGCCAGCCCGGTGAGCGCGGAGGAGGAGATGTCGCTCTACCGTTATTTCCGGATGGTGGAACCGCTATGAGAATTATCGGCGGCAAACTCAAGGGCAAGACAATAGTTCTGCCTGCCAAGTATGCCGCGAGGCCTACGACGGATTTCGCGCGCGAAGGCCTTTTCAATGTCCTGGACAACGAATACGATTTCGAAGGCCTGAAGGTGCTGGACCTCTTCGGGGGCACCGGAGCCGTGAGCTTCGAGTTCGCTTCGCGTGGCGCGGGGCATGTGTGGTGCGTGGAGATGGCCCGTGAGAACGCGTCGTTCATAATCCGCGAAGCCTCCCGCCTGGGCCTGCCCAACGTGAGCTGCGTGCGCAACAACGTCTTCGATTTCCTGCCCCTGTGCCGCGAGAAGTTCGATATAATATTCGCGGACCCTCCGTATGCCCTCGAGGGGCTCGAAACCCTGCCCGACAAGGTGTTCGCGCAGGATATCCTCTTCCCCGAACGCTATTTTATACTGGAACACGGCGACGGGCACAGTTTTACCGCCCATCCGTTTTTTAAGAAGGAAAAGGTTTACGGCCGCGTCCACTTCAGCTTTTTTGAGAAACAATAACACTAGTAAGCTATGATATCATTCATTCTCAGCCTGATTGCGCTGATTCTCGGTTACCTGCTTTACGGCAAGGTAGTGGAAAAATGCATTGCTCCCGACCCGACCCGCCCCACCCCTGCGGTCACCAAGGCGGACGGCGTGGACTTCGTGCCGATGCCCTCCTGGAAAGTCTACATGATCCAGTTCCTTAACATCGCCGGAACGGGCCCCATCTTCGGAGCCATCATGGGTGCCAAATTCGGGCCTTCCAGCTATCTGTGGATAGTTTTCGGCTGCATCTTCGCAGGTGCGGTGCACGATTACTTCACAGGTATGCTCTCGATGCGCAACGACGGCGCCGGACTTCCCGAACTGGTGCGCAAATACCTGGGACGCGGAACGAGCGCCCTGCTCCTGGTATTCTCGATAGTGCTCCTGCTTCTTGTGGGAACGGTGTTCGTGTTCAGCCCCGCGCTTATCCTGGGCGACCTCGCCGGTGACGGTTCGCGCCTCGCCATCATGGCCTGGGTGGGCATCATCTTCCTTTATTATATCATAGCGACGCTGCTCCCGATCGACAAGATCATCGGCCGGGTTTACCCGCTGTTCGCTTTCGCGCTGCTGTTCATGGCACTCGCGCTCTGCGTATGCCTCTTCATAAAATGGCCCGCGCTTCCCGAGCTTTGGGACGGCCTCGGCAACCTGGGCGCGGAAAAGGGCCTGCTCAATGGACAGCCCATCCTGCCCTGCCTCTTCATAACCATCGCCTGCGGCGCAATTTCCGGCTTCCACGCCACCCAGAGCCCGCTTATGGCACGCTGCGTCAAGAACGAGAGCCTCGGCCGCCCGATTTTCTACGGGGCCATGATTACCGAAGGCATAGTGGCGCTCATCTGGGCCGCGGTTTCCAGCTACTTCTTCTTTGACGGGGGAGCCGAAGAGATGGGCCTCACCACCGCCACTCAGGCTCCGGGCGTTGTCACCGCCGTGTCCAAGCACTGGCTTGGACTGCTCGGAGGCATCCTCGCGATTCTGGGCGTCGTTGCCGCGCCCATCACCAGCGGCGACACCGCCTTCCGCAGCGCCCGCCTCATCGTGGCGGACTTCCTGCACCTGGAACAGAAAAAACACGTCAACCGCCTCATGATAGCGATTCCCATCTTCGTGGTGGCTTCGCTGCTGCTTTGGTACAACATCGCCGACGAGAACGGCTTCAACACTATCTGGCGCTACTTCGGCTGGGCCAACCAGACGCTGGCCTGCTTCGCTCTCTGGACTGCTACGGCCTGGATTACCAAGCACCGCGAGGGCCTCTGGTACCTGATTACCCTGCTGCCTGCGGCGTTCATGACAGGCATCTGCACCACCTACATCTGCGTGGATAAGATCGGCTTCCATCTGCCTCAGAGCATCATCCCCTGGGTGATGATAGGAGTGTCGGTGGCGAGCATCGCGGTTTACTTCATCCTTCGCAGGCCCAAGAAATGAGACGCATTCTCGCAATACTGCTGATTCTCGCCCTGGCGGCCACGGTCGCGGCAGGGCAGAACGCAAAGAAAAAGAAGGCTCCCAGCCGCTACGGAGTAAGCCTCACCCAGCAGGCGGACGGCAGCTGGAAGGCCGACAAAAAAGTTACCGCGCTGCTGGACGGAGCAAAGCCCGAGGGCTTCTTTGAACCCTACAAGGGAGAACCCTTCTTTACCGAGGAATCCATCGCAGACGTGCCTTGCGAGGAGGTGGTCTACAAGACCTATCCCGACCGCAAGCTGGTAATGTATATCTGCAGGGCGGTCGGTGTCGACGGTCCCGCCCCGGTGGTCTGCCACATTCACGGCGGAGGCTGGCGCAGCGGCCATCCCAGGGGATTCGTACCCAAGCTCAAGTATATCGCAAAATACTGCGGACTCGCGGGGGTGAGCATCCAGTATTCGCTGGAGGGCCAGACGGACGCTACCATATCGGTGACCATGCAGGACCTTCACGATGCGGTGCAGTACCTGCGCGACCATGCCGCGGAGTACAACCTGGACACCAGGCATCTCGCTTTCTGCGGACATTCCGCCGGCGGCCACCTGTCCGCTATGATGGCTATGACCGAACCCGACGCCAAGGTGCTTGCGGGCTGGGCGGGTCCCTACGACCTGGTGAGCGAGCTCAAGTACTGGAAAGACGGCCCCTCGCCGGCAATGCAGCGCTACTTCCACGACGGTAAGATTCGCCAACTTCGTAAATTCTCGCCGGTCAATCTCGTTCCCAAGAAACGTCAGGTGGCGGTGCAGCTGTACCAGGGAACATGCGACCCGCTGGTGCATTACACCCAGGCGCTGAACTTCGAGAAGGCTCTCAAAAAGGCCGGCCAGAAGACCGTGGAATGCCATATCTACGAGTATTACGGCCACAGCATCAACAGCGTAAACTGCGACAAGGGCTCCGAAGTATTTTTCAAGTCTATTCAATTCGTGAAAGAACACATATATGATTGACACTAAAGAACTGGCTCAGATTTGGGCCGCATTTCCTCTTTCGGAGGAGAACGATGCCGCACAGCTTGCGGAACAGCTTAAGAACAATCCCGAAGAATGGGCCGCAGCGGCCGAATTCCTGAAGCGTCCCGACCTGGACAGCCTGCCCGCAGGGCGTCACGAGATTACCGCGCACAGCTTCGCGGCAGTTTCGGAATACGATTCCCGCGCGGAGGGCAAGTACGAGGCACACAAGGATTACGCCGACATTCAGCTGATTCTGGAAGGTGCCGAGAACATCTGGATTGCTCCCATCGACGCGGCAACCGAAAGGCTCAGCGACTACGACCCCGTCAAGGACATCGAGTTCTTCGGCGCAGCCTCGCACGACGAGCGTGCAGCCCTTGCAGACCGCAAGCACTGGGTGATACTCTTCCCCTCTGACCTGCACAAGCCCTGCATCGCCATCGACAAGCCGGTGCACATCCACAAGATTGTTGTCAAAGTCAAGCTCTAGAGCACAATGAAAAGACTTTTAGTATTTGCGCTGCTGCTATGCAGCCTCCCGCTCGCCGGCCTCGAGCGTCAGCCGCTGTGGCCCAAAAAGGCCATGCCCGACGCCCAGCCCGAGCAGATTGCGGCAATGACTTCCGAGTCCAAGGCCCCCGGGTTCAAGCCCGACAAATATCGCATGCCTTATCTGGAGTGGTTCGAAAAACCCGCCAACTTCAACGGTACCTGCATGATCCTAATCTCCGGAGGCGGCTACAACAACACCTGCGACATGAAGCTCATCGACCTCTGGCACGAGCAGCTGGCGGCGAAGGGCGTGCAGTGCGTGAGCCTGGTCTACCGCACTCCGCGTCCGAAAGGCCTGCCCTTCTACCAGAGTGCCTGGGAAGACGGCCAGAGGGCAGTCAAACTGGTGCGCAGCCAGGCTGCCAAGCGCGGCTACGATCCCGAGAAAATCGGTGCCGTGGGCATGTCTGCGGGCGGTCACCTGACGCTTCTGCTGGCAACCTGCTCCGAAACTCCGGCATACGAAAAGGTGGATGCAATAGACGACACTCCCTGCCATATTAATATAGCGGTAGCGCACGCCCCCGCATACGTGACTTCGGATGCCGACAAGGGCTCCCGCGCCACCCGCCAGGGTTACGGCCCGGACGTTACCGTGAGCAGCCTGTTCAAGTTCGACGGCCATACCTGTCCGATCAGCTTCCATCACGGTGGACTCGATCCTTATTCACCCAACGGCTCAACCCAGGTCTACCGCCAGCTCAGGCGTATGCACATACCTGCAGAACTGCATCTGTACCCGGGCAAGGCCCACGGATGCTACGGCTTCGAAAGGGCGGTGGAGTTCATGACACAGGTGGGTTTCTTCGGCCCTGTGGAGCCGGAAGTGAAGCTTATGGACCGCTTTACCAGCGACGAAGACCGCGCCGAGGTAATCCGCGAGGACATCTGGCCGGAAGGCAGGATTCCCGACTTCCAGGAGCATCAGAACAAGCCCTACATCGAGTGGCATATTCCTGCGGTGCGCAAGAGCGACGCCATCCAGATTATTTATTCCGGCGGCAGCTATATGGAAAACAAGCCCGAGGACTTTGAGGTGGCTCCCGCAAGGCGTTATCTGAACGCGATGGGCGTGACTGTGGTTACCCTGAAGTACCGCTGCCCCCGTCCCAAGGCACCTCTGGCAAAGCATACTACAGCATGGCAGGACCTCCAGCGTACCATCCGTATAGTTCGCAGCGAAGCGGCCTCCCGCGGGCTTAACCCGGACAAGATAGGCATCATGGGCTCGTCGGCCGGAGGCCATCTCACCCTTATGGGAGTGACTTCCTCGCGCCAGAACAGCTATCTGGCCATCGACAAGATCGACAAGACCGTCTCCTGCAAGGTGCAGTGGGGCATCGGCATTTATCCCGCCTACGCGCTTACCGACGGTTTGGTTGAAACGAATACCCACGGCGGTAACGAGGACGGCGACGTGCTGGCTCCTGAGTTCAATTTCGACCTGGATACCGCTCCTATGCTGCTGATTCACGGCGATGATGATACCTGGGCTGCGATGAATTCGGTGAAAACCTGGGAAAAGATGCGCGCGATGGGCATCCAGAGCGAGCTCCATACACTTGCGCTGCGCGGCCACTGCTTTCAGCGCCATGCCTCGCCCGGCACCGGCAGCTACACCTGGCTCGACCGCATAGGGGAGTACCTGCAGCCGCTGCTGTAGGCTTTCTTACAGACCTTTGGATTTTCCCTCGTCCCAGATGGCATCCATCTCGGCGAGGGACATCTTTTTAAGGTCGAGTCCCTTCGCGAGAGTCTGCTGCTCGAGATAGGTGAAGCGGCGGCGGAACTTTTCGCAGGTGCGGTCCAGGGCTACGCCGGGATCCACTCCGTAGAGGCGCGCTGCGTTGACCAGCGCGAAGAGCGCGTCGCCAAACTCTTCTTCGATATGGTCCCGGGAGCCTTCGGCGATGGCTTCATGCACTTCCTGCAGCTCTTCCTCCACCTTGGGCCAGACGTCTTCCTTCTTCTCCCAGTCGAAGCCCACGGCGCGGGCCTTGTCCTGCATCGCGTAGGCCTTGAGCACCGGCGGGAAGCTCTTGGGAACCCCGCCCAGAATGGTGCTGTTGCCGCCTTTTTCCTTGGTTTTGATCTTTTCCCAGGCCGCGGCAACTTCCTCTTCGGTGAGCCCTTCGGGGGAGCCGTCGCCGAACACGTGGGGATGGCGGAAAATCATTTTCTCGCAGAGGCGGTTGATTATGTCCGCAATGTCGTAACGGCCGAGTTCTTCGGAAATCTTTGCATAGAAGATAATGTGCAGCAGCACGTCGCCGAGTTCCTTCTCGAGCCCGTTCCAGTCCGCGCGAAGCACGTCGTCGCTGAGTTCGTACACCTCTTCCACGGTCATCGGGCGCAGGCTCTCCACGGTCTGGGCTGCATTCCAGGGGCATTTTTGCCGGAGTGTGTCCATAATGTCGAGCGCGCGGCCGAAAGCTTCCAGCTTTTCTTCTTTGGTATGCATAAGATTTTTCCTATTTTTGTGCAAAATTAGCAAAAATGAAAGAAATCCGGTATGTCAGTGCGGACGAGGCTGTAAGCCACATCAAGTCCGGCAGCCATATACACCTCAGCAGCGTTGCCAGCGTTCCCCATTGCCTGATAGCGGCCCTTTGCCGCAGGGCCGACGCGGGAGATGTGCGCGACCTGCATTTCCACCATTTCCACACCGAAGGTCCCGCCCCCTACAGCGAGGAGCGCTATGCGGGCATTTTCTTCGAGCAGGGATTCTTCGTGGGGCCCAACGTGAGGGCCAACGTAAATGCCGGATGGGCGGATTATCTGCCGGTTCATCTTGGCGAGAGCCAGAAGCTCTATCGCGAGGGTTATATCCACCTTGGAGCAGCTCTGGTGCAGGTTTCGCTGCCCGATGCGCAGGGGCGCGTGTCGCTGGGAACCTCCGTGGACTGCAGCGTGGCGGCGGTGGAATCTGCCGACCTGGTGATAGGCGTGGTGAACCCCCACGTGCCCTATGCCCACGGCGACCTTCTCAGCCTGGACCGGTTCGACTATCTGGTGCAGGACGATACGCCGCTCATTACCAAGGACTTCGCGGAGCCTACTCCCACCGAGGTCATTATCGGCAAGAACTGCGCTGCGCTGGTGGAGGACGGCGACTGCATCCAGATGGGAATCGGTGCGCTGCCCAATGCCCTGGCGGCCCAACTTGGCGGGCATAAGAACCTCGGTCTTCATACCGAAATGTTTGCAGACGGACTGTTGCGCCTTATCAAGGCAGGCGTAATAAACGGCGCCTGCAAGAAGATAGACACCGGCAAGGTGGTAGCTTCGTTCCTGCTCGGCTCGCAGGATGTCTATTCCTTTATCGACGACAATCCCGACGTGCTGATGCGCGACATAAAATACGTCAACAACCCCTTTGTAATAGCCCAGAACCCGCATATGAAGGCTATCAACTCCGCTACGGAGGTGGACCTCACCGGGCAGATCAGCGCCGACAGCATCGGCACCCGCATTTTCTCGGGCACCGGCGGACAGTTGGAGTTCGTGCGCGGCGCGGTAATGAGCGAAGGCGGCAAGAGCATCACCGCATTCGCGTCCCGCACGCTCAAGGGCAAGAACAAGATCGTTCCCGTCCTTAATCCCGGGGCCGGAGTGGTTACTCCTCGCGCTGACGCCCACTGGGTGGTCACCGAATACGGCGCAGTGGACCTCTACGGCAAGTCGCTGCAGGAACGCGCCAAACTGCTCATAAGCATAGCGCATCCCGACGACCGTGAGGCTCTGGACCGCGCGGCCTTTGAACGTTTCGGCCCCCATTGGCATAACTTATCCATTTGATTATGAAAGTATTGGTAGTCATAGACGCCCAGAACGATTTTATCGACGGGGCGCTCGGAAGCAAAGAGGCGCAGGCCGCCGTTCCGCACATTGCGGAGCGTATCGCAAAGAAGGATTTCGACCTGCTGGTCTTCACCCAGGATACCCACAGCGAGAATTATATGCAGACGCGTGAGGGCGCAAAGCTGCCGGTTCCGCACTGCCTGCGCGGCAGCGACGGCTGGAAGGTGAGCCCCGTGCTGCTGAAGGCCGCCGAAGGCATTAAGGACGTGCGTTTCATCGCAAAGCCAACCTTCGGTTCCTTCGAACTGCGCGACCTTCTTCTGGGACTTCCGAAACCCCTCGAAGTCGAATTCTGCGGCTTCTGCACGGATATCTGCGTGGTTTCCAACGTGCTCATAAGCAAGGCTGCCCTGTATGAGGACGCCGATATTAAGGTGAATGCTGCCTGCTGTGCAGGAGTGACTCCGGATAAGCACAAGGCGGCCCTCGAAACCATGGCTTCCTGCCAGATAGAGATTATCTGATGGAACCCTGGCAGGAACGCACCGCCCTGCTCTTCGGCGAAGAAGGGCTTGCCCGGCTCGAATCGGCCAGCGTGCTGATCGTGGGCGTCGGGGGAGTGGGAGGCGCCGCTGCCGAAATGCTCGCCCGCAGTTCCGTGGGCCATATCATCCTTGTGGATGCCGACGTGGTGGAGGCATCCAACATCAACCGCCAGCTGCCCGCGCTGCATTCCGCGGTAGGCCGCGGGAAATGCGAAACCGTCGCGGCGCGTATCCGCGACATCAACCCGGCGGCAGCCGTGGACATCATCCCCGAATACATCTGCGAAGAGAATATAGACGCCCTCCTGGGCGGGTTCAGGCCCGATTTCGTGGTGGACGCCATCGATACGCTCAGCCCCAAGATAGCACTTATCCAGTGGTGCCTGAAGAACGGCCTGCGCCTCGTGAGCTCGATGGGCTCGGGGGCCAAGACCGACGCCACCAGGGTGCGCCTCGCCGACATCTCCCAAACCCGCGAATGCCCCCTCGCACACCAGCTGCGAAAGCGCCTGCACCGGCTCGGCATCAGCAGCGGATTCCTTGCCGTCTATTCCGAGGAAAAACCGGACAGGGATGCCGTGGTGCTGGAAGA
Organism: Bacteroidales bacterium; assembly: GCA_017617495.1. Lineage (GTDB taxonomy): Bacteria > Bacteroidota > Bacteroidia > Bacteroidales > UBA932 > Cryptobacteroides. The sequence continues at coordinate 78,036 of JAFZWD010000050.1, forward strand.
GGGCCGCAACAAGAAGAGCAATGTGGGCACGGTGAGCTATCTGCCCGCGGTCTTCGGATGCGTATGCGCGCAGGCGGTTGTGTGTGGAATTGTCAAATGAATTTTGTATCTTTGCAGTCTGTACTAAAACTGGCAGTATGACTAATTACCGTTTAATCGAAGTCAATGACGCGAAGGACCTCCTGCGCTTCGTACGCTTCCCGGATCAGCTCTACAAGGGATGCCCGCAGTATGTGCCGGCCATCCATAACTGGGAGGTGAAGAACCTTACCAAGGATGCGGCTCTGGAGTATTGCACCCACAAGATGTGGATGGTAACCGACGGCAACAAGGTCGTGGGGCGTATCTGCGCCATGATCAACCCCCGCTACAACGAGCGTTACGGCAAAAAGTGCGTGCGCTTCGGCTGGTTCGACTGCATCAACGACCTCGATGTCGCCCATATGCTCATTGTGGCGGCCGAGACCTGGGCCAAGGACCAGGGCATGGACACCATCCACGGCCCTCTCTACTACAATACGCTCGGCAAGCAGGGTATGCTGGTCGAGGGCTACGAGAACATCCCGCCCTTCAACTGCCTGTACAATTACCCCTACTACAACGACCTCCTGGAGCATCTGGGCTTCGAAAAGGAGTGCGACTGGATCCAGTACAAGATGGTCGCGAACCACGGTGTGCCCGAGAAGGCCCGCCGCGTGGCCAATATAGTTATCCAGCGCTACAACCTGCACTTCGGCAGCCTGGACAAACTCAAGAAGGACCCCGAGATGGTCAAGAAGTTCTTCCGCCTCTACAGCGATTCGTTCTCCGAGGCCGTCTATAATTTCATTCCTTTCACCGAGAAGGAAATCGAGCAGGAAGCAGCTTCCGTGAGGCGTTTCATCAACGACAAGGCCAGTGTGCTGCTGCTCGACGAGAACGACGACATCGTGGCCTTCGCCATTTCCTTCCCCTTCATGAGCTGGGCCCTGCAGAAGGCAAAAGGCAAGTTGTTCCCCTTCGGATGGATACATCTGCTCCGCGCGATGCACAATTTCGAAACCACCGACCTCATGATAAACGGTGCCGTGCCCGAGTGGCAGAACAAGGGCGTGAGCGCGGTCTACTACCGCGAGATGGGCGACCGTGCCATCAAGGTGGGCATGCGCTGGGGCATCTCCAACCCCCAGATTGAGAGCAACAGTGCGGTGAACATCTGGAACAGCTACGAGCACGAGCCCTATATGCGCCGCAGGTGCTACATTAAAAAGATTAAGTGATGGCAGATACCAAGTTACTCGAGAAAGTTCTTTCCCTACAGGACAAGTTCGCGTCGCTCCAGGCCCAGCTTTCGAGCCCGGACGTGATGTCGGATATGAAGAAGTATGTGCAGCTGAACAAGGATTACAAGGAACTTGAGCCCATTATCAAGGCCGGTCTCGAGTACAAGAAGATGCTGGACAATATAGCCTCCGCCCGCGAAATCCTCCAGACCGAGAAGGACGAGGACCTGCGCGACATGGCAAAGGAGGAAATCTCCGCAATCGAGGCGGCGCTTCCCGACATGGAGCAGAATATCAAGCTCCTGCTCATCCCTGCGGATCCCGACGACGGCAAGAATGCCCTTGTGGAAATCCGCGGCGGCACCGGCGGCGACGAGGCCGCAATCTTTGCGGGCGACCTCTTCCGCATGTATCAGCATTATGCCGAGTCCAAGGGCTGGAAGCTGGAAGTCACCGACCAGACGCTGGGAACCTCCGGCGGCTTCAAGCAGGTGGTTTTCAAGCTCAGCGGCAGCGACGGCGTCTACGGCCTCATGAAGTACGAGTCCGGCGTGCACCGCGTGCAGCGAGTGCCCCAGACCGAGACTCAGGGCCGAATCCAGACCTCGGCCGCTTCCGTGGCGGTTTTCCCGGAAGCCGGCGAGTTCGACATCGAGCTTAATCCCGCGGATATCCGCAAGGATCTTTTCTGCGCATCCGGCCCGGGCGGACAGGGGGTCAATACCACCTATTCCGCCGTCCGCCTCACCCATATCCCTTCGGGAATCGTGGTGCAGTGCCAGGAGGAGCGTTCGCAGATCAAGAATACGGAGCGTGCAATGGAAGAGTTGCGTACCCGTCTCTACAATATGGAACACCAGAAGTACCTGGACGGCATTGCCGCCAAGCGTAAGACCATGGTGTCCACGGGCGACCGCTCCGCAAAAATCCGTACTTACAACTATCCTCAGTCGAGGGTTACCGATCACCGTATCAACTGGACGATGTACAACCTGCCCGCTTTTATGAACGGGGATATCCAGGAGTGTATCGAGCAGCTTCAGGTCGCCGAGAACGCCGAGCGCCTCAAGGAAGCCGGCGAAGAATAACGCCGCCTTTCCTTCCGCGTCAGGCAAAGGGCCGTGGTGCGTCCCGCAAGGGGAGCCCACCCCGGCATTGCCTTCCTCGCTAGGCCAGCGCGCGGCGGCTTATACTTTACGGAACGCGATGCAAGCGTTGTGACCGCCGAAGCCGAATGAATTGCTGATGCCAAGATTGACATCAGCTTTTTTTGCGGCGTTGGGGGTATAATCCAGGTCGCAGTCGGGGTCGGGGTTGTCGAGGTTGATGGTGGGAGGGATGAGGCCTTCCTGGAGGGCCAGGACGGTGACTACGGCCTCCGCGGCGCCGGTTCCGCCGAACATGTGGCCGTGCATACTCTTGGTAGAGGAAATGTGGGCCCTGCGGGCGGCGTCTTCGCCCATGGCAATCTTTATGGCGCGGGTTTCGGCAACGTCGTTGTAGTAGGTGCCTGTGCCGTGCGCATTGATGTAGACACTGTCTTTTTCGGGGTCGAATCCGGCCTGGTCGAGCGCAATCTTGATGCAGCGTGCCTGGGTGCTTCCGTCGGGACGCGGAGCCGTGGCGTGGTAGGCGTCGCAGGTGCTGCCGTAACCCACCATCTCGGCGTAGATGTGCGCACCGCGTGCGACTGCGTGCTCCCATTCTTCAAGAACCAGAACGGCGGAGCCGTCGGCCATCACGAAACCGGCCCTGTCCTTGTTGAAGGGAAGGCAGGCGTGTTTGGGATCGGGTGCAGTCGTGAGCGCCTTGCAGTTGGCGAATCCGGCAAGCCCCAGGGGAACGCAGGCGAACTCGCTGCCGCCTGCAATCATCGCCGTGGCATAGCCGTGACGGATGCTGCGGTAGGCCTCTCCGAGTGAATGGGACGAGGTTGCGCAGGCGGTCTGGATGTTGAGGCAGCTGTTCTGCGCGTTGAATTTTATGGCTATCTGGCCGGAGGCCATGTCCGCTATCATCGTGGGGATGAACAGGGGAGAGATCCACTGTCCGGTGGGGTCTTCGTAGAGTTTGTTTACCTCGGGGATAATCACGTCGAATCCTCCCACTCCGGAGCCCACAATGGTGCCGAGCTCCTCGGGGGCGATGTTCTCGCCGCTGACAAGGCCGGCGTCCTTCATGGCCTGCCAGGCCGATGCCATGCCGTAGATGGTGAACATGGCCTGCTTGCGGATGAAGGGTGCGTCCATTCCGTAGTTCTCGGGATGGAAGTCGCGGACCTTGCCCGCAATCTTTACCTTGAATCCGTCGGTGGGAAATTCATTTATATAATCGATACCGCAAACCCCTTTCCTGAGGTTGGCCCAGAACGTGGGGACATCGTTTCCGATGCACGAAACCACACCGAGCCCGGTTACTGCTACGCGTTTGTCCATACTGCCGGTTATTAGGGAATGCAAATATAGCATTTTTTCGTTATCTTTGCCTACGCAAAGTTTATCCTGATGGTAAAAGACAACAACAAGAAGCCAGCGGAGAACGGCGGCCAGCAGCCGTCGTCGTCGGTGTTCGCCGGTATTGGCAGCGTCCTGCTGCTGATGCCGCTCATCGTGGCTTCGCTGGTTACCACCGGCGTAATCCGCATAGACTTCCGTGGCTTCTGGCAGATCTTCCTGGAGGCCTTCCTTTACGGCCTCCTCACCATCGGGGCTGCATATCTGCTGGTGGCCCTCCACTTCGTCATCAAGGACAGGGCCAACATCATCCGCCTTATGAACATGGGCGACGTGGTGAGCGACAGCTTCCCGGCCCCCCAGGACGAGCAGATCATCACCCTGTTCGACAACGACGGCGACATGAAGCTGTCGGTGCGCCTGCGCAACATTTTCTTCATAGAATCGGACGACAACTACATCAAGGTGTGGTACGCCGACAACAACGGCGAAGTCAAACAGTATATGCTCCGCTGCCGCCTTAAGACGGTGGAGGAGAGCTTCGCGGGGAGCGACCTGGTGCGCTGCCACCGCAAATACATTGTGAACCTGTCCAGGATCGAAACGCTTACCCGCCAGAAGGAGGGTTACTATATCGACCTGGGCATAGAAACCGCGAACGCGCTGCCGGTCTCCAAGACCTATGAGGCCAGCGTGCTCGCAAGATTTAATGCACGTCAGTAATGTGGCAGAGAGTACAGACCCTTTATCTTGCACTGGCATTCGTGGCGGTGCTTTTCGTCGTGCTCGGTTTCGACAGGACTGCTTTCGTGGTGCTGTCGTCGGTGGCGCTGGCGCTCGAGTTCCTGGCGCTCACCGTCTACCGGCACCGGATTTTCCAGATGCGCACTGCGGTGCTGGCCGCACTGATACTTCTGGGCCTTCAGGTCTGGATAGGGGTGGACTACTTCTCCGCCGCCGATAAAAGCACCTTCGGCATAGCGACCGTGCTGCCCGCCGTGGCAATTATACTCGATATCCTCGCGGCAAGGTCCATACTTGCCGACGAGCTCCTGGTAAGGAGCGCTTCGAGGCTTCGTTCCGCAAAGAAAAAACACTAAAAACCAATACATTATGAGAATTCCTGAATCTGAACTGATAATCAACGGAGACGGTTCCGTATTCCATCTTCACATCAAGCCCGAAGAACTTGCGGACACCGTCGTCCTGTTCGGCGATCCCGAAAGGGTGAAAATGTTCGAGGCCCTCTTCGAGGACGTGGAGGCAAAGGGCCAGTCCCGCGAATTTGCGTTCTGCACCGGACATTATCACGGCAAGCGTATGACGGCAGTTTCGCACGGCATCGGGTGCGACAATATCGACATTGTCGCCACCGAGCTCGACGCCCTTGCGAACGTGGACTTCAAGACCCGCGAGGTCAAGCCCGAGCACAAGACGCTCACGCTGGTGCGTATCGGCACCTGCGGCGCCATCCAGCCCGAGATTCCACTCGGCTCGTTCATCCTGAGCCACATTTCGGTGGGCTGCGACGGCCTTATGAACTGGTACGAAGGCCGCGACGAAATCGCGCTGCTCGACTTCGAGGAAGCCTTCAAGAAGTCGGTGCACTGGGCCAAGCATCTGCCGGATCCCTATTTCGTACGCGCCTCGCAGCGCCTCATCGACCTCTTCGAACCCTACACGGTTAAGGGTATGACGGTGGCTGCATCGGGCTTCTACGGCCCTCAGGGACGCGTAGTGCGCCAGGGTCTCGCAATGCCCAACATGCTCGAGGACTTCGAGAAATTCGAATTCAAGGGTTACAAGATCACCAACTTCGAGATGGAAGGTTCGGCGCTGGCAGGTATGGCCCGCAAGCTCGGCCACGACGCCATCACTGTGTGCTGCGCCATCGCGCACCGCTATCTCAAGGATGCCAACACCGATTACAAGCCCCGCGTTAGGGAACTCGTAAAACTGGTCATGGACAAGCTTTCGGAATAGGGGCTCAGCTCTTTATTCCCGTACTCACAGGAAACGCTCCCAGCAGGCGGTTTATTTCGTCCTCGCGGGGAGTGTATTCTTTTGTGTCGGGCCCGGAAGGGGAGGATGCGCTGATGGCCGCTTCGCGAAGCATTCCCGAGCATACGGGTCCGTGCATCTGGCGCAGGGCGCGCAACAGATGCAGTGCTCCCACCTCGCCGGCGTCGTCTTTCTGAGCCTCGGCGACCGCAAGGTTGATGGCGGCGTCGCCCTGGGGTCCCGGACGCACCGAATCCGCCATCTCGTAGGGGATGGCTTCCCTGTGGAAAAGGGCCGCGTCGATGCGCTTTTTAAGTTCCTGCGGATCGATGCCCCCGGCGGCCAGGATCGCGGCCGCTCCGCAGGCGGAATTGCGCAGCATTCCCAGCATCAGATGGTCCGCCGAAACCTCCGTACAGCCGGTTCTCATCGCCTCTTCGCGGGCGAAAGAAAGAATGTCGCAAAAATCTTGGGAAAACTTCATAATTACTGCCGCAAAAGTAGTGAAAATATCGGATAAATTTGTTATATTTGCGTGATTATGTAATTGAAAGATATGGACAACGAAGAGGTAATCATTCCCGAAGAAACCCAAGGCTTTATAGAGCCCGTTGAAATAGATCACGAAATGCGCAGCGCGTACATCGACTATTCGATGTCCGTGATTGTTTCCCGTGCACTCCCCGACGTGCGCGACGGCCTCAAGCCGGTGCAGCGCAGGGTGCTTTACGGAATGGACGGGCTGGGGCTCAGTTTCTCCGGCCAGACAAAGAAATCGGCACGTATCGTCGGTGAGGTTCTCGGTAAATTCCATCCTCACGGCGACAGCAGCGTATACGACGCGATGGCGCGTCTCGCCCAGCCCTGGAACCAGCGCTACACGCTCGTGAAGGGCCAGGGCAACTTCGGCAGCATGGACGGCGACCCTGTCGCTGCAATGCGTTACACCGAGGCAAAGCTCGAAAAGATATCGGAAGACGTTCTCGGCGATCTCGACAAGAATACGGTTAACATGACCAACAACTTCGACGATTCGCTCACCGAGCCCACCGTGCTTCCCACCAAACTGCCGCTCCTGCTGCTGAACGGCTCCGCAGGTATCGCGGTGGGTATGGCCACCAACATGGCTCCCCATAACCTGGGCGAGTGCTGCGATGCCATCTGCGCCTACATCGACAATCCCGACATCGACGTCGAGGGCCTCATGGAGCACATCCAGGGTCCCGACTTCCCGACGGGCGGCATCATTATGGGCAAGCAGGGCATCGTGGACGCCTACACCACCGGCCGCGGCCGCGTGGTCATTCGCGCAAAGACCGACATCGAGGTGAACGACCGCGGACAGGAGACCATCGTGGTCACCGAGATCCCTTACATGGTGAACAAGAAGGAAATGCTCGAGCGCATCGCGCAGATGGTCGAAGACAAGAAGATCGAGGGCATCTCCTACATGAACGACGAGTCCTCCCGCGAGGGAGTGCGCGTGATTTTCCGCGTGAAGATGGGCGCCAACACCAACGTGGTGCTCAACACCCTCTTCAAGTACACTCCGCTGCAGTCCAGCTTTGCCATCAACAACGTGGCGCTGGTCAAGGGCCGTCCGCGCACCCTCACACTCAAGGAAATCATCTCCAACTTCGTAGATTTCCGCCACGAGGTGATTCTGCGCCGCACAAAATTCGAACTCGACAAGGCCGAGAAGCGCGCCCACATTCTGGAAGGCCTTCTCAAAGCCATCGATATCATCGACGAGATAATCGCCCACATCCGCGCTTCCAAGAACGTGGACGAGGCCCGCGACGGCCTGGTGGATAAGTTCGGCTTCACCGTCGAACAGGCCCAGGCAATCGTAGAGATGCGTCTGCGCCAGCTCACCGGCCTCGAGCGCGACAAACTGCAGGCCGAATACGACGAGCTGGAGAAGTTCATAGCCCACTGCAAGGAGATTCTCGGCAGCGAGGAGCTCCAGATGCAGATAATCAAGGACGAGTGCCAGGAGATGAAGGCTAAGTACGGCGACGCCCGCCGCAGCGAAATCACCCTCAGCGCCGAGGAATTCAATCCCGAGGACTTCTACGCCGACGAGGACGTGGTAATCACCATCTCGCACCTCGGCTACATCAAGCGCACTGCGCTCACCGAGTTCCGCACCCAGGCGCGCGGAGGCACCGGCAAGAAGGGCGGAAGCACCCGCGACGAGGACTTCATCGAGCATATCTATGTGGCCAACATGCACTCCACGATGCTCTTCTTTACCCAGAAGGGCATGTGCTACAGGCTCAAGGTCTACGAGCTGCCTGAAGGCCAGCGCGCAGGCAAGGGCCGTGCGGTGCAGAACATGCTCCCCATCGAGCAGGGCGACACCATCAAGACTTACCTGAACGCCGCGAAGATAGAGGACGTGGAATACACCGACAGCCACTTCGTGACGCTTGTCACCCGCAAGGGCGTCATCAAGAAGACCACCCTCACCGACTACTCCAACAAGCGCAGCCGCAACAAGGGGATCATCGCTCTGACCATCCGCGAAGGCGACGAGCTGCTTGACGCGGTGCTTACCAACGGCAGCGAGCAGATTATGATCGCAGCCCGCGACGGCCGCTGCGTGCGCTTCGAGGAAGACGAACTCCGCGCTATGGGCCGCGGCGCTTCCGGCGTGAGGGGCATCACCCTGGGCGAAAACGACGAGGTCGTGGGCGTCATCACTTATGATCCCAAGGCAGAGGATGCCGCGGAACACACCGTGCTGGTGGTTTCCGAGAACGGCCTCGGCAAGCGCTCCGATCCGGAGGACTACCGCGCCACTCACCGCGGCAGCAAGGGTGTCAAGACTCTCAACATCACAGAACGTACGGGCAACGTCGTGGCCATCAAGAACGTGACGGCCAACGACGACCTCATGATAATCACACAGTCCGGCCTTACCATACGCCTGGCCGTGGACGGCATCAAGGTGGCCGGCCGCGTAACCCAGGGAGTCAAGCTCATCAACCTGCGCGAGGGCGACAGCATCGCCGCCATCAGCGTGGTTTCCAAGAGCGAGGAAGACGCCCCCGAAGAGGAGGCTGGCACGGAAACTGCAGAACAGGACAATAATAACACAAACGAATAAAATCAAGATTATGAAAAAAATTCTTTTGGTAATCGCCCTCGTGGCGTCTGTTACGGTTGCACGGGCCCAGCAGCCCAAAGGCAAGAGCCTTTCTGCGGCCAAAGCGGATGTAGAAGCAGCCAAGAAAGTATCTGAAGATCCCAAGAAGGCAACCAAGGTTGACACCTGGCTCAAACTCGGCCAGGCCTATATGAACGCCTACTACGCTCCCCAGAAGAGCGGTTGGCTCGGAGCATCCGAGGCCGAGCTGACGGTGGTCATGGCAAAGGAAAAGTGCTATTCCACCAAGAAGGTCATGATCCAGGGCCAGGAATATACCCGCAAGCAGTACCAGACGGTCAACTACTACTATTCGCCCAAGGGTGTGCTCGAAATCATGGAAGTCACCAAGCCCCTGTACCGCGATGTTCTCGACCGCGCCCTCAAGGCATACGTCAAGGCCGGTGAGGTGGACGTGAAGCACAAGAAGACAAAGCAGATCAATGCGGCCATCAAGGACATCAGCGAAAAGTACATCGACGATGCCTACAACGCATACCGCTTCGAGAAGTTTACGGACGCTTCCAAGTACTTCGAGGCTGCCGCCCGCGCATCTGCAAAGGAACCCTACGCAGTGCTCGACACCAACTCCATCTACAATGCGGCCCTAACGGCTTACCTTGCCATTCCCAAGGCAAAGGAAGAGGCCAAGCCCAATCTTATCAGGCGTTCCGAGAAACTCTTCAACGAGAGCGTTGACAAGGGATACTACAACAAGGACGGCGAAGCGTTCGCAAAGCTTGCAGAACTTGCAATGATGCGCAACGACACCATCGCAAAGGTCAACTATCTGGAGAAGGGCTTCAAGATGTTCCCCCAGAGCCAGAGCATCCTCATCTCCCTCATCAATCACTACATGACTACCGGCGGAGATGTCAACAGGCTCTTCGAACTCATCGACGCTGCAAAGAAGAACGAGCCCAACAACGCATCTCTCTACTATGTGGAGGGTGACGCCCGCATCAAGCTCGGACAGGTCGAGGAAGGCCTTGCCGCTTTCGCCAAGTGCGCCGAGATCAACCCCAACTACGAATACGGCTACATCGGCATCGCGCTGTACTATTACAACCGTGCCGTCGAAATTCAGGACGAGGCCGCCAAGGTCGACATCAGGGATTACAAGACATACGACCGTCTGATGGGCCCCGGCGGAGACTTCGAGGTAACCCTCAAGAAGTGCATCGAGCCTTTCGAGAAGGCGTTCGGCATTTCCAAGGACGAGGAAATCAAGAAGAGCATGGCTGAGTATATCAAGAACGCCTGCTTCCGTTTCCGTTCCGAGGAGGAGTATAAGCAGAAACTCGACAAGTACAACGCATATCTCGGCAAATAGCCTGCTGTTCCTTTTACTCCAGTTACTGCTGCCGCAGGCGATTCCGTCCCCGGTGAAAAGCGATACCGTGCGTATCGTGTTCATAGGCGACGTGATGATGCACCGCCAGCAGCTTGACAGGGACCACAGCGTTTTCCTGTCGGACATAACGCCCCTTCTGAGCGGAGCCGACATGGCCGTAGCGAACGCCGAGTTTACCCTAGCCGGAGAGCCTTACACGGGCTATCCGGCTTTTTCCGCCCCGGATTCCTACCTGCAGAGTATACTCGGTGCCGGAGTGGACGTGCTGCTGACTGCTAACAACCACATCCTGGACAAGGGGCCTGCAGGGCTTACACGTACGCTGGGACGGTACTCGGGAGTGCCTTTTGCGGGAAGCGGGGCCGACAGGGCGGAGTTCGAAGCGAACAACCCCCTGATTGTGCTCTGCAAGGGCCTGAAGATAGCCCTGGTGAATTTCACCTACGGTACCAACATCGCCCCTTCTAGTGCCTACCCGAGGGTGGCCAGGATGGAGGAGGACGAGGTGGCCGGGCAGTTCAGGCGGGCCCGCAGCGCAGGGGCGGACCTGATAATAGCGCTGCCGCACTGGGGCGAGGAGTATGTGCTCAGGCACAATGCAAGCCAGCAGCGGTGGGCGGAGATGCTGGTGGAGCTTGGGGCCGACGCCGTGATAGGGGCGCACCCGCACGTGGTGCAGGATACCTGCTTTATTGCCGGAGTGCCCGTGATATACTCGATGGGCAATGCGGTGAGCAATATGAGCGCGAAGAATACGCGGCTCGAACTGGCGGTGGAACTGCCGGCAGTGAGGAACAAGGTGAGCGGCGAATGCCGCGTGGGCAAGCCTGTACTGCATTTCCTGTGGTGCACCCTGCCCGGCAGATTGACGGACAATTACATGACGGTGGAAGTGGAGAAATACCGCGGCAAACGGCATCTCTGGAAGGACACCGAAGATTACGACAATATGATGCGTACACTCGAACGGGTGCGCAAAACAACCGGAATAGAATGAAGAAAACCATTACGATGGACGTGAATCCCGTGGAAATCCTCGGGGCAGGAAACAGGATCCTGAATGAGTTCTGTACTTATTTTCCTTCGCTGGACGTAAAGGACAAGGGTAACGACATCATTGTCGAAGGCCCTCAGGAGCAGGTCGAGGACTTCGTGGCGAAGTTCGCAGCCCTGGTGCAGCTGCGTCACCGCAAACTGAACCTTACGGTTTACGATGTGGAGGACCTTTTCAGCGGCAGCAGCAATTCGTCGGCTCTGGCGGAGCACGGCAACGCCGTTATTGTGCATACCACCGACGGCAAGGCAATCCGGGCCCGCAACGCCAACCAGGAGAAGATGGTAAAGGCCTATTTCGACAGCGACCTTGTGTTCGCGGTAGGTCCCGCCGGTACCGGCAAAACCTATATCGCCATAGCCCTGGCGGTGCGCGCTCTCAAGAACCGCGAGGTCAAGCGCATCATCCTCACTAGGCCCGCAGTCGAGGCGGGAGAGAGGCTGGGCTTCCTGCCGGGCGACCTCAAGGACAAGCTGGATCCGTATCTGCAGCCGCTTTACGATGCCCTGGGCGACATGATTCCGCCCAAGAAACTGCAGGACTTCATGGCCAACGGCACCATCCAGATAGCTCCTCTGGCATATATGCGCGGACGTACCCTGGACAAGGCATGCGTCATCCTGGACGAGGCCCAGAATACCAATACCGGCCAGCTAAAGATGTTCCTTACCCGTATGGGCATGAACGCCAAGTTCATAGTAACCGGCGACGCCACCCAGATTGACCTTCCGCGCCGCGAGGATTCCGGACTGCTGCGCGGCATCGAGCTGGTAAAGAACATCAAGGGCGTGTCCACCGTGTTCTTCAGCGATTCGGACATAGTGAGGCATCCTCTGGTGAGCAAAATTGTGAGGGCCTTCTCCAAGGAGAAGCCGGAATAATTCTTATATTTGCAAGTTATGCTTAGGAAGATCATAATTGCAGCCTGTTTTGCGGCCGTTCTGCTGAGTGCCGCCGGGTGCGACGCGTTCCGCCGGCTGGCGGGAAGGCCGACATCGGCGGAAATCGCGGCGAAGCGCGAGCTCATCCTCAGGGAGGAGGCGGCGCACCAGGCGAGGCTCGACTCGCTCAAGCTTATAGGGCAGGCTATGGCGGATTCGCTCCGGATTGTAGATTCGATAACCGCACTGCCCAGTTCCATAATCCCCGCCGGAGATGTGAGCGGGCTTCAGGTAAGCGGCCTGAAGTACCGCTACTATGTGGTGGTGGGCGCTTTCTCCAAGGAAGGCAATATCGAAAAGATGGAGGGCTTCGCCTCCGAAAAGGGCTACGAAACCGTGCATATCCCCTTCGACAACGGCTTTACCGCCGTGGGCCTCTGCGGCACCGACGTGCTGGCCGAAGCCTACGCATCGCTCCGTCATATAAGGACGGAAGAATTCTGCCCCGACGATGTCTGGGTGCTTGTAAACGAATAGAATGAAAAGATTCGCCGCCATATTGTTGCTGGTTTTTTCGGCGGTTTTCGCTTTTTCGCAGGACTTCAGCGAGCTCTACGAGGGCGAAAGCACCGCAGCGCTCCGCAGCGCGGTCGGGTATCTGGCTTCTCCCGAACTCAAGGGAAGGGGAGCGGGCACCGACGGCGAGCGCCTGGCGGCGGAATACATCGCGGCAAAGCTATCGGAATGCGGAGTGGAGATGCTCAATTCCAACGACGACCGTTCTTTCGGACGGCTTCAGCCGGCAGGGGATACTCTACGCTCCTTTAATGTGGTGGGCGTCATCCAGAGCTACAACCGCGAGCTCAAGGACAGGTACATAGTTATCGGCGCACGCATCGACAATCTGGGGGAGCGCAGCCTCAGCATCAACGGGCAGGACGTGACGCGCATCTATCCCGGCGCAAACGGCAACGCATCGGGGCTCGCTATGCTTCTGTCGCTCGCAAAGACCCTCCAGACCAATTCGGCCCTGCTGGGCCGTTCGGTAATTGTGGCGGCCTTCGGCTCATCGCTGCAGGGCAACGCCGGAGCCTGGTACTTCCTTAACAGGTCGTTCCGCGACGCCGGCAAAATCGACGCGATGATAAACCTGGATATGCTGGGCACCGGAAATACCGGATTCTACGCATATACGGCCTCCAACGCCGACATGAACCAGTACATACTCGCGCTGGAGAATAGCCTGCAGCCCGTGCATCCCAAACTGGTTACTGCGGAACCCTGCCCCTCCGACCACAGGGCGTTCTACGCAAAGGAGATTCCTTCCGTTATGTTTACCTCAGGGATGTACCCCGAGTACAACACTCCGGGCGACCTCCCGTCGGTCGTGGATTACGGCTACCTCGCAAGGGAGCAGGAATACATTTACAATTTTGCGGTAAAGCTTTCGAACGGCCCCGCCCCGGTGTTCAACCCCGGCGAGACCATCGAAAAAGAGAGCAGAAACAAGGTCATACCCTATTACGACTGCGACAAGCGGCCGACATTCTTCGGCAGTTCCGACCCGGTGGCGTTCCTGCGCAGATGGGTGTACGTATATTTGAAATATCCCGATTACGCCAGGAAGAACGGCATTCAGGGCCGTGTGCTGGTGGAATTTACCATAGACGAAAAAGGACATGTGGGCGACGTGCACGTGGTCCGCGGTGCGGATCCCGGGCTGGACGCCGAAGCCGTGAGGGTTATCGAGGCTTCGCCGGACTGGAAGCCGGGCATAGTCTCGGGCAAGCCGGTCAAGAGCGGCATGTCGGTTTATGTAGAATTCAGGCTGGAAAAGAAAAAGAAGAAATAAGATGGATTACGATTTCAAGAAGATTGAAGCGAAGTGGCAGGCCAAATGGGCTGCGGAGAAAACGTACAAGGCCGCAGAGGACCCCTCGAAGCCGAAATACTATGTGCTGGATATGTTCCCTTATCCTTCGGGAGCGGGACTTCACGTGGGACATCCACTCGGCTACATCGCCAGCGACATCTACTCCCGCTACAAGCGCCTGAAAGGCTTCGAGGTGCTGCATCCGATGGGGTACGACGCCTTCGGACTTCCCGCGGAGCAGTATGCAATCCAGACCGGCCAGCATCCCGAGAAGACCACGACCGAGAACGTTGCGCGTTATCGCAGCCAGCTCGACCGGATTGGTTTTTCCTACGACTGGGACAGGTCCTTCCGCACCTGCGATCCGTCTTATTACAAGTGGACACAGTGGGCTTTTATCAAGATGTTCAAGTGCTGGTACGACCCGGCGATGGACAAGGCCCGCCCCATAAACGAGCTTATCGCAAAGTTCGAAACCGAGGGTTACGACGACGTTACGCCGGAGGCCTGGGCAGCTGCAAGCGAGCAGGAACGCTCGGATATCCTGATGCGCTATCGCATTGCATATCAGGGAGAAACATCGGTGAACTGGTGCGAAGGTTTAGGTACCGTGCTGGCTAACGACGAGGTTAAGGACGGGCTCAGCGTGCGCGGTGGCTTCCCGGTGGAGCAGCGCAAGATGAAGCAGTGGCAGCTCCGCGTGAGCGCCTATGCCGGCAGGCTCCTGGATTCGCTGGACAGCCTCGACTGGTCCGACAGCCTCAAGGAGATGCAGCGCAACTGGATAGGCAAGAGCGAAGGCACCGAGATGGTGTTCGACACCGTCTGCGGCGACAGGCATCTGCCTATTACCATCTTCACGACACGCGCCGACACCGTTTTCGGAGTCACCTTCATGGTGCTGGCCCCGGAAAGCGAACTTGTCGACCAGCTCACCACCCCTGAGCAGAAAGCTGCCGTGGAGGCATACGTCAAGGAATCCAGGAAAAAGACAGAGCGCGAACGCATCGCCGAGACGAAGACTGTCACAGGCGTGTTCACAGGCTCTTACGGCATAAATCCCCTCACAGGCGAGAAGATACCCATCTGGGTGTCGCAGTATGTGCTCGCGGGCTACGGCACCGGCGCGATTATGGCGGTGCCCGCCCACGATTCGCGCGACTACGCTTTCGCAAAGAAGTTCAATCTTCCCATCATCCCTCTTATCGAAGGAGCGGACGTGAGCGAACAGAGTTTCGACGCCAAAGAGGGTAAGATGATCAACTCGGGCTTCCTGAACGGCATGGACGTGAAGGAGGCCATCGAGGCGGCCAAGGATTATGTGGAGGCCCACGGGCTCGGCCGCCGCAAGACCAACTACCGCCTTCGCGACGCGGTCTTCTCGCGCCAGCGCTACTGGGGAGAGCCTTTCCCCATCTACTACAAGGACGGCATCCCCACGCCTCTGCCCGAAAGCGAGCTGCCGCTGGAACTCCCCGAAATCTCCTCTTTCAAGTCGCAGAACGGAGAGGCCCCGCTGGAGCGCGCGCTGGGCTGGACATACAAGGGTTATCCGCTGGAAACCAGCACCATGCCCGGCTTTGCCGGCTCGAGCGCATATTATCTGCGCTATATGGACCCGCACAACGATTCCGAACTCGTGAGCGCCGACGCCGACCGCTACTGGCGCAGCGTCGACCTCTATGTGGGAGGCACCGAGCACGCCACGGGGCACCTCATCTATTCCCGCTTCTGGAACAAGTTTCTCTTCGACCTCGGCTACGTGTGCGAGGACGAGCCTTTCCGCAAGCTTGTGAACCAGGGAATGATTCAGGGGCGTTCCAACTTCGTGTACCGCATAGTCGGCACCAACAAGTTCGTGTCGCTTGGGCTCAAGGACAAGTACGAGACCACCGAAATCCACGTGGACGTGAACATAGTCTATAACGACAAGCTGGACATCGAAGCCTTCCGCAAATGGCGTCCGGAGTATGCCGACGCCGAGTTCGAGCTGGAAAACGGCGAGTACATCTGCGGCTGGGCAATAGAGAAGATGAGCAAGAGCATGTACAACGTGGTGAACCCCGACCTCATCTGCGACAGCTACGGAGCCGACACCCTGCGCCTGTACGAGATGTTCCTCGGTCCGGTGGAGCAGAGCAAACCCTGGGATACCAAGGGAATCGACGGCGTCAACCGCTTCCTCAAGAAGTTCTGGCGCCTCTTCTGGGACCGCGAGAAATGGCTCGTCACCGACGCGGCTCCGCGCCCGGAGGAACTCAAGGCTCTGCACAGGCTCATCGGCAAGGAGCAGGAAGATATCGAGAACTTCTCCTACAATACCACCATCAGCGCATTCATGATAGCGGTGGGCGAGCTTACGGACCTTGGCTGCACTTCGCGCACCGTCCTCGAGCCGCTCGTCGTGCTCATCTCCCCGTTCGCCCCGCATATGGCGGAAGAACTCTGGGAGGCACTCGGCCACAAGGAGAGCGTCACCAGGGCGGGCTTCCCGGTCTATGACGAGTCGCTTACGGTCGAGAACAGCGTCAAATATCCCGTTTCGTTCAACGGAAAGACACGCTTTATGGTGGATATGCCCGCGAATGCCTCTCCCGCAGAGGTCGAGGCGCATGTGCGTGCTCTTGAGCAGACTGCAAAATACGTCGGCGACGGCAGCATACTCAAGGTTATAGTCGTTCCCGGCAGGATTGTCAACATTGTTGTGAAATGATACAGAAACAGAAAGTACTGGATGTCCTGAAGGACTATCTGATAATGACTCTCGGCGCACTGTTCGTAACGGTCGCCTGGGAGGCCTTCATGATTCCGAACGGAATGTCGGCAGGCGGCCTGATGGGCCTTTGCGCAGTTATCGAGTTCGCTACCGGCGGTACCATACTCGCCTCGTATTCCTACGTGGTAATCAATGCGGCACTGATAATTATTGCAGTGTTGATTTTCGGAATCGGGTTCGGCTTCAGGACTTTGTATTGCATTGGTATCCAGGCGATTATGCTTAAGGTATTCGCCGGGTTCCACTGGATTCAGGCCATCCCCGGGAACTTCCTGTACATCCCCGAAAACATAATGATTCCCATAATCGCCGGTGTGCTGGAAGCAATCGGCGTGGGACTTGCAATCCGCAAGGGCGGCAGCACCGGAGGCACCGACATCGTGGCCCTGATAGTCAACAAATACTGGCCTATATCGCTCAGTACAATGTTCCTGGTTACCGACTTCTTCATCATCACCAGCATCCTCTTCCTCCCCGGAAAGGCCTTCGGCGATATGATGTACGGTTATATTATGATGGCTGCCTATGCGGCGGTGATCGACTTCGTGGTCGTTGGCGACAAGGGGGCCGTGCAGCTGCTGGTATTCTCGAGCAAACATAAGGAGATTGCGGATTACATCTGCAGCAAGATGGAGCGCGGCGTAACCGTGCTGAAGGCCATCGGCTGGTACACCAAGCAGGAAAAAGACGTGCTTCTGCTCCTCATGAGGCGCAACGAGGTTCCCGAAGTTACGCGCATCATCAAAGACCTCGACAGCCGTGCGTTCATGACGGTGAACAAGGTAGGCGGCGTGTACGGCGAGGGATTCGAAGAAATCAAGGCCGGCATTTCCAAACTCAAGAAGAAAAAGAATGTCGACGCTTAAGAAAACGGCGCTTACGCATGTCAAGGAATATGCGATAGTCACCTTCGGAATACTGCTTTACGTGCTGGGATGGAGCATCTTCCTCGTCCCGAACAATCTCGTCGGCGGGGGAGTCACCGGTATCTCGGCCATCATCCAGTATGCCACCCACGGCGTCATAAAGATCGGTTATTCCTATTTCGTGCTGAATGCGGGACTGATAATAGCGGCCCTGTTCGTGCTGGGATGGGGATTCGGCGGCAAAACGGTATACGCCATAGTGCTGGCATCCATAGGGCTGAACGTGTTTCAGAGCGTCATCTCACCCGACTTTATCCAGGCCATAGCGCTCGATAACGGCAAGCTCATGAGCACCATCATGGGCGGCATTATGGTGGGCATCGGCATCGGCCTTACGATAACCGTGGGCGGAAGTACCGGCGGCACGGACATAATCGCCCTTATGGTGAACAAGTACCGCAACGTTTCGCCGGGCCGCATGATCCTGTGGATGGACGTGGTGGTTATCCTTTCGTCCATGCTGGTACCTTCCTACACTGCGTCCGGCGCGCCCGTGCCTTTCGTGGACAAGATTACCACGGTGGTTTACGGTTTCATCCTCATAATTGTCAACAGCACGGTGCTGGACCTCGTGGTGTCCGGCTCCCGCCAGAGCGTCCAGCTCTTCATCCTCTCCAAGAAATACAACGTGATTGCAGACGCAATTACCACCGAACTGCACCGCGGGGTTACCGTTCTCGAAGGAAAAGGCTGGTACACAAGGGAGGAAACAGGCGTTCTTATGGTTCTTACCCGCAAGGCGGACCTCAATATAATGCTCCGTTACATTAAAGCCATCGATCCGCAGGCTTTCCTGTCCGTTTCCTCGGTCACAGGCGTGTACGGCAAGGGTTTCGACAAGATAAAGAGTGCCGCGAAGAAGGGGGGTAAATAAGCGGGTAAAATTTTATTTGAATTAAAAACATAAAAAGTTTTTTTTACCCGCCGTTTTACTACATCCAAGAGTGATTTTTTCTCTACCTTGCGCCGCAAAAGGTTGACGACAAGATGAGAAAAATGTTTTCCGGCCATTCTCTGATGAGAGTGATTGCGCTGCTGACGCTTCTGCTGCCGGCAGTGTTTTATTGCAGTGTGGAAGAAGCGGAAATGCTGCAGGGCATCTGCTGCGCCCTGGCGTCTTCGATGACGGTGCTGATGATGTATCCGCTCAGCTACGAGGACATCCGCATATCCGTCGCGGTGAGCGTGCCCTCGGCAATCCTGCTGATGGCCGTTCCGCCCCTCTCCTTATATATATCCCACGCGTGCGAGCTTACGGTGCTGGCGTCGCTGTGCCTGCTGATGGTGTACGACTACATCCGGGCAAGGTTCAAACTGGTCTCGGTAAAGATGCTGTTCCGGCTGGATTCCGTCTGGTGCAACCTGGAGGACTATGCGCGCAGGATATTCGAAAGCCTGCTGCTTGCGCTGTGCGCAATAATGCTTGCCATGGGCAGGCTCGGTGCCGGCATGGGCCATTCGGCGCTGCTCTGCATGGCTATGTTTGCACTGTTCGTGCTGATGTACAAAAGGGCCTGGACCGGGCGCACGATGCTGCTGAGCGAGAAGCGCGAGAACCGTGTGCAGGAGATTGTCCGTGGGAACCTGCGGTCTTTCCCGGCGGGGGAGAGCGAGGACGAATACATGAGTTCGCTGTATGCCAGGGTGCTGGATTATATGGAGACCTGCAAGCCCTACCTGGATCCCACATACTCGCTGGACGATATGGCAAGGGACCTTTTCTCCAATAAAGTATACCTTTCGCGGGCGGTGAACTTCTATTCGGGCCGCAATTTCAAGCAGTTTGTAAATTATTACAGGGTGAAGCATTCGATCGAGCTGATGCGGTCGGGCAATCCGGACAAAATAATCCAGATAGCTATGAAGTCGGGCTTCCACTCAGTGGTCACCTTCAGTATGGCGTTCAAGCTGAATACCCGCAAAACCCCGGGAGAATACCTCAGGGACATTGACCCTTTGCTGGGAAAACAGGCATGAGGCTCTCGCAGCGGATTTCCTCGTGCTTTACGGGATGGTCGAAGCAGACCGAATGCGAGTTGAGGCTGATGCCTCCGTCGGGATTGGAACGCGGCGCCCCGTATTTGAGGTCGCCCTTGATGGGGCAGCCGATATGGGCGAGCTGGCAGCGGATCTGGTGATGCCGCCCTGTGAGCAGGCGCACCTCGACCAGCCAGTAGCGCTCGGTGGCCTCGAGCAATTTGTATTCGAGCTTCGCGAGCTTCGCCCTGGGCCCCGGTTTACGGGTAATGAAGCTTTTGTTGAGCTTCTCGTTGCGCTCCATCCAGTCTTCGAGGGTGCCTTCTTCCGGCTCGGGCCTGGCGCAGCACAGCGCCCGGTAGGTCTTGTGCACGGCTCCGTCGCGGAACATCTCCGACAGGCGCTCCAGCGCCTTGGATGTCTTGGCAAAGATGCAGATGCCGCTCACGGGCCTGTCGAGGCGGTGGGGGACACCCAGGAAAACCTTGCCCGGCTTGCCGTCGCGCTGTGCGATGAAGGCCTTGAGCGTTTCGCTCAGGGGCTCGTCGCCGGTCTTGTCGCCCTGCACTATTTCGCCGGGCCTTTTATCGAAGACCATGAGGTGATTATCCTCGTAGAGGATGCGCGACTGAAGGTCGCCGAATTCTTCCGCAGATAGCTGTCTGTATTCCATACGGCGCAAAGTTAAGCAAATTTGTGACACTTTGTCAGTAAAAGGGGATTGGCACATCTTTCGATTATGGTAAATGCGTCGCCGGAAGGCTGACAGATTGAACGAAAAAACAATAAAAAGTATAATATTATGGGAAAAATCATTGGAATCGACCTCGGAACTACCAATAGTTGCGTGGCAGTAATGGAAGGCAACCAGCCTACCGTAATCATCAACAACGAAGGACAGCGCACAACCCCTTCGGTCGTTGCTTTTACCGATGACGGCGAGCGCAAGGTGGGTAACCCCGCCAAGCGTCAGGCCATCACGAACCCCAAGAACACCGTTTTCTCCATCAAGCGTTTCATGGGTGAGACCTGGGACCAGGTGGGCACGGAAGTCGCACGTGTACCTTACAACGTGGTCAAGGGCGACAACAACACCCCCCGCGTGGACATCAACGGACGTATGTTCTCGCCTCAGGAGATCAGCGCAATCATTCTCCAGAAGATGAAGAAGACAGCTGAGGACTACCTGCGCCAGCCCGTCACGGAGGCTGTCATCACCGTGCCTGCATACTTCTCCGACTTGCAGAGGCAGGCCACCAAGGAGGCCGGCAAGATCGCGGGCCTCGATGTCAAGCGTATCATCAACGAGCCTACCGCAGCGGCACTCGCATACGGTCTGGACAAGAAGAACAAGAACATGAAGGTCGCGGTTTACGACCTCGGCGGCGGCACCTTCGATATTTCCATCCTGGAACTCGGCGACGGCGTTTTCGAAGTGAAGAGCACCAACGGTGACACCCACCTCGGAGGCGACGACTTCGACCAGGTGATTATCGACTGGCTCGCCCAGGAATTCGCTGCCGAGAACTCCGGCATCGACCTCAAGAAGGACCCTATGGCACTCCAGCGCCTCAAAGAGGCTGCCGAAAAGGCCAAGATTGAGCTCTCCAACCAGAGCCAGGCAGAAATCAACCTGCCTTATATCACCGCAGTTGACGGAGTTCCCCGCCATCTCGTAAAGTCGCTTACCCGCGCCAAGTTCGAGGCACTTTGCGACGCGCTCTTCCAGCGCAGCATCGAGCCTTGCCGCAAGGCACTCGCGGACGCTCACCTGAACGCTTCCGACATCGACGAGGTCCTGCTCGTCGGCGGCAGCACCCGTATCCCCAAGATCCAGGAGCTGGT
Source organism: Bacteroidales bacterium (assembly GCA_017617495.1). Taxonomy (GTDB): domain Bacteria; phylum Bacteroidota; class Bacteroidia; order Bacteroidales; family UBA932; genus Cryptobacteroides. The sequence continues at coordinate 99,589 of JAFZWD010000050.1, forward strand.
GAAGAACTTCTTCGGCAAGGAGCCCAACAAGAGCGTGAACCCCGACGAGGTCGTGGCCATCGGCGCATCCATCCAGGGCGGCGTGCTCGCAGGCGACGTCAAGGACGTGCTTCTGCTCGACGTTACCCCTCTGTCGCTCGGTATCGAAACCCTCGGCGGAGTGATGACCAAGCTCATCGAGAGCAACACCACCATCCCGGCCCAGAAGTCGCAGGTGTTCAGCACCGCGGCCGACAACCAGCCCGGCGTGGAAATCCGCGTGCTGCAGGGCGAGCGCCCCATGGCAAAGGACAACAAGCAGATAGGTATCTTCCATCTCGACGGAATCGCTCCCGCACCGCGCGGCATCCCTCAGATTGAGGTGACCTTCGATATCGACGCCAACGGTATCCTGAACGTGTCCGCAAAGGACAAGGCTACCGGCAAGGAACAGCACATCCGCATCGAGGCCAGCAGCGGCCTGAGCGACGAGGAAATCCAGCGCATGCGTGACGAGGCAAAGGCCAACGAGGAAGCCGACAAGGCTGCCAAGGACCGCGCCGACAAGATCAACAACGCCGACGCCCTGGTGTTCCAGACCGACAAGAACCTCAAGGATTACGGCGACAAGCTTTCAGCCGACAAGAAGGCTGCGATCGAAGCTGCCGTGAATCCTCTGCGCGAGGCTGTCAAGAACCAGAATCTCGAGGATGTCGAGAAGTACAGCAAGGAGCTCGAAGCCGCATGGCAGGCAGCGTCCGAGGAACTGTACAAGGCCCAGCAGGGCGCACAGGGCGGCCCTCAGCCCGGCCCCGGCGCCGGTCCTCAGGGTCCCCAGGGTCCTCAGGGACCTGGCCCTGACTACGGCGGAAACAACGCTCCGGACGAACAGTAAAAATAAACTCCCCAACTCGGGGAGTTTATTTTTTTTGTAATTTTGAAACAGATATGAAAAAACTGTTTCTGTCGGCTATAGCCGTATTACTTACTGCGACACTGTGGTCGCAGGACATCAAGCTTGAATGGAAACCCGTTGCGAAGGGTGTCGAGTACTGCACTGTAAACCAGGAGTTTATGGGCCTCACGCGGTTTATCTCCGCGGTGCGCTTCAAAACCTGCAGGCATCCGCTGCAGATACTCTCGTCGCCCTGCGAAAATGCCGACAGCACCAGCGCCCTGGCTGCAAAGGCGGGCGCAGTCGCGGCGATGAACGGCAGCTACTTCATAGTGGCGACCACCGACAACGGTACCTATTTTCGCCTTGACGGCAAAAAGATAGCCCCGACCCCGGCCAGCGAGTGCTTCCGTGTGGACGGAGTCCTCGCCCTCAAGGGCAAAAAAATAATTATCGAAGTGTGCGACACTACCGGCTATGACGCTCTGCCTTACAAGGACATTATCGCTGCCGGTCCCGTGCTGCTCAAGGGCGGCAAGCCGGTCAGGGACTCCTGGCCCAGGGGTAAGTTCTTCGACAGGCATCATCCCCGTTCGCTGGTAGGAGTAGATTCGAAGGGCAGGGGGTACCTGATAGTGATAGACGGCCGCTTCCCCAGGCAGGGGGAGGGCGCCACGCTCGACGAGACGGTGGCGATAGCACAGCAGTTCGGCCTGAAGGATGCAATCAACTTCGACGGCGGCGGCTCCAGCACTCTCTGGGTGGAAGGCCCCGGCGTGCTGAACCATCCCTACGACAACCGCCGCTTCGACAACTACGGTCAGCGGGTGGTGCCGAATATCCTCTATATTAAATAGTTGGAAACGTCTTTACCGTCGGCGATGGCCTGACGGAGCTGAGTCGACGAGATATCCACAAGGGGCGCATCCAGAATGCTCATGCGGCAGCGGATGTGCCCTTTTCTGCACCATTCCTTAAGCTTTGCAAGCTCGGCCTGGGCATCATAACCCGGGCGCGGATAGACCAGGATGTCGTAGCCTGAGAGCAGCTTGCGGGCGCAGCGCCAGCGGGGAAATGCGGCTATGTTGTCGGCGCCCATCACAAGGGTGAATTCGTTGCCCGGTTCGCGGGCCTGGAGGGCCCTGAGGGTGCGTATGGTGTAGTTCGGGGGAGTCATCCGGAGCTCGATGTCCTCCACTTTGATCTTCAGCTCGGGGTGCCTGCCCGCCGCCTGCACGGCGGCATCGAAGCGCTGCTGTGCGCTTGCTGCCTTTTCCGGATCCTTGAAGGGATTCTGCGGCGAGATTACCAGATACACCGCGTCGAAGGCGCCGTCCCCGCATAGCTTGCGGAGAATGGCCAGATGCCCGATATGCATCGGGTCGAAGGAACCGGGATAGACGGCTACTTTCATTTTGCCAGGAAATCTGCCACAACCTTTTCTGCTTCGGCAAGAGCTGTCGCGAGGTCGTCGTTTACGAGTCTGTAGTCGAAGAGGGGAGCGTAGGTCATTTCTTCCGCGGCCTTTGCTACACGCTCCTCGATAGCCTCAGCGCTGTCGGTGGCACGGCCGATCAGGCGTTCGCGCAGAACTTCGACGCTGGGAGCCTGGACAAAAATCGAAAGCGCATTGTCGCCGAAATATTTCTTGAGGTTGACGCCGCCCTTGACGTCCACGTCGAAGATAATCACGTGCCCTTTCGCCCAGATGCGCTCGACCTCGCTCTTGAGGGTGCCGTAGTAGCGGCCCTCGTACACCTGCTCGTATTCCACAAAGTCGCCTGCGGCAATCCTGCGGCGGAATTCTTCGGCGGTCAGGTACCAGTAGTCCACGCCGTTCTTCTCCTCGCCGCGGGGCGGGCGGGAAGTGGCCGAAACGCTGAATTCAATCTCGGGGTGAAGCCCGAGGATATGGTGTACCACGGTGCTCTTTCCGGAGCCCGAAGGGGCGGAGAAAATCAATACTTTATTTCCTGACATATTGGGCTTGTCTTTGGTACAAAGATAGCAAAGATTTAGTATATTTGCAGATTGGAGACCGAAATCTCCATTGCTGGTAAATTCTTTTAATTACTAATAAAACACTATGGTATCTTTCAAAGAACTTGGCCTTGTGAACACCCGTGAAATGTTCAAGAAGGCAGTCGCCGGCGGATATGCCATCCCCGCATTCAACTTCAACAACATGGAGCAGCTCCAGGCTATCATCCAGGCTGCAGCCGAAACCAAGTCCCCCGTCATCCTGCAGGTTAGCAAGGGCGCACGCAACTATGCGAACCAGACCCTTCTCCGCTACATGGCACAGGGCGCCGTCGAGTATGCGAAGGAACTCGGCTGGGAGAAACCCCAGATCTGCCTTCACCTCGACCACGGCGACAGCTTCGAGCTCTGCAAGAGCTGCGTAGACTTCGGCTTCTCTTCCGTCATGATCGACGCTTCCGCCCTCCCTTACGAGGAGAATATCGCCCTCACCAAGAAGGTTGTGGAATATGCCCATCAGTACGATGTCACCGTCGAGGCCGAACTCGGCGTGCTGGCAGGAGTTGAGGATGAGGTGAGCGCGGAGGAATCCCACTACACCCGTCCGGAGGAAGTCATCGACTTCGCCACCCGCACAGGCTGCGATTCCCTCGCAATCTCCATCGGCACCAGCCACGGCGCCTACAAGTTCAAACCCGAGCAGTGCACCCGCGACCCCAAGACCGGCCGTCTGGTTCCTCCTCCGCTCGCATTCGACGTTCTCCACGAAATCGAGAAGAAACTCCCCGGATTCCCCATCGTTCTGCACGGATCCAGCTCGGTTCCCCAGGAATATGTGGACATCATCAATTCCCACGGCGGAAAGCTTCCCGATGCAGTCGGTATCCCCGAAGAGCAGCTCCGTGAGGCCTCCAAGAGCGCAGTCTGCAAGATCAACATCGACTCCGACAGCCGTCTTGCAATGACCGCAGCCGTCCGCAAGGTCTTCGTCGAGAAACCCGGCGAATTCGACCCCCGCAAGTACCTCGGCCCCGCCCGCGACGAGATGAAGAAGCTCTACGAGCACAAGATCGTCGACGTCCTCGGCTCCAACGGTAAAGCTTAACGTCATTGCCGGCCTGACCGGCAATCCCTCCTACAGCCCGCGATATCAAGTCGCGGGCTTTTTCGTAGAAAAAAGCGCACGCGGGCGTACATTTTACGGGAATATGATTATCTTTGCAGGCTGACTTCTCCGTGATGTCGGCTAACCCGTAAGTATAACCCTTCCGACGCACTGTGTGCCGGGACCAAAAAAGAGGAAGAGGAATGATCAGCATTTTCTACAGGCGAGGAGCTGAAATCATTGTAAGCCAAAAAGAAACGGAGTTTGCTGCTATCGGCAAAAACGAGGTGCTCTGGATAGACCTTCTCTCACCCACGGGAGATGAGAAACGGGCAACCGAAGCCTTTCTTGGTACAGAAATACAAAGCCGTGCACAGGCCGAGGAGATCGAGAGTTCGTCCCGTTTCTCCGAGAATGAGACGGCCATATTCGCCAACACCAATTTCCTGTCGCCGGCGGGCGACGAGATGGCGGAGGACGCAGTGTCCTTCACCATAGTGGGCGGTACCCTTGCGACGCTTCGCGAGATACCCCTGCGTTCCTTTACGAGCCTGCAGAGGCGCATCCAGGCGAGGCCTGCGCAATACGAGGACGGCTGGACCATCTTCACTAGCATTATGGACCAGCGAATCGACCTCGACGCGGACATCATAGAGCTGCTGGACAAGGAGACCACGCAGTTCAGCAAGCGCATCAACCAGAAGGAAGATATCAACGAAGATTTCCTCCTGGATATCAATCAGTTGCAGGAGAATGCGATGATGGTGCGCGAGAACATCGTGGACAAGCAGCGCCTGATTTCAGGAATAATCAAGAGCGACCGTTATCCCGACAGGCTGGACGCCAAGTTCAGCGTGCTTCTGCAGGATACCTCGTCGCTTATCAACCATACCAATTTCACCTTCGAAAGGCTTGAGTATCTGCAGGATACCGCGGTCGGTCTGATTAACCTCGACCAGAACCGCATCATGAAGATCTTCACCTTCATCAGCCTGCTGCTCATGCCTGCAACCCTCGTGGCCAGCTTCTACGGTATGAACGTGAAGCTGCCCTTCGGCGACTTCGATTTCGCCTGGCTGGGGCTGCTCGGGGTGATGGCGCTGATAGTTGTCGGCGCCTGGTGGATTTTCCACCGTAAGCAGATGCTCTGATTTTTTTGTACTAAAACTATAAACCGATGGCAATCGCTTTCAAACTTATACCGGCCGAGAAATTCCAGGCCGTACACGACGGGAAGAAGATTTCCCTCTACACCCTCCACGCAGGAGACGTAACCATGCAGGTGACCAATTACGGCGCCCGCGTGGTTTCCATCTGGACTCCCGACCGCGACGGCAATTACGCCGACATCGAGACCGGTCTCGGGAATATCCAGGAGTATCTTGGCGACAAGGGTGAGCGCTTCCTCGGCGCAGCGGTCGGCCCCGTGGCCAACCGCATCGGCAAGGCCCGCTTCGAACTGGACGGCAAGGAGTACAAGCTCGTTAACAATAACGACGGCAATACCCTGCACGGCGGATTCATCGGCATCGACCGCCTGGTGTGGGACGTGCTGGAAGCGGCCGAAGACCATCTGGTACTCAGCGTGGTGCATCCCGACGGCCTGGAGGGACTGCCCGGCAACCTCAGCATCAAAATGACTTATTCGCTCAATGAAAAGAACGAATTCCGCGTGGACTACGAGGCTACCACCGACGCTGCTACGCCGGTGAACCTCTCGCACCACTCGTTCTTCAACCTGAGCGGACGCAGCGACAGGAGCATCCTGGGCTATGAGCTCCAGATTGCCGCGTCGCATACGACGGCCATCGACAATCTGCTCATTCCCACCGGCGAAATCGCCAGTGTGGAGGGTTCTCCGCTGGATTTCCGCAAACCCCACCAGATTGGGGAGAGGGTTAACGCCAAGGACCAGCAGATTGCCAACGGTTACGGCTACGACCACAACTGGGTAATCGATCGCAAAGGCGAGGGCGTGCAGTTCAACGCCAAGGTTTACGACCCCGAGTGCGGCCGTTTCATCGAGGTTTACAGCGACCAGCCCGGCATTCAGTTCTACTGCGGCAACTTCTTCAACGGCAAGCAGAAAGACAAGTTCGGCGTGCCCATCGGCTACCGCTGCTCGCTTGCCCTGGAAACCCAGAAGTGGCCGGATTCCATCAACCACAAGGGCTTTTGCGACACGGTCCTCCGTCCGGGAGAGACCTACACCCACACCTGCATCTACCGTTTCGGAGCTGAATAGAGGTGGGGGCAATCGGCGACAATTATCCTTCGGCAGTGCTCCGGGAGGCGGTGGATGCGATATCCTCGCTGCCCGGCGTGGGTTCGAGGAGCGCGCTGAGGCTTGCCCTTCATCTGCTTAAGCAGCCCAAAGAAAACATACATCACTTCGCCGAGGCGGTCAATGCCCTGGCGGACGATGTGCACTACTGCCGCGAGTGCAATATGATTGCCGACGGCGAGCTCTGCGGCATCTGCGCCGACGGCAGCCGCGACCATCACCTGATATGTGTTGTGGAGAGTGTGCGCGATGTCATGAGCATCGAGGCCACAGGCCAGTACAAGGGCGTTTATCACGTGCTCGGAGGCATTATTTCGCCGATTGACGGCGTGGCGCCTTCGGACCTCAGCATAGCCGCGCTCGTGGAACGGCTGCAGCGCATGGAAGGGCCGGTGGAGGTGATTCTCGCGCTCAGCGGCGATGTGGAAGGGGAGACCACTTCTTTCTATATCTACCGGCAGATAGAGGGCCTCGCGGCGAAGGTTACCACGCTCGCACGCGGCCTGGGCTTCGGGGACGACCTGGAGTATGCCGACGCGATAACGCTCGGCAGGTCAATTGTCAACAGGCAGTTGTTTAAGGTTTAATCAACGTATGTGCCTCTACGGCTCCAGATAACCAGGCCGACGAAGGAGGAAATGATGCAGAAGACAAACATCACTATGAAGGGCAGCTTGTCCCTGTAGCCAAGATCCACCAGGATCAGGTTCATCCAGATTGCAAATACGTCCGCGATAATCCACAGCCACCACTGCTGGATGTAGGATTTGGTGAGCCACCAGGTGCCGATGATGCTGAGGGTGGTCACAACTGCGTCCAGAAGGGGAGTGTGGTCGTTGAGGTACGACAGGAGGAAATACAGCGCGGGGATGCCGACAACCGTCAGGCCAAGGGCGATGAGGACGTCCCTGAGGGGGAGTTTCTTGAGCAGGATCTTGCCCGAAGTGTCCTCGCCGGCGGTCTCGGCCACATAACGGTAATTGCGGATGCCGATGGCGCCCATGATTACGTAATACACGTTGAGGGCAGCGAAAGCCCAGGTGTTGCTGTCCAGGAAAGTGACCACCGCGGCAAGGCAGCTGGGGATGTAGACATTCCACATCGCCTTGTGCTTGATCACCTGCAGGAACAGGTAAACCACGAATAAAACGGTAGAAGTATAGCTGAGAATCTCAGCGCCGGTATCGGAAAGAAATAGATGTTCGTTCATGGGTGCAAATATATGAAATATTTTTCCTATCTTTGCACGCTTTTCGCGCGGGCGTGTCCCGCGGAGGCACAAGATATTGTTTAACTACTAGTTTGTTTTTATTTTACCATTATGGCAGAAGAACTCAAAAAGAACGCCATGCTCAACGCTTCCATCGCTCCCGAGGATTTCAACTGGGACGAGTTCGAAGGCGGTGACGTTTACGGTGGCGAAGAAAAAGAAAAAATCCAGGCCGCTTACGACCAGACGCTTTCCAAGATTGCGTCCGCCGAGGTCGTTGAGGGTGAGGTTACGGCAATCGACAAGAAGGAAGTCGTAGTCACCATCGGCGGTAAGAGCGAAGGTGTGATTCAGGCAACTGAATTCCGTTACAACCCCGACCTCAAAGTAGGCGACAAAGTAGAAGTATATGTAGAGTCCGTCGAGGACAAGAAAGGTCAGCTGGTGCTTTCCCACAAGAAGGCCCGCGCTACCAAGTCCTGGGACCGCGTGAACGAGGCTTATGAGAAGGGCGAAATCGTCAAGGGCTTCGTCAAGACACGCACCAAGGGCGGTATGATCGTTGACGTGTTCGGTATCGAGGCATTCCTCCCGGGCAGCCAGATCGACATCAAGCCCATCCGCGACTACGACCAGTATGTGGGTCAGACAGTCGACTTCAAGATCGTCAAGATCAATCCCGATTTCCGCAACGTGGTGGTTTCCCACAAGGCACTCCTCGAGGCCGAGCAGGAACTCAAGCGCAAGGAACTCATCAGCAAGCTCGAAAAGGGCCAGGTGCTCGAAGGCGTGGTCAAGAACATCACCAACTACGGTGTGTTCGTGGACCTCGGCGGAGTGGACGGTCTCATCCATATCACCGACCTCAGCTGGGGCCGCGTGAACCATCCCGAAGAGATTGTTCATCTGGACGAGCAGATCAAGGTCGTTGTGCTCGACTTCAACGAAGAGCAGAAGCGCATCGCCCTCGGTCTCAAGCAGCTCAGCGCACATCCTTGGGACAGCCTCGATCCGAACATCAAGGTCGGTGACAAGGTAAAGGGCAAGGTGGTGCTCATCGCCGATTACGGCGCATTCATCGAAATCGTTCCCGGTGTCGAAGGACTCGTTCACGTCAGCGAGATGTCCTGGAGCCCCCGTCTCCACAGCGCTCAGGAATTCCTGAAGGTCGGCGAGGAAGTCGAGGCACAGGTGCTCAGCATCGACCGCGAGGCCCGCAAGATGAGCCTTGGTCTCAAGCAGCTCACCGTGAACCCTTGGGACGGCATCCGCGAGAAATATCCTATCGGAAGCCAGCACACTGCAACTGTGCGCAACGTCACCAACTTCGGTGTGTTCGCAGAGCTTGAGGACGGTGTCGAAGGTCTCGTTCACATCAGCGACCTCAGCTGGAACAAGATCAAGCATCCTTCGGAGGTTGTCGCTCCCGGTGATACCCTCGAGGTCCAGATTCTCGAATTCGACGAGGCTAACCACAAACTCAGCCTTGGCCACAAGCAGCTCACTCCCAACCCTTGGGACGAGATCGAGGCCAAGTTCCCTGTAGGCAGCACCGTTGAGGGTACTGTCGCTTCCACCACCGAGAAGGGCGCCAACATCACCCTCGAAGGTGCAGAGGGCTTCGCATTCAACCGCGAGCTTCTCAAGGAAGACGGCAAGGCTGCTGTTGTCGGAGAAACCCTTCCGTTCAAGGTTGTGGAACTCCGCCGCAGCACCCACAGGATTCTTCTCAGCCACCTGCGCACTTACCAGGAGGTGAAGGAGAAGGCTGCCGCCACCGAATCCGCCAATACCAAGAAGGCCGTCAAGAAGATCAATACCAGCGTGGAGAAGACCACCCTCGGTGACATCGACGCTCTTGCAGCCCTCAAGGAGAAACTCGAAAAAGGTGAGTAATTTCACCCTGACGATATTGGGCACGGCTTCGGCCCTGCCCTTCTCCGACAGAAATCCAAGCGCCCAGGCACTGTCCGTGCACGGGCGCTTGTTTCTCATAGACTGCGGCGAGGGAACCCAGCGGCGCATCCGCCAGGAGCATATCGGATTCGTTAAGTTCCAGGCAATTTTCCTCTCGCATCTGCACGGCGACCACTGCTTCGGGCTCTTCGGCCTGCTGAGCACGATGTCGCTTTATCATCGCACCGCTCCGCTGAAAATATTCGCTCCCGCCGGCTTCTCGGCCATCCTCAAATTCTATCTCAGCTGGTTCGGGCAGGACCTCAGCTACGAAATCGAGCACGTTCCGCTCAAAATGAAGGAGCCCGAGGAAATCTATGCCGACAAGGCCGTTCGCGTGCGCGCGTTCCCGCTTAATCATAAGGTGGACTGCTTCGGCTTCCGCTTCGACGAAGTCCTCCCCGAGCCTTCGCTGCGCAGCATTCCCGTCCCGGGGCGCGAAAAGAGGGGCCCCCGGAGCTACGCCTACTGCTCGGACACCGCGCCGTTCCCGGAACTCCCGGGCTGGGTGGCTGGCGTGAATGCCCTCTACCACGAGGCGACTTATCCCGCCTCGTTCGCCGACAAGGCGTCCCAATACTTCCATTCCACTACGGAGGATGCCGCCCGCTGCGCGCTAGCCGCCGGTGCCGGGCGCCTCATCCTGGGGCATTACAGCTCCCGCATCAACGATTTCAAGACTTATCTGGAGGAAGCGCAGGCAATTTTTGCAGAAACTGTGGCTCCGAATGATGGAGATGTCTTCGAAATTGAGTAAATTCGCAAGATATGAAAAAGACACTGATACTTTTGCTGGCAGCGCTTTGCCTCGTGGCATCGGCCGACAGCGCCCAGGATAAATACATCCGTAAGTACGCCGATATAGCGGTGGCGGAAATGCAGCGCACGGGAGTCCCCGCGAGCATCACCCTTGCACAGGGCCTCATCGAGTCCGGAGCGGGTCTTTCCACCCTGGCTACGAAGGGCAACAACCACTTCGGCATCAAGTGTCATAACGACTGGACCGGCGCCCGCATGTATCACGACGACGACCGCAAGGGCGAGTGCTTCCGCGTGTACAAGACCGCCGAGGAGTCGTTCCGCGACCATTCCGACTTCCTGCGCTATTACGACCGCTACAAGGGCCTTTTCGACCTTGCTCCGGACGATTACCGCGGATGGGCCAAGGGCCTCAAGAAGGCCGGCTACGCCACGGATCCTTCCTATGCTTCCAAGCTTATCAAGGTAATCGAGGACTACGAGCTCTACAAATACGACAGCGGCGTGGTGATTTCCGAGCTGCCGGAGGCTCCTCTCAAGGTCGAGCGCGTGGAGCAGGTTAAGAAGATTTCCGCCCGCGAGAAGTACAGCTTCAGCACCGAGCGCCTCGTTTACGAGAAGAACAAGGTGCAGTTCGTATATTCCGAGGAAGGGGAGACTTACGCTTCCATCGCGGCGGCTTACCATCTTTTCCTCAAGGAGATTCTTTCGTTCAACGACCTCAAGGAAGAGGCCCCGCTGGAGCCCGGCACAATGGTCTACATCCGTCCCAAGAAGAAGTATGCGGCCAAGGGCCTGGAGAAGTTCATAGTGGGTGAGCCCGTGACGCTGCGCGATATCTGCCAGCGCTTCGCCGTCAAGATGTCTTCCATCGTCAAGCTCAATGGCCTGGCTGCGGATTATGTGCCTGCCGAAGGCGATACAATCCTGCTCCGCAAACCCAAGAAGGTTAAATGAGCCCCCGTTCCAAAAAGAAGAGAACCCTTGTCTGGTCGTTCCTGTTCATCGCGGTCGGTGCCGTGATGACGGTGATTATGTCCTGGGAATGGCTGGGCGACAACCGCCTGCCCAACGTAAAGGAGAATATAGTGCTGAACGTGCGCCCCGCCAATACGGTGGAGGATGTTCTGGCAAAGCTCGAGCCGGCCGTAAAGCGGCCCGGAAGCCTGCGGCGCGCTTTCCGCGAGCATCAGGTGCGCGATTACATGAAGCCCGGGCATTACGAGATAAAAAAGGGGAGTACCAGCGTGTACGTCACCCGCATGCTCAACAACGGCTGGCAGACCGAGGTTAATCTGACCATCTCCGGTTCGCTTCGCCGCAAGGGCGATATCGCCGCAAAGATTTCCAGCCAGATGCTGGTGGATTCGCTCAGCATGCTCGCCGCGCTTAACGACGCAGCCCTGCTCAAGAGTTACGGCTTCACGCCCCAGACGGTCTGGGCGATGATTATCCCCGATACCTACAAGATGTACTGGAACGCCTCTCCCAAGGATATCCTTGACCGCCAGAAGAAGGCCTACGACGCCTTCTGGACCAAGGAAAACAAGGCAAAGGCCAAAGCCCTCGGACTCACGCAACTGGAGGTTTCCATCCTGGCTTCGATTGTGAAGGGAGAGAGCAATTATCAGCCCGACTTTGCAAAGCTGGCCGGCGTATACATCAACAGACTACGCGTTGGAATGCGGCTGCAGAGCTGCCCCACGGTGGCCTATGTCTTCGATTACAGGAAGAACCGCATTCTCGAAAAGGACCTCAAGGTAAAGTCGCCGTACAATACCTATATCAACGACGGCCTGCCTCCGGGACCCATCTGCGTGCCCGACAAGGTATATCTCGAGGCAGTCCTGAATCCCGACACCCGCGACGGCTACCTCTACTTCGCCGCCGCCCCGTCATTCGACGGCACCCACCGCTTCGCCAAATCCTTCAAGGAGCACTCCCGCAACGGCCGCGAGTACCAGAAGGCCTTTGAGGCCAGGTACGGCAAGCGATAGCCGCTATTACTATGAGGCCGCATCATCTCCTCTTTTTCCGTATTCTTTTGGAAGACAGCCCATGTGTTTCTTGAAACTGGTCGCGAAATAAGACGGGGAGGAGAAACCGACCATGGCGCTGATTTCGGAAATGGAATAGCGGTCGTCAGATAATAAAGTGCAAGCCCGTTCGAAACGGATTTTCCGAATATAATCCGAAACAGTTCCGCCCGTAGTCTCATGGATTCGAGCGTAGAGTTTGGATCGGCTGATGTACATTTGTGCAGCAAAATCATCGGAGCAGAAAGCTTCATTGTCTATATTGGCTTCAACAATCTGTCTTGCCCTGTGCAGGAAATCTCCATCGGACGCTGTAACGCCTGGCAGTCCATCTCTTATTTGTCCAGAGATAAGTTCCCTAGTTTTTTCCAGATCGTCCTCAAGCCGGCGGACTTCAGCATCTCGCGTATGAAGTTTCATTTTTGTACGAAGCAATGATGCCACAAGAGTCAATGCAAAACAAAAGATTATGATGGAAAACAGTATAAGTAGTGCGCGGAATATCCGGCTTTGCCACCATCTGGGAATTATGTGAACTGCCATGGATACGCTTCCGTTACATAGAATACCTTCGTTGTTTGCACATCGAAGCTGTAGTATATAGTTTCCAGGAGCGAGATTCATGAACGTGGCCTGTCTGCTTTCTGTTTTGTGCCATTTGTCGTCCAGACCATCGAGTCGAAAATAAAAAATATTGGCGCCGTAAGAGAGGGGATTGACGACAGACCAGTGGACGACAAGTGGCCCTTTTATTGCGGATGCGCTTACAGAAACGCAAGCCCCGTTTTCATTCCGCACCATATCCCCCCGGGAGCGACCGTCGAAATCGACACTAGAGAAGTATGGTTTTGGAGAGAAAGGGTTCGAGTACATGTCATTAGGGTTAAAGCAGGTCAGTCCTCCAAGTCCTCCAAAATAGAAAAGGCCATTTGAACCAACAATCGCAGCTCCCTCGGCAAACTCGTTGCCCGTAGGACGGTTGATGACCGTTACGGTCCGTGTTCCGACATTAAGCCAGCAAAGTATCCTGCCTGAACATATCCACAAATCGCCATTGCCGCCCCCTCCCAGGACTGCACGTACGTTATTGTCAGGCAAACCATCCTCTATGGTATAAAGGCGCGGTTCTGAAATGTCTGAATACTCAAGCAGGCCCTTGGACGACGCAATCCAAATGCGTCCGTCAGAATCCTGCATAATCTGATGGACATAGAAACCTGTTCTTTCAACTGAAGGAAACAGGTCTGCTTGGGTCTGAATGGTTTCATCTTGAGAAGAGAGTCTGTAGAAACCCTCATCAGTCCCAATCCAAATCCTTTCTGCGCGGTCCTTGAACAGCGCCGTAATCAAGCGCTTACCAAGCTCAGGTTCTTTGGTTACGGCAGGATGCTGGGATACCAATCCTCGTGCTACGTCAAACAAATACAGCCCTTCCAGTGCGCCGACAAGCCACCTTCCATATTCGGTTTCCAGTAAGGAATAGCATCCGTTCTTGATTGGTGCGCGGTTATTGATTGCAAATCCCCTGACTTGGTAATTGCCTGGATTTAAGCGCATGATACCGCCCATATGCATTCCAACATACAGGAATCCGTCCTTGCCAGGGACTATGCATGTATGTAGTAACTGAAAAGTGTACCAGTTTCTCGTTTAAAAGTGTACCACCGAGATATGTTGCGAAGGTAACAAAAGTCTGTGATTTTATAATAAGTTGTTAAGCATTTTTTGAGTTTCCTTGACGCGGTAAGACGCG
>JAFZWD010000051.1 GCA_017617495.1 Bacteroidales bacterium
ATCGATTTTCAGTAAAATACTGTTAATCAATACTTTAAGAAAAACGCTCCAAGTCTCCCAAGAAAGAATTACCTTTGTGAGAGTGAAAAAACTGATAATAATAGCGCTGATGATGACCGTTGCACTGACGGCCAGGGGGCAGAAGTTGATACCGCACATTACCACACACGGGGGAAGCGAGTACCTGAGCGACGTGGCGGTGATAGTGTGCCCGGGCGGAAGCTATTACTGGCTGAGCAAGAAGTGGGAAGGCAGCGAGGTGGCGGCGAAGCTCAACGAAGCGGGGTTCGATGCGTTCGTTCTGCACTACAGGCATGCCGGCACGAGATATTTCCTGTTCGGGCCGCTCACGCCGATACGCAGCCACCACTACCCCGAGGCGCTCGAAGATGTGACAGCAGCCATCAAAGAACTGAAGGCGAAAGGATATAAAAAGGTGGCGCTGGCCGGGTTCAGCGCGGGGGGACATCTGGTTTTGCTTGCGGGCGAGACATTGGCAGGGAAGAGGGAAGCTGCCGGAAGCGATGGCCGCAAAGCAGCCGACATCCCGGAAATCGACCTCATCGCCGCGGTCTACCCGGTGGTAACCTTCACCGAGGACGAGATAATGCACAAACGCTCGCGCAACGCATTTCTCGGAGGCAAACGGCGAAACGCAGAGCTGAGAGATGCACTTTCGCTGGAAAAGCACGTGCCCGCGAACATGCCGCCGGTGCTGCTGGTAAACTGCAAGGACGACCCCACGGTGGATTGGCGCAACAGCGAACGCATGGACGCGGCCCTGAGCGCCGCAGGCATCCCCCATAAATGGCTGTACTACGAACAGGGCGGGCACGGCTTCGGCGCTTCGGCCGAAAAGAATCCGCACGAATCCGCCCGCTGGATCGACACATTCGTGGAAATGCTGAAAAATCTTTAAATTTGCGGCATGGTTGATATAGAATATCAAAGTCCCGAGGCCATCAAGGCCTTCCAGGAAGAAAAACTGCAAGTGGCGCTGAAGTATCTGCAGGAGCATTCTCCCTACTATCAGAGGATGTTCGCGCGCTGCGGTATCGACATAAAAGAAATCAAGAAGCTCGAGGACCTCACGAAGATTCCCTTTACCGAGAAGAAGGACCTCCAGCTCTACAACCAGGACTTCCTCTGCGTGCCCAAGGACAAGGTAATCGACTACATAACGACCTCCGGCACCATGGGTGACCCGGTCACGTTCTGCTGCACCGACGCCGACCTGGAGCGCCTGGCCTATAACGAGCAGAAGTCCTTCGCCTGCGCAGGTCTCGGCCCCGGCAACGTGCTGCAGCTGATGACCACCATCGACAAGCGCTTCATGGCGGGACTGGCCTACTTCCTGGGTATCCGCAAACTGGGCGCCGGCATCATAAGGGTTGGCAACGGCATCCCCGAACTGCAGTGGGACACCATCCAGCGCATCAAGCCGGACTCGATTATGTGCGTACCGAGCTTCATCCTGCGCCTCATCCAGTACGCCGAGGAGCACGGCATCGACTATCGCGCCAGCAGCATCAAAAAGATAATCGGCATCGGCGAGGGCATGCGCAACCAGGACTTCAGCCTCAACCTTCTGGGGCGGAAAATCAAGGAGAAGTGGGACGTGGAGCTCTACGCCACCTATTCCTCCACGGAGATGGGCGCGACCTTCTCGGAGTGCGAATACGGCCTGGGCGGCCACGTGCATCCGGAGCTGATAATCGTAGAGATAATCGGCGAAGACGACAAGCCCGTGCCCGACGGCCAGGTGGGCGAGGTGGTAATCACCAGCCTCGGCGTCGAGGGCATGCCGCTGCTGCGCTTCCGCACCGGCGACATGGCCGCGAAGATAACGGAGCAGTGCAAATGCGGACGCTGGAGCTACAGGCTCACCCCGCTCGTCGGCCGCAAGAACAATATGATTAAGCTTAAGGGAACCACCCTGTATCCGCCCGCAATCAACGATGTGCTGGATAACTCCGACTTTGTGGAGAATTATGTGGTGTACGTACGCCAGAGCGAAGCCGGCACCGATGACGTGATGGTGAAGGTGGGCCTTAAATATCAGCCGGACTTCGACGTAATCAAAGAACTCAAGGACCGCTTCCGCAGCCGCCTGCGTGTGGCCCCCGCGGTGGAAATCGCCCCCAAGGAGGAGGTTGCGAAGATCAACTATCCGGCAAAATCCCGCAAACCCGTTAAATTCATAGACCTGCGATGAACGCCTCCGACTTCGAAGACATGCGTCCCTACGTGGACGCCGAGATCCCCGCAGCGATGGCCCGCATAGCGGACAGCGAGGTTTTCGCCCTGCTGGCAGCCTACGTTTTCCCGGACCGCCCACTCAAGGAAGTGCGCGAAGAGGTGCGCGGCTACCGCAGCGTGTATGAGTTCCAGCACGGGGTGATGTGGTATGTGAACGAGCAGATCGAGCGCCGCAGCACCACCGGAGTCAAGGTATCCGGCCTGGAGCACCTGGACGCCAAGAAGAACTACCTGTTCGTGTCCAACCACCGCGACATTATGCTGGACGCGTCATTCCTGCAGAACGCTCTCGTGGCGGCCGGTCGCGACACCACCGAGATAACCTTCGGCGCCAACCTGATGCACCCGCAGCTTGCGGTGGACATCGGCTGCAGTAACAAGATGTTCAAGGTGGAGCGCGGCGACGGCACCCCCAGGGCCTTCTACGAGAGCTCCAAGCACCTGTCCGACTACATTCGCTACACCATTCTGGAGAAGAAGCAGAGCGTATGGATAGCCCAGCGCAACGGGCGCACCAAGGACGGCAACGACGCCACCGCGCCGGGCATCATCAAGATGTTCTGCATGAGCGGGAAAGGCGACAAGGTGCAGTCGCTGGCCGAGCTGGGCATAGTGCCCATCGCCATCTCCTACGAGTGGGAGCCCTGCGATTTCCTTAAGGCGCTGGAGCTCTACCAGAGCCGCTTTGAGAAGTATGTGAAGAAGCCGGGAGAGGACCTCAACAGCATCCTGACCGGCATCACCCAGTTTAAGGGCGGGGTGAATATCCACGTGTGCGAGCCTCTCACCGAGTTCGACCTGAGGCCTTTCGCCGGATGCACCAGCATAGAATTTACCGGCGGCGTGGCAGGGCTGATAGATTCCCGCATCTACCCGGAGTACAAGCTATACCCCAACAACTTCATCGCCCACGACCTGCGGTTCGGCCAGCAGCGCTTTGCAGCCCACTATACCCCCGAGCAGAAGAAGGCGTTCCTCGACCGGCTGGCGAAGCTGGATGAGTATGAGGTTGAGGATCCGGATTTGCTGAAGGATATATTCCTGTCTATCTATTCCAACCCTATAGCAAATTGCCTATAAGTTCCTTAAGGCAATTTGCCCGTTAGAAGAATCTACTTCAATAACGCTGTCCTTGTGGACCTTGCCTTCGAGAATCTCGCGGGCAAGACGGTTCACGAGCTCACGCTGGATAAGACGCTTGACGGGACGTGCGCCGAAGACGGGGTCGTAGCCGTTCTCCACCATATCGTCCTCGAAGGCCTTGGTGTAGCGCAGCACAACGTTCTCCTCCTCCAGCTTCTTCTGTAGGATGGTCATCTGGATGTGCACTATCTCGCGGATATCGTCTTTGGTAAGGGCGTCGAACTTGATGATTTCGTCGATCCTGTTGAGGAATTCCGGCCTCATGCGCAGGCGCAGTTCTTCCTCCTTGAGGTTCGAAGTCATTATGAGGA
>JAFZWD010000001.1 GCA_017617495.1 Bacteroidales bacterium
CCTGTAACGTTTATGGTTTGTTGCTAAAGTCTATTGAAGGCTGCTGGTGAGCTCGATGAAATCCTCGACGCTCAAGGCTTCGGCCCGGAGGGTGAAGATCTCGCGCGCAACGAATTCGGAAAGCTGTTCGGGCGACCAGCCATCGCGGGCGGCCTTTGCGTTAATGATGGGCTTGAGGGCGCCGCGGAGCATTTTGCGGCGCTGGTTGAAGGCGGTCTTCACCACATTCTTGAAGGCCTTGTCGTCCACGCCCAGGTCCGTGCGGGAATTACGGCGCAGGTGGATAACCGCCGAACGGACCTTTGGAGGAGGGGCGAACGCTCCGGGTTCCACGGTAAAGAGGTACTCGATGTCGTACCACGCCTGAAGCAGCACGCTCAGGATGCCATAAGTCTTGCTGCCTGGCCCCTCGGCAATACGTTCGGCCACTTCCTTCTGCACCATACACACCACCTCGGGCACGAGGTCGCGGTCGTCGAGAATCTTGAAAAATATCTGCGACGAGATGTTGTACGGGAAGTTGCCGATAATATTGTACTGCCCGGGGAACAGGCGGTGAATATCCAGTTTGAGGTAGTCGGCCTGGAAAAGCCTGCCCTGCATGCCGTTAAAGTGCGTAAGCAGATAATCGACGCTCTCGCCATCCAGCTCCACCAGCTTTAAATCGATATCGTCCCTCTGCAGAAGATACTGCGTGAGCACTCCCATTCCGGGGCCGATTTCCAGGGCCGGCAAACCGCCGCCGAGCGAATCCACGATCCGCCTCGCAACGTTCTGGTCTACCAGAAAATGCTGTCCCAGGCTCTTTTTAGCTCTTACTTCCATACTCCTTCCAGCACAGGAACGCTATGCAGCCGAGGGCCAGCAGAATAATAATCAGCGAGAACGCAAACGACAGGCTCCTGCCGAGCGGATACATGCGCGAATGGTACTGCATCACGATATCGTGCTCGCCGGCTGGAAGCACCGCGCCGCGCAGGACCTCGTCGCTCAGCACAATCTCCGGCTGCTCGCCGGTGTCCTCCACGGTAAGCGTCCAGTTCTTAGGGAAGTAAACCTCGCTGAACACCGCCTTGCCGGCACTTTCGCGCGAATAGTGATAGCGCAGGGTGTTGGGGCTGTATTCCGTCATTGTTATGCTGCCTTCTCCGTCCTCGAACCAGGCATTGCCTCGGGCGTATTTGTATCGCAGCGGAGCCGAATTACCGCCCACTATCACATAGCGGCAGTTGAGTTTGGACAGGCCCTCCAGCTCCGGCATCGCATCCTCGGCCTCCTGGACGGTCCTGGCCTTGGAAATGCTCTGCTGCAGTATGGAAATATCGTGGGCCAGATGGTTCTCGATATACTCCTGATAGAGTTGCAGTTTCACTGCCGAATAACCGCCGATGTTCTTGTGCCAGAACGAGGGGTGGGAATCGTTGAAAACGTTCACGGTGAGGTCCAGCACCCGGTACGAAGGGTCGGGATCCTCCAGTATCGCCTTGTCCACCGGCCTCTGCGCAAACTGGTTGTTGAACGCCTTGACTGTGGTGAAGTGGCTGTCGTTGAGGTAGCGCTTGCCCACGCTGAACATCTCCACCAGCACCAGCAGGCAGACGGCTCCCGCGGCAATCGCCCTGCGGGTTTCCTTGCTGCCGTTCCCAGTATAGGTCCAGCGCAGAAGTCCGCAGCTGGCCAGGATCAGCAGCGCGCTTGTAAAGGCGTCGTGGCGCATGAGGTCGCGGCGGTCGGCCGCAAGCGCATCGGTAAGAATCTTCTGCATGCCCGAATCCGACGGCGCGTGGAAATCTCCCGCAATGCTCGGGACGAGCCAGCAAAGCAGGCAGAAAATAACGGAAATCGAAGCGAATGCGAGGCCGCGCTTGAAATCCTTTTCGGACACCTCGCCTTTGAAGATGCGGTCCAGCGCGATGAAGCCGAGCAGCGGCAGGGTAATCTGCAGCACTACCAGCGACATCGACACCGCCCGGAACTTGTTATAGAAAGGCAGGTACTTGAACACCAGCCGGGTGAACGGCATAAAGTGGTTGCCCAGCGACAGGGCTATCGCAAACACGGTCGCCGCCAGCATCCACCAGCGGTCGCGCCCCTTGCAGCAGAAGAGTCCCAGCAGGAACAGGAAAATGCTGATGGCACCCATATACATCGGCCCGGCGGTAAACGGCTGCGGGCCCCAGTAAAGCGGCAGGCTCTGGCAAATCTCGCGGGCGTTCTGCCCGGCGCGGCGGAAGAGCTTGTAGGTCTGCGAATTCTCCCCGACGGCCCCTGCGGAAGCGCCCCCGTTGAAGTTGGGGATAAGCATGTTGGGAAGTTCCTCCCAGCCGTAGCTCCAGGCGGTCGCATAATCCAGGTCCAGCCCCTTGGTCTCTCCCGAAGAACTGCCTCCGCGCATAGTGTAGGGCGTATATTCGAAGGTAGGGAGAAGCCTGGCGGCGTTGGTGCCGAGGCCTATCCCGGCGAAAGCGAGCAGCAGCGCCGTAACGGCGAAATATCTGCCAAGTTTCGACCGTCTCTCCCTGGCCGCTACGAGCCAGATAAACTCCGTTGCCGCGAAGAGGATTATAATAATGGCGAGATAGTAGGAGATCTGCGGGTGATGCGCTTTGACCTGCATGCTGACGGCGAGCCCGAAGAGGGCGGAGCCCAGCAGAGCCTGCGGAATCTTCTTTTCCAGCGCCTTGCGATAGGCGAAAACCACGGCCGCCAGCGCCCAGGGGACGAGGGCGATTGCCTGCATCTTGTTGTTGTGGCCTACTTGAATTATCTGGATGTTGTATGAGCAGAAGGTCATGGCGATTGCGCCGCCAGCGGCGATGAGGGGGTCCACCCCGAAGACAAGCAGCAGTAGCCATGCGCCCAGCATCGAAAGGAATAGCCAGTTGGCGGGGGCCTTTCCACTCATCAGGAAGTTGTAGATTTTAAGGGAGAGGTCGCCCCTGGTAGGGGGCTCGATGCCCACGGCCGGCATGCCGCTGAACATGGATCCGCTCCACTCCGCCCTGTCGCCGGGATGCTGGTTGTCCCAGACCTGCATCTCGTGAACTCCTCCGCGCCAGCCGGCGCCGTCCACCTGGTTGATGCGCTTGCCGCTCAGAACCTGCGGCACAAAAGCGTATGAGAGCACGAGGAATCCGAGGATTATCCCCGCGAACAAAGCGATTTTCTTCTTCATAGATTATTCAATAGTTCAACCAGTTTGCGCGTCGTGGCCTCTCTGGAATAATTTTCGACGCCCTTGCCTGCGGCGCTGAAACTCTTTTCGTAAACACTGTCGATAAACGTGGCTATTCCCGCCTGGTCGTCCCAGCCGAACATCCGGCCTGTGCCGGTTTCGTCCAGTACCCTGGCTGCGGCGCCGTCGGGCTGGCCGATTCCAAGCACGGGCTTGCCTGCGGCGATGCATTCGAAGATTTTACCGGGCAACACTTTGCGGTATTCGGGATCCTGCCGCAGGGGCAGCAGGATAAGGTCGGCGGAGCGGAGCGCCTCCACACTGCGGTCGTGAGGCAGATATCCCGGGAGTTCCAGTTTGTGGCCGAGCCCGGCCTCGCGGACAGCGCTTACTATCTCGTCGTCCACCTTTCCTGCGAGAATAATGTGGAGGCGGTGGTCGAAATCGAGGTCTTCGGTGCATTTTGCAGCAAGCGCGCTCCAGAGTTTAAGCGGATTGCCGTCCGAAGCAAAAAGTCCAGTGTGCACAATACGGAAAGCCCTGTCGTTCCGTTTCGGAAGCGGTGCGGCAAAGTCGTCGGCGTCATATCCGTTTGTAATCAGGTGCACCGGGGTGGATGTCATCTGCACGAAATCTTCCTGCACCAGCGGGCTTACGGAAATGACGGCATTTGCATTGTCCAGAACCGCTTTTTCCAGCGCCTGATGCTTCCTGAGTGCCCGACGTCCAAGCCCCAGATGTTTGAAATAGAACATCTTTGTCCAGGGATCGCGGAAATCCGCCACCCAGGGGATGCCGGTCCTGGAGTGAAGCC
Source organism: Bacteroidales bacterium (assembly GCA_017617495.1). Classification (GTDB taxonomy): domain Bacteria; phylum Bacteroidota; class Bacteroidia; order Bacteroidales; family UBA932; genus Cryptobacteroides. The sequence continues at coordinate 3,990 of JAFZWD010000001.1, forward strand.
CCAGCCCGATAAGATGCATCGAATGGGGCGGGCCGGTGGTGACTATCACGTCCACCGGATGCTCGCGCAGATACTTTGTGAGGTATTTTACCGAAGGTTTCACCCAACTCTTGCGGGGATCCGGCACGAACAGATTGCTCCTGATCCAGAGCATCAGTCTCTGCTTGAGGCTCTTCTTCTGGAAATTGATGGGGTTGAGCCCCGCACCGGTGCCTTCCGCCTTCTTGCCGGCGAAACGGTGGTAGATTGCGTAGGGCTCGCGAATCTTCGTGCGCAGGATTTCGGCCTCGGCGGGAATCTCCGCTTCCAGGCTGGTGTCGAGCGCGGGCCTCTCCGGATTCTCCGGAGTATAAATCACCGGCTGCCAGCCCTGTGCAGGCAGCAGCTTGGCAAACTTCACCCAACGCTGAACTCCCGAACCGCCGGTCGGCGGCCAGTAATATGTGACTATCAGTACCCTGCGCATAACTTACAAAGATAACCAATAATTTTTCTTAAATTTGCCTTGCAATGGCAAAACAATCGGAAGATACTCCGATGCTGAAGCAGTTTTTCAGCATTAAAGCCCAATATCCCGAGGCCGTCCTGCTATACAGGGTAGGTGATTTTTACGAGACTTACGGCGATGACGCCCTGCTTGCGAGCAAGGTGCTGGGCATAGTGCTGACCAAACGCTCGAACGGCGACAAGCCCCCCATGCCTATGGCCGGGGTGCCGCATCATGCCATCGGGCAGTATCTGCCCAAACTGGTGCGCGCGGGCTATAAAGTGGCCATCTGCGACCAGCTGGAGGATCCCAAGCTCGTCAACACCAAGCTTGTCAAGCGCGGCATCACCGAGATTCTTACCCCGGGTGTGGCCTTTGGCGAAGAACTGCTGGAGCAGAAGGAACACAACTGGCTCTGCGGGCTCGCCTTCGACGGGCAGGACTGGGGCGCGGCCTTCCTGGACGCATCTACAGGTACCTTCCGCGTAGCGCAGGGAGCGCCCGACTATATCTCCACACTCATGGAATCCTTCTCCCCTAAGGAACTGGTGGTGCAGAGGGATTATGTCCGCAGCGCCAAGGAGCGCTTTGGCGACATCTACGTATCGAGCCTGGACGACTGGGCCTTCGTACCTGACGCCGCGCGCGAAAAACTCTGCCGCCAGCTCGGGGTGGAAAGCCTCAAGGGCTTCGGGGTGGACGCCTATCCCCTGGGCATCTGCGCCGCCGGCGCGCTCATCTATTATCTGGAACAGACGCAGCACGTAGGGCTTCGCAATATCTGCTCGCTCTCCCGCATCGAGGAGGGCAAGTTCGTGTGGATGGACAAATTCACCATCCGCAATCTGGAGATTTTCTCCTCCAACGCCGGCAGGGAAGGCGTGTCGCTCGTGGACGTGCTGGACCGCTGCGCTTCGCCGATGGGTGCCCGTCTGCTGCGCTCGTGGCTCGCGATGCCCATCATGGACCGTGACGCCCTGAACGCCCGTTACGACGTTGTGCAGTTCTTCTTCGACAACGAAGAGCCGCTCGCAAAGCTGCAGTGCCTGATTTCGGAGGTCGGCGACCTTGAGCGCATCCTTTCGCGCGCGGCAACCGGCAAGATGCTGCCCCGTGAAATGGTGCAGCTGAGGCGCTCGCTTGCGCAGATGGAGCCTATCCGGGCGCTTTGCGCCGAAGCGGGAGTGCCTGCCATCGACAAGCTTCTGCGGGGGATGAAGAACTGCGGTGCGCTGCTAAAGAAGATAGAAGATACCATCCTGGAGAATCCAGCCTCGCAGCTGGGCAAGGGAGATGTCATCGCGCCGGGCGTGGACAAGGAGCTCGACGAGCTGCGCAGCATTTCCCGCGGGGGCAAGGATTATCTGCTCGCGCTGCAGGAAAGGGAAATCGAGCGCACGGGAATAAGCTCGCTCAAGATAGGCTTCAACAACGTATTTGGCTATTTTATCGAGGTGCGCAACAGCGCCAAGGATATGGTGCCGGCCGAATGGGTACGCAAGCAGACCCTGGTGAACGCCGAGCGCTATATCACCTCCGAGCTCAAGGAATACGAGGAGAAGATTCTCAACGCCGACACCGGCATTTACGAGCGCGAATGCCGCATCTTCGCGGGCCTCATAGCCGAGGTGCAGAAGAAGATAGTCGACATCCAGCGAAACTGTCAGATAGTGGCCCAGTTGGACGTGCTTTCGGGCTTTGCGGTGCAGGCGGTCGAAAAGAACTACTGCCGCCCGGTGGTGAACGCCGGCAGCGTGCTGGACATCAAGGCCGGCCGGCATCCGGTAATCGAAACACTGATGAAGCCCGGCGAGCAGTACGTGCCCAACGACATCCATATGGATTCGTCGTCCACCCAGATAATGATTTTGACGGGCCCCAACATGGCGGGTAAGTCCGCGCTGCTGCGACAGACCGCGCTTATCGTGCTGATGGCCCAGGCGGGATCGTTCGTGCCTGCCGACAGTGCCGAGTTCGGATATTTCGACAAGATTTTTACCCGCGTCGGTGCCACCGACAATATCTCCCGCGGCGAATCCACGTTTATGGTGGAAATGCTGGAGACGGCCATGATAATGCACAACCTTTCCGCCCGGAGCCTGGTGCTTCTGGACGAAATCGGCCGCGGAACCTCGACATACGACGGTATGAGCATCGCCCGTGCAATCGTGCAATATATCCACAAGAACGGCAAGGGCGCCAAAACCCTGTTTGCCACCCATTACCATGAGCTCAACGACCTCGAAGACATCCTCCCGAGAGTAAAGAACTTCCATATTGCAGTCAAGGAAGTCGGGCGCGAGGTGGTGTTCCTGCGCAAACTGCGCGAGGGCGGCGTGGCCCACAGCTTCGGTATCCACGTGGCGCGGCTCGCCGGCATGCCCGCCGAAATTATCGACAGCGCCGAAGCGACGCTCAAGGACCTCGAACGCAAGGAGAACAGCGTCAAGGCCGTTGCCAAGACCGGCCAGGTGCAGGACGACGGCAGCGTTCAACTTTCCCTCTTCCAGCTCGACGACCCCACCCTCAGCGCTCTCCGTTCCCAGCTCGAAGGGGCCGACCTCAACAACATGACGCCCATGCAGGCCTTCGACCTGCTCCGCTCGATGAAATCGGAGTTGGGTCTGTAATCAATTCAACCATAAACGTTCCAGGTGTCCCAGAACTTGGGACACCTGGAACGTTGCCGGGGTGAACGGAAAATGAAACTGCCGTGGCGGATACACTTAGAACAGCGTGGGCTCGAGGGCCTTGGGGTGGAAGGAGCGGCGATGCTGCGGGGTGAAGCCCAGGGTGCGGATGGCTTCGATGTGTTCTTCGGTGGGATAGCCGAAATTACGCTCCCAACCATAGCCGGGATACTGCTCGGCCAGTTCGCGCATACGGTCGTCGCGGTAGGTCTTGGCCAGGACCGACGCGGCGGCAATGCAGGCATAGGTGGCGTCGCCGTGAACCACAGTGCGATAGTCGTAACCCTTGAGCGGCAGGAACTTATTGCCGTCTATCAGCAGAAAATCAGGCTTTACGGACAGCGACAGAACGGCCCTCTGCATACCGGTAATGGAGGCGCGCAGAATATTCAGTCGGTCTATCTCCTCCGCCTCGACAGCCACTACCGACCAGGCGACAGCCTCCTTCTCGATTATCGGGCGGAGCTCCTCGCGAGCCTTCTCGCTCATCTGCTTGGAATCGTTCAGAAGCGGGTGGCGGAAACCCGCGGGCAGAATCACCGCGGCCGCATAGACAGGCCCGGCAAGAGGGCCGCGGCCAGCCTCGTCGCATCCGGCCTCGAGCCGGGAGGCATCGATGCCGACAGGCAGAAACAGGTCCTTGCCCATCGCTAGAACAGGTTGGTGAGGGCTATTGCCACTATCATCACAGGGGCAATATATTTAATAAGGAAGTATACGGTCGGGAACGCGACCTTTCCGCCGCGCGAAGTGCCGTAATTGGTAAACTGGGTGCGCACGTCGGCCTTGGGCATCTTCCACCCGACCACCAGCGCGAACACAAACGCGCCGAACATCATCAGAATATTGGACGTGGTGAAGTCGCACACGGCAAAAACCTTGGGGAATACCGCGCAGAGGGCACCCAGGCACCAGGTTCCCGTAAAGGCCAGCATCGCCGCACGCCTGCGGGGGAGTTTCTTCTGGTCCACCAGCCACGACACCACCACCTCCATCATCGATATGGAGGAAGTCAGCGCAGCTATCAGGATCGAGAAGAAGAAAACTACCGGAATGACCGGCCCCATCTGCGAGAAGATTACGGGCAGCGTCTCGAATACCAGCGAAGGGCCTGCCCCCGGAGCAAGGCCGGAAGCGAACACGGCCGGCATTATGGCAAAGCCCGCCAGAAGCGCGAAAATAGTGTCGAACACCGCGCTCCAGATACCCGAATAGAGGATATTCTCCTCTTTGCGCATATAGGACGAGTAGGTAAGGATTGCGCCCACGCCGAGGGACAGCGAGAAGAACGCCTGGCCCAGCGCCGCCGCTATCGCCTTGCCGTCAAGTTTGGAGAAATCGGGCTTGAGCAGATAGTCCATTCCCGCGGACGCGCCCGGAAGCATCGCCGAACGGACGACTATGAACACTATCAGCAGGAACAGCAGGGGCATCGTTATCTTGGAGAAGAGCTCGATGCCTTTGTCTACGCCGCACGCCAGAATCAGCGCGGTGATTCCCAGGAATGCCGTCATGCCCAACAGGGGCTCCGCGAGCGAAGAATTCATGCGCCCGAACAAGGACGCGGCCTCTTCGATGCCGGAAAACGAGAACCCGCCGGCACAGGAGCGAACGAGATAATCCACGCTCCACCCGCCTACCACGCTGTAGAAGGAAACTACCACGAAGGATGCCGCAATGGCAATATAGCCGGTATTCTTCCATCCCCTGCCCGGCGCACATATTTCCATCGCTCCGAAGGTGTCGCTCCCGCTGCTCTTGCCGATAATTGATTCGGCAAAGAAGATGGGAAGGGCGATAAACGCCACGCAGAGAACATAGACGAGGATGAATGCCGCTCCGCCGTGCTGGCCTACCATATACGGAAAGCGCCAGATGTTACCCAGGCCGATTGCAGAACCGGCCAGGGCCATCACCACCGCGAAGCGGCTTCCAAAATTTCCCCGTCCTTTTCCCATCGATTACATTCCGGAAACGTCGATGGCGCTGATGTTCGTGAGGTTCCCAAAACTTATCTGAGTCATTGCAGCCATCGTCACTGTTATGGTATGAGCCGATTTTCCGTCAGTGTATTTATGGGTATATGTACCCCATGCCGTCACTACGGCGTCACCCCAGTCAACCGTTGCTCCGGATGTGGTTCCGGTTACAGTAGGGAACGAATTGTTGTAATCTGTGCCGGTGTAATCAAATTTCACCACGCCAAGCACGCCTTCCTGGGTAATGGTATAGTCCAGCTTCAAGTCGCTGATTTTGCTCTTTACGGTTACGACCGCGCTGCGCTTCACGCCGGAGTTCGCCGCAATGCGGAGCGTCATTCCGTGGACCGCCATAGCCTTGGTCGCTATGCACGATATCCAGCTCTGTGCCTCTGCGGGAATGTTCACGGTAAAGTCGGTATTGGTGAGGAATTCTATCTCCAGGTCACCCGCCGCAGCCTCGACGGACTTCAAGGTATTGTCGGTAATGGTCATGCCTTCGGTTTCGAACTCGAAGCGGTCGGTGATGATTCTTACGCCGTCGGTAACGAGCACGACCACCTTGCAGTATTCGTCGATCTCGCTGCCGCAAAGCACCTGGATGTCGCCCTCAAGACCGGACTGGTTCACAATCTTGGCCTTGACGTCGCCGCCGCAGAGAACCTCGATATCCGCCTTGCCCACGGAAGTGGTAATTGCATAGTGAATGGTGCGGGTTTCGCCGGGTTTAACCACGACCAAACTGTCCACATCATAGGCAATTGAGAGCTGCGAGCCGATGGGAATACGGTAAATGTCGCCGTTATGAAGCGTAAGCACGAGGTCGTCCCCGACCTTTGCGACGGAGGTGAAGAAGTTGTCCGTGTTGACGGAAGTCGCCACGCCCAGCTGGGTCCAGTTCTGTCCGTCGTAGGAAAGTTCCCACTGCCCCTGTTCTATACGGAGCTGCGGGGTTAATCCGTCGTTTCCGTTAGTGCCGTTGGTACCGTTGGTGCCGTCATGACCGTCGTGGCCGTCGTGGCCCGGATCGCCCTTCTGGCCTACGGCAAGCACCTTCTGGCCGGTGGTGGAATCGAGCAGCCAACCGTCATTGAGTGTCCAGTAATAAAGGCCGTCGGTATCCTGGGCTATACCAATCTTCGGCGTTGCCCCGGTCTGTCCCTGAGGACCCTGGGGGCCCTGAGGTCCCTGAGGGCCGGTCTGGCCGTCGGTGCCGTGGTATATCTTGACGCTGCCCTTCTTGTCGAAGACAAGCTCGTAGCCGATAACCTTATTGCTGGCGTCCTTGATATCCTTGACCTCCTTGATGAAGTCCTTCTGCGAGAGGGCATCGACTATTGTCTGGAGCGATGCTATATTCGTGTTGATTTTGGAGATAGCCGTCTCGACCGCATCCATACGGGTTTCGAGTTTGCCCACCCTGTCGTCGAGTTCATTGATCTTCGAGCAGGAGACCGCTGCAACTGCAGCTGCAATGAGAATGATAAATATCTTTTTCATAGCCGTTCCGTATTAGAAGGTGAGAGTAAGAGTGTAATCCTCGCCGCCACCATACACAAGGGTGTAAGTCCCGGAGGCGAAGTTGGCGCAGTTGATGCTGTAAACCGCGTTCTTGGTCATGGCGTTCTGCGAATAGACTGTCTGGCCCGCGGCGTTCTTCATCGTGATGGAGATACCGTCATCCAGAGTAGTGGAGGTGTTGATGGTCTTGTTCGACTTTACCCATGTGAACGATGTAGCCGCCGCAATCTCTGCGGCCGAAGGGCCTGTAAGATCCGAGATTACAATCTCCCAGGTGACGGAAGGATCGTCCGAGCGGGCAAAGCCGGAACTGTACTGTCCCACATAGTGGAGCCTGATTCGGTCACCGCCCTTGATTGCACCTGTAATCTTACAATTGCTTGTGGTGAAGTACGATTCCTGGAAATTACCGTTGACCAGGTACTCGACATACGCGCTCTTCAGATTAGTAATACTCTTTGCAGGGCTGATATTCTCTTTCCAATTGCCATTCTTGTCGTAAACCGCAAAATAGACGTTGCCGTTGAACGGCATCACGGCGTTGTTGAAAAAGTTGGAGGCCCTCATATAGAATGTCGTTCCTGTAGAGAAGCTTGTAGCTGTCGTAGACAGACCGTTGTAGTTGTTGTAGGGTGTCAGCACCAGGTCGTCCCTGTATGTGCTTGTACCGTCATCGGGCTTAAGATTTATCAGCGTGCTCTGGGAGTCTGAGAAATTGAAGCCGGAACCAAGATTGTCCAGAAGATAATAACCATCATCGCTTCCATTCCAACCCCAGTTTACCCTGTAATAGTTCTGATTATCGTACCCGTCGAACACAAATTCATGCCCGCCACCCTCATCGGGGTCGGGGTCGACGCCACCGTATACCATAGGTCCTACTTCGCGAAGGTTTTTCTGAAGCAGGGCGTGCCATTCCTCGTCGGTGTAACCGGAACGCGGTGCCTGATATGCAGCCTTGTTGTAGTGGAAGTGTTTTACAAGAGCGGCGAGAAGGTTATTGTCGAAGGTACCCGAGCCATAATAGTAGTTATACTGCATCTGGCTTGCCGTTCCGATATCGAACATCAGTGCAGCAACAGCCGCCTTCTGTGCGGTGGGGGAATTCTTAGTAAGTGTTGTCAGAGGCATATTCGCCCAGTCGTAACTGCGACCAAGAGTTTTGGCCGGAATGGTCTGGGTCTCGCCAACCCATTCGCCGTTCTTATTATAAGTGCCAATATCGTCACTTACATAAGAATAGGCATCTGTCGTACCCTCGCCGGCAGCAGGCCACTGAAAATAGCGGGCAACAATCGCACCTGCGGTGGCCACGCATCCCGTGACAGAGCGTACTTTATTGTCATATTCATCAAGGCCGTTTTGTGGGCATTCGTTGTTGTAGGGCTCATCCTGGTACCATTTTGCCGTAGCGTACTCGATCACGGGTGTTCCGACCTTGAATACCTCGCGGGCAGACTTCCTGGGTGCGGACTTGCCTTCGCGGATAAGGCCGATTTCGCTGGCGAGACCGTCCATCCACCATTTGATGTTGGAAGGTGCGCCTTCGAGAGTGAAACTACCGGTTGTGGAATAGGCGAGAATAGGCGCAGTGCCGTTCTCACCGGAAACGATGACAAATCCGCCTTCGTCAAAATTGAACACGTAATAAGCGGGGGTCGAGGCTGCTGTCGCCTTGAGCGGTATCCGCTGCTTTCCTACGGTCTGGGCAGGGACCTTTCCCTTAAGGGTAAGCCTTGCCGCGGAGCGGTGCAGGAAATTTTCGGCGAGGGTCTTTGCGGCGCCCTCGCTCACCGGCGTCGCCATTGCCTGAAGCGCAATCAACAGGATGGCGAGCATGGTTACTAATCTTTTCATTAATCAATAATTGTTTAGGGGCGGCAAATTTAGCGAATTTATTTCATAAATTTGCAGATATGGAAAAATGTCTGATCGTAGCTATCGCCGACAATAACGGCATCGGAATCAAGGGACAACTCCCCTGGCACATCTCCGAAGATCTTCAGTACTTCAAGAACACCACCCGCGGATACCCGGTTATAATGGGCCGAACAACATACTTCTCGCTGCCGTTCCGGCCGCTCAAGGGCAGGAAAAACATAGTCCTCAACCTGGGCGGAGAGCCTATCCCCGACGTCGAATGCGTATACTCGTTCGATGAGGCCTATGCCGCGGCGGAACCCGCCGAGAAGTGCTTCATAATGGGCGGCGCCTCCGTTTATCGCGCCGCCATGCCGGACATGGACACCCTCTACATCACCCACGTCCATACGGTCATCGAAGAGGCCGACGCCTTCTTCCCCGAAATCGACCCGGCGGTCTGGAAAAAGGTCAGCGTCAGCGAAACCCACACCGATCCCGAAACCGGCTGGGATTTCGAATTCGTCGTCTATAAGAAGCGCTAGACCGCTACCGGAGCTTTGATGGCGGGCCAGGGATCGTAATCTACGAGAGTGAAGTCCTCGTATTTGAAATCGAAGACGCTCTTTACTTCGGGATTCAACAGCATTTTAGGCAGCGCCCTGGGGGTGCGGCTGAGCTGTTCGTCCACCTGCTCCAGATGGTTCAGGTACAGGTGCGTGTCGCCTGTGGTATGGATGAACTCGCCGGGCTTCAGACCGCATTCCTGCGCAATCATCATGGTCAGAAGAGCGTAAGACGCGATGTTGAACGGAACGCCGAGGAAGGTGTCCGCGCTGCGCTGATAGAGTTGGCAGCTGAGTTTGCCGTCGGCCACGTAGAACTGGAAGAGGCAGTGGCAGGGAGGTAGGGCCATCTTGTCCACCTCGCCGGGATTCCAGGCGCACACCAGCATACGGCGCGAATCCGGATTGTGCTTGATGGTGTCGATTACCTGCGACAGCTGGTCGATGCTGCGTCCGTCGGGTGCAGGCCAGCTGCGCCACTGGTGTCCGTAAACCGGGCCAAGGTCGCCGTTCTCGTCCGCCCACTCGTCCCAGATGCTCACTCCGTGATCTTTGAGATACTTGATGTTGGTATCTCCAGAAATGAACCACAGAAGTTCATAAATAATGGATTTCAGGTGAACCTTCTTGGTGGTCAGAAGGGGAAATCCTTCGCTGAGGTCAAAACGCATCTGGTATCCGAAAACGCTTTTGGTTCCGACGCCGGTGCGGTCGTGCTTTATCGTGCCGTGCTCCTTGATATGGCGGAGCAAATCGAGATACTGTTTCATTTTACTTTGTGCTGAATGCCCAGATTATTGCCTGTTCGTAAACATCGCCTGCCTTAAGCTCGGTCGAAGGGAAATCGGGGCGGTTAGGGGAATCGGGGAAGTGCTGGCATTCTAGCGCAACGCCGTCGTAGTCGTGATAAATGTGGCCGTTCTTGCCGGCGGGACAACCCTCGAGCCAGTTGCCGGTGTAGATCTGGATGCCGGGCTGGGTGGTGAACACCTTGAGCAGGCGCCCTGTCGCCGGGGAATAGAGTTCGGCGGCCTCGGACAGCTGGCCTTCCTTGTAATCGTCGATTATCCAGCAGGCGTCGTAGCCCTTGCCGAAATTAAGAGCCGGGAAGTCCTTCTTTATGTCGCGGCCGATGGGTTTTGCAACAACGAAATCCATCGGGTTGCCGGCCACGCTTTCGGGCTCTTCGACAGGAATGAGGGTGTCGTCGGTGGGAAGATATTCCGAAGCGTTGAGGCGCATTTCATGGCCGAAGATGTTGCCGGCGCCCTCGCCGTCGAGGTTGAAGTAGACGTGGTTGGTAAGATTGACGACCGTATCGGCATCGCCTTTGGCGGTCATGGTCAGTTGGAGCTCGTTTTCCTCTGTCCAGACATAGCGGGCAACCACCTTAAGATTGCCGGGATAGCCCATCTCGCCGTCCGCGGCAAAGTACATGAATTCAACCGCGTCACCATCCCTGTGGGAATCCCAGACCTTGTTCTGAAAGCCCTCAGGACCGCCGTGAAGATGGTTGGGACCGTTGTTGATAGGCAGGCTGTAGACCTTGCCGTCAACCTCAAGATGGCCCTTGGCTATACGGTTGGCGAAACGTCCGGGGATTTTCCCGGCGCAGGGGCCGTCGGCAAAATAACTGTCCGCCTCGGGATAGCCGATAACTACGTCGGCGAGTTTACCTTCCTTGTCCGGCACGGCAATGGCCACGATTCCGGCTCCGACGCTGCTCAGCTCGACATAAGCGCCGGTCTTGTTCTCGATGTGGTATTTAATGATGTCTTTTCCCTGGGCCTTGCCCCATACGGTTTCGGTAATTTTCATATCTGTTCAGTGTTAAAATCTATCAAAGGTAGAAAAAATTCTTCTAAATAGGAGATTAGATGTTAAGAACCTACTTGCCGCGGCGGCAGGGACAGAGACCGGAAGGGAAATGACTGGTAATGAGTACTATAAGGATTGGTCTATGTCCTAAATCGGACAGAGACCGGATGGCAAGTTGCAGATAATCAGCACTTTGGGTGTTGGTCTGTGTTCCAAAACGGACAGAGACCCGGGGGTAAGGGGCAACGCGGCGGGGGTGGGACCGAAGGGGGCTGGGCGAAATGTAGATTGCCGAAGTTATGAGCTAAAGCAATTCGGCTTTGACGCGGGCGGTGGGGGCGTCCTTCAGGACGATGCGCTTGTCGGCGTCGAGCAGGTAGAGCGAAGGGATTGCGCGAACGTTATAAAGCAGGTCGGCGCGGATGATGCCGGCAGCGTCGTAGCCGGTATACCAATTGCGCGGGTAATTATGCTCGTAGGCCCTCCAGGCGGGGATATCCTCATCTATATAGACATTCACCACCGCTATCTCGCGGGAATCTATCCGCATGTTGATGTCGGGGATGGACATTATATCGTCTATTATCTCCTGGCAGGCGTGGCAGCCCGGGTTGCTGAAGAACAGCAGCAGATGCTTCGCCGGAACCTGATGCAGGCGGAAGCTGCGTCCGTCGGCACGGGTAATCCGGAAGTCGGGCGCAATGCTGCCGCGGGGATTCATCGCGCACACCTCCGCCTCGTGGAGATAGGCCCTGCGGTAGTCCTCGCGGGTGCAGGGCGATGCGGCCATGCCGCGAACGAAAGGCAGATACAGATCCTCGTCGCGCATGGGCGAATTGGGGTCGTAGAGGTAGCGCGAGATTATCTCCGTGAAAACAAGATAGAAGCGCGAGGATGTGTCGGAGAGATGCTTCGCCTCGGTCTTTTTGAAAAGCTTTGCCATGCAGTCCCGGGCCCTGTCCATGGGTACCTGATCCAGGACCACACGGTAGTTGGAAAAGGCCTGCTCCACGGCGCCCTTTGGAATCCCCAGCACCTGCGCGGAATCCACCGGCCCGTCCAGGGCGAAGAACGCGTCCCAGTAATGCTCCGCCGCATAATCCATAATTTCGTCCTCTTCGGTATAGATGGCCGGCACCTTGATCATAGGGAACTCGCGCCTGGACTCACCGGGCTTATTTCCGCCTCCGTTGCAGGAAATGAAAAGCGTCAGTGCCAGGGCAAATATGTAAAGCGGGCGTATCGACATATCGTTGAACTCGTAAAAGTACAAATTTTCCTGCTAAAATGTGTAAATTAGCGGCATGAAACATCTGTACGCCTGCGCCCTCGCGCTCCTGATTGCAGCCGCCCCGGTCAAGGCCCAATTCTATACAGAAGGCAACGAAAGCCCGATGAAATGGTCCACCGTCCGCACGGACCATTACCGGCTGGTGTATCCCGAAGGACTGGATTCCCTCGCCAGGGCATACGCCGTTTCGCTGGAGCAGTACCAGCGCGTGGTGGGCAACAGCTGCTACACGGCTCCCAACCAGCTCTACACAAAGCCGATGCCCGTAGTGCTGCACCCCTTCAACGCCTATTCCAACGGCAGCGTAGCCTGGGCGCCCAGGACAATGAACCTCTATACGATCCCCTCCGCATACAACGTGGATGCCTGGCCCTGGATGGACCAGCTCACACTGCACGAAAACAGGCACGTGGCCCAGATGCAGTTCGGCAAGTTCCCGGGGACGTTCAACACCTTCAGCCTGCTGCTCGGCCAGCTTTGCACCGGCGCACTTTGCGGCATCTACCCCGGCCCCGCGCTGTTCGAAGGAGATGCAGTAACCGCAGAAACCGCCCTGTCGGGCTATGGACGAGGGCGCAACTCCGACTTCCTGCGTTATTACAAGGTGGCCTTCGAAGACGGGCAGTACCGCGATTTCTGGAAATGGCGCTACGGTTCGCAGAAGTATTATACGCCCGATTATTACCGGGCGGGTTATGTGCTTGTGGCCGGTATGCGGGCGACCTACGGCGAGCCTGAGTTCACAGGCATCTACTTCTACCGTCTCGACCAGCGGGCCTGGCGGTTCTGGAATCTGCAAAAGACGGTGAAGCAGGTTTCCGGCAAGAAGTTCAAGGCGGCGTTCCGCGAGATTGAGGAGCACTTTCATTCGGAATGGCGCGCGGCCGATTCGCTCCGCGCACAGAAGGCCCCCTTCGTCGAAGGCACGCCGGTTACCACTCCCGACAGACTCTATGACAGTTATTCCCATCTTGTCTTCCGCGGCGATAAACTGATGGCCCTGCGCTCCGGAATGCAACGCAGTACCGAACTGGTAAGCATCTCGCCCGAAGGCAAAACCCGCCACGAAAGGATGTTTACCTATATGGGCACCAAACTGGCGGTAGACGAAAACGGAAATCTCTGGTGGTCGGAATATACCCCAAGCGCCCTCTGGGAAATGGTTTCGAGTTCGAGGCTCTACTCGATGACTCCTGCCGGAAAGCAAGAGATCGTTGTCAAACACCGCAAACTCTACAACCCCGCCACCGGTAAGGACGGGCAGGTTGCAGTTGCGGAATATCTGCTGGAAGGCCTTACCAGGCTTGACGTCTTCGACGGGACCAACCTGGTCGACAGCATCGCCGCACCCGCCGGAATGCAGGTGGTGGAACCGGTATGGACTCCTCTCGGCTGGTATGCCAGCGCAGTGACCGACAAGGGTTTCGGCATTTACCGCGCAAGCGACTGGAGGGCGGTTGCAGGGCCGGCCTTCGCCAACGTTACAACTCCATTCTGGCGCGACGGGCAGCTGTGGTTCTGCGCAGAATTCTCCGGCGAAATGGAGCTCTATTCACTGGATATCGAAAGCGGCCGTCTGCTGCAGAGGACATCTACCAGACGCGGGGTAAAGAACTGCGTCTTTTCGCCCGACGGAAGCGAGATTTACTACACATCGATGTGTGCCGAAGGAAACGGCATCTATAAACTCCCGACATCGTCCCTGATTGCTCTGGAAGCCGGTTTTCTCCCTACTTCCAACCCTACCGCGGACGCGCTCTCGAGGGGGGAGATAAAGCAGATGGAAGAGCTTGATATCACCGTTTCGGAACCCTCTCGTTACAGCAAGCTCTCGCACGCCATCCGCATCCATTCCTGGGCTCCTTTCTACGCCGATTACAATCCGATAGAGGACCTCTCATACGAAACCACCACTATGCCCAGCTCTGCCGGAGTTACCCTCTGGACCCAGAACGACCTGGGCACCCTCAACGGAATGATTGGCGCCAGTATGATTACTACTTACCTCTCCGACGAAAAGTATCGCACTCCGACCGAAATTGCAGATACCACCGGCTACCGCCCCGCACTTCACGCCCAGCTTAACTACACCGGTCTGCCGGTAAAGATGCAGTTGCGGGTGGACCTCAACGAAAGGGAATCCTACCTGAATAATTATACTGTCACCCATCGGAACGATTCCACCATTCTGGGGTACGAGCGCAAAAGCAGCGGACGCCCTCTCTTCAAGACAAGCGCCTGCTTCTATCTGCCGCTGGACCTTTCGCGCGGAGGATGGAACCGGGGCATCATCCCTTCCTGGCAGTTCACCTACACCAACGACCGCATGCCCGACTTCGAGGAGGAATGGGGTACCTACTACACCACCTCTCATAAAGGTAGCCTGCGCGGTATAGCCAACATCCGCGCATACTCTGTACAAAGCATCCCCCAGTCCTGTATCTATCCCCGCTGGGGCTTCGGCCTGGAGCTGGGCACGGCGCACAGCAACAACAAGGAGTTGCACCTCTACCAGGACAAATCCCTGACATGCGACAACATTAATTACGTCTACGCATACGCGTACCTGCCCGGATTTATGCGCACGCACGGGTTAAGGGTGGAGGCACTTTCGCAGGCGAGCTATCGCAGTCACCTTTACAAGCGCAGCATAAGTTACGTAAGTGCCGATTATGCGCTGCCCTTCGCTCCTGTGGACTGGAGCTGGCTAAGCCCGGTTACTTATATCCGCAATTTCGAGCTTCACACTCACGGGTACTTCGGCACCGACACTGTGGACAGTATGTTGAGCGGCAGGACCAGGACGGACATCACCGCATATGCAGGAGCGTCGCTTGTGATGAGGGTATGCAACTTGTTATGGAGCCCCTATGATGCCAGGATCGGCTTCAAATATATGCAGGGACTCACTCCCAAGAGCAAGTCCTACGGCACTCTGGTCTTTACGACAGACCTGTTTTAGGCTAGAAATCTTTCGATCCAGTCGCGGTCGACACGTACGAGACCCTTCGAAACTTCGGCAATCGAGGGGTTTCGCCTTACTATGGCGGCGCTGTCCTCATAGACATTGAAACCTATCTGCACCATCTGCATCTGTCCGTTCTCGGGATATGCCAGGGTGATGTCGTGGTCGGGGCCCTCGATGCGATAGAAGCGCAGGGCGACGTCCTTGCCCAGTTCCTGGCGGGTGACAAACTTGCAGAGTTCCATGGCCACGTCGTCCAGCCCGGCATCGAAGATGCTGATTTTTTCCACAAGGTCGCCCGGAGTATCCACAATGCGGCAGGTGTATGCCCCGAGCCCCTCTTCGGCGGCGATTGTGCCCACCATCTGAGATTCGGTTTCCGGCCGTCCGTCGCTCAGCCAGAGGATAAGGTTTTGAGCCGGGTCGTGATAGAGGAATGGCCATTTGGCGAGATTTGCTGCGCCGCAGTCGGGGCAGGTCCACACGAACAGACGGCCGCTGCACACCTCTTCCTTGAGTTCGGGGTTCTCGGCAGTGTTAAGGCTCTGTACTGCCTGCACTTCGTGCACTTTGCCGCATGCGCTGCAGCGGGCTTTTATGGACAGACTGTTCGACATGACTCGCGAAGATACGCTTTTTTTGCTTATCTTTGGACCTGTTATGAACACTAAAACCTCTACTGTTTCCAAACTCTGGAAATCCGAAGACTGGCTCGCCGTATGGCTGGGCTTTATCGTAATCGCAATCGGAGCAGTCGCCGTACTTACCGGCGCATTCAAATTCGACGCACTTAAATTCAGTACCTGGACCTGGGGCGAAAGCGGCGTTTCCAAGGCCGTTCCCCTCGCCGAGCAGCTCGCTGCAAAGGCATTCTGGATCAAACTTGCCCGCACCTTCGGCGTACTGGCGGTCCTGTTCGCCGCAGGCATCAAGCTTCAGGGCGAAAAGATCCGCAAGTTCCTTCCCGCATTTGTGGTGTTGTTCGTGGTAGCCATCGCGGTACGCCTTATCAGCGCAGAATTCACCCTCAACCGCTATCTGGAATGGGCCTTCTGGGCACTTATCGTGGGCCTGCTGATCTCCAACACCGTGGGAGTTCCGCAGTGGCTCAAACCCGCCATCCGCACCGAGTTCTATATCAAGACCGGTCTGGTGATAATGGGTTTCAGCGTGCTCTTCAGCAACATCGCCAAGTTCGGCCTCTATGGCCTGGGCATCGCCTGGATAGTCACCCCCATCGTCATCATCTTTATGTGGTGGTTCGGCACCAAGGTGCTCAAGATGGACAACAAGCCTCTGGTGATAACCCTCGCATCGGCAACCAGCGTCTGCGGCACCTCTGCGGCCATCGCCACCGGCGCTGCTTCGCGCTGCAAAAAGGAGGACCTTGGCCTCGCCATTTCCATCTCCATCATTTTCACTATCCTTATGATGGTCTTCGAGCCGATGATTATCCGCGCCTGCGGAATGAACGCCCTTATGGGAGGCTCGCTCATCGGCGGAACGGTGGACTCGACGGGCGCGGTTGTGCTCGCGGGCAACGCCCTCGGCCCCGAGGCTGAGCAGGCCGCCGTGCTGGTGAAGAGCATCCAGAACATTCTCATCGGTTTCATCGCCTTCTTCGTGGCCCTGTTCTTTGCTACCCGCATAGACAAGAACCCCGGCGAGAAGGTGGGCGCCATTGAAATATGGAACCGCTTCCCCAAGTTCATCATCGGCTTCTTCGTGGCAAGCCTCGTGGCTTCCTTCGTGATTATGCCCCTGGCCGGCGGCAGCGAAGTCGGCGCCATCAACAAGGTTCTGGATCAGTATAAGAACTGGGCTTTCGTGCTGGCCTTCACCAGCATCGGTCTGGATACCAATTTCAAGGAGATTATCAAGAAGATGCAGGGCGGCAAGGTTCTCTGGCTCTATGTGGTAGGTCAGGTGTTCAACATCGTTCTCACCCTCTTTGCCGTGTGGTTCCTGCTTTCCGGCATACTGTTCAAGGTGCCGGTTCTCGACCTCTTTACCAAATAAATGAAACGCAGACTTTCAGCGGGCAGGCTCCTGACCATCGCGCTGGCGGTGGCGAGCCTGCTCGCAGTCGTCTATATTGTCTGGCACCATATGGGCGTGGTGGACGGCTACGACTTCGGCGCCGGGGCCTACTACTATGCCGACATCCCCGATTTCGAAAAGCACATCCCGCAGACGGACACGCCCAACCCTACAGGCATTCCTTCCTGGACGTACTACCTGCTGTTCCTCGTCTGGGGAGCGCTTATGTGGTGGTTATGGAAAAAGGTTGACCGCTAAATCAAGTGCGCTTTCCCCTTTTTGAGTGCCCCAAAATGCTCATTTCCCCCTTTTTGGGGGGTGTTTTTGGAGAGGCGAAGCGGTAACTTTGCACGATTTAACATATTAAATATGGAAAACAAAAAGAGAGTTTATTCAGCCCCTCCCCAGTGCGTGGTTTTGCCTTGTATTTGTGAGGAGGCTGTTCTGGGGATCAGCGTTCTCTCGCCGGGAGCGCAGGCCGGAACTGAAAGTTATTCTGAAGACGAAATCTAGAAGGCCATGAAAAAGATGAACTTTGTATTGGGCCTTTGCGCCGCAGCGGCGCTCGCCTTCGGGATGATATCCTGCACAAAAGATACTACGGAAAAAGTGCGCACTCAGGATGCGCCGGAAATGGTCAAAATCAGCTTCACCGCCACTCTCGACAACGAAAGCGGCACCACTCCTGACAAAGCCTCCATCGACGGCAGCAACGTGGTCTGGCAGGCTGGCGACCAAATCGGGCTCTTCGCTTTCAAATATGTCGTCAGGAATATTGACGGAATTGATTACAATCTTGGTATTGAAACCAACTGGCCATATCAGGCAACCACATATGGCCCTCGCGCAGGCGTCGGTACGATCGGCAATCCGAACCTGACCATAATGTCAGACCCCCTGGAAACAGGCGGCAGCAGCACCGCCACCTTTACTTTCACCGTAGCAGCAGAGAACCAGAGCAAGATTACCGGAGCTGATTATTATGTTGCGGTATATCCTTTCAGATATCAGGAAAACGATATCACCTATTACAATTGCATCCCTGACAAGCGTATAGGAACTACCAACAACTACACCCACTCATATCTGCGCTATATATTCCCTAACGAGCAGACCAACGCCACCGCGCAGATTTCCTATGCAATGAGCACCAACAGCCAGCTTACTTTCAAGAACCTGAACTCGATGGTTCATTTCAACACAAGCAATCCGGCAATCAAAAAGGCCGTGCTCACAGGGGCCAACGGCGAGACTCTCGGATACAGCGATCTGAAATACACCTTCGATACCGGCGTTTATGCCAGATTTAATGATGATGCGACAACTTACACGTCCATCACCAATACGGACATCCATACAGGCGACAATTACATCGCGCTGATGCCCGGCGTAAGCCTGCCCAATGGCTTCAAAATCGTGTTGTACGACGAGAACGACGTCGAGCTCTCTCAATTCGATTATACTTCCGCCTATACGACTGCCCGCAACAAGCTCAGCACCATCACCAACTTCGACGGCAGGGCAGCACGCGGTCTCGAGGGAGAGGTCAACTGCTATATCGTAACGGAGCCGAATACGAGGTACCGCTTCAGCCCGGGCGCAAGGACCACCACTGCGGATATCGCTTCTGTGCAAGTTCTTTGGGAAACGGAGAATCTCCCTGCGGGCAACGGAAGCCCTGTTGGAAAGATTGTAACGAGCCCCGCGATTGGTCCTGACGGGAATATCTATTTCAGCACTCCGGACAACAGCGCCCAGGGCAACGCCCTGATTGCAGCCAGGGATGCAAACGGCGTCATTCTCTGGAGCTGGCATATCTGGAGGCTCAATTCCGCTCCCGCTGATGTGCTTATCACCAACAACCATGGCGACCAGGCCTACTTCCTCGACCGTAACCTTGGCGCAGTTTCAGCTGACCCTGCCGACGGATATCTGACCTTCGGGCTTTATTACCAGTGGGGAAGCAAGAACCCCATCCCCGGCAACGGCGGCGCTTGCACATGGGTTGGTAACAACGTGGGGTTCAACATGTTCAGGCCAGCCTCCTACACCGTCAACGGCCAGAACTTGACAATAGGTTCCACGGCATCTGCAAATACTTATCAATACCTGTCATCCCTGATCACGTCACCCTGTAGTCTTCTTACCACGGATGACCCCACTACTACAGCCCCAAGGGGAGACGATTACTGGAATTACACCCAGAGCGGTAATGACATAACGCCGAAAAGGGGAGCCAACGACCCCTGCCCCTACGGATATGCCGTTTCACCGGGGGTTAACCATAGTTCCTCTACGGGCAGCAGCGCTACCACCACCTATGCATGGTGGACAGGCGGCAACAGCAATGTGCGGACAGAATTCCCGTACGGCTGCTTTATCGACGGTTCGTTCTTCCCTGTTGCCGGCATGATGTACCAGCACGCCAACAATAAGTTCGGTTATAATTACAATGGTGCCGGTTGTTACTGGAATTCAACCTCCAGCAACTATTACTTCAGCTTTAGCGAAGACGGCAGCTTGTATTACCCGACGGGGAACAATAACGCCACCCGCAACTACAGGGACGCCTGCTCTGTGCGCTGCCAGAAACTGCAGTAATCCTGTTTTCTCTTGAATTTTTCAACCCCCGGTGCAACGCCGGGGGTTTTTGTTGCATCTTTAGTGCAGAAAATACCTTGAGCTATGAACAAAGTATCCGTATTCTTCGCACTGATTCTGTCCTGCATCCTTTAGTTTAGCAGGCCGACATACTACTAAAAAAGGGTTCCCGCTTAACGGCGGGAGCCCTTCTTTGCATTTATGTGCCACTGACTACTTGAGTTCGCGGGCACCGTCGGAAACAACCACGTCGTAGATCTTGGGAGCGTGGCCGAACTTGGCGGTGAATTCCTTGTTCACTGCGTCGAGGAAAGGCTTGTAGAGCTCGTCCTTCACCAGGTTGATGGTGCAGCCGCCGAAGCCGCCACCCATAACGCGGGAACCGGTGACATCCATCTTGCGGGCAAGCTTGTTGAGGAAGTCGAGTTCCTCGCAGCTTACTTCGTACAGACGGCTGAGGCCGAAGTGTGTCTGGTACATCATTTCGCCCACGGTCTCGTAGTCGCCACGCTCGAGGGCATCGCAGACGTCGAGCACGCGCTGCACCTCACCGATAACATATTCTGCGCGGAGGAAATCTTCCTCAGGAATCTCGGCACGGACCTCTTCCAGCCAAACGCGCTTTGCATCGCTCAGGAATTCCACGTCGGGATGGTTCTTGCGGATGTGGGCAGCTGCGTTCTCGCAGGACTCGCGGCGCTTGTTGTATGCGCTGGAGGCAAGTTCATGCTTTACGCAGGAATCCACGAGCACGAGCTTGTAGCCCTTGGGATTGAAGGGGAAATACTTGTGCTCAAGAGTTTTGCAGTTGAGGCGGATGAGGCTGCCTTCCTTTCCGAAGATGGAGGCGAACTGGTCCATGATACCGCACTTTACTCCGCAGTAGTTGTGCTCCGTGCTCTGGCCAATCTTGGCGAGTTCGAACTTGTCGATGCCGTTGTGGAAGAGCTCGTTCAGCGCGAAAGCGAAGGTGCTTTCGAGAGCTGCGGAAGAAGAAAGACCCGCTCCGAGGGGAACGTCACCTGCGAATACGGTATCGAAGCCCTCGACCTTGCCGCCGCGCTTGATGGTCTCGCGGCATACGCCGAAGATGTAGCGTGCCCAGGCCTGCTTAGGGGCATCCTCCTCGCGGAGACCGAATTCAGCCGCCTCGTTGTAGTCGAGCGAATAGGCGCGAACCTTGTCCGTTCCGTTGAGCTTGATTTCTGCCATGAGCCCCTTGTCGATGGCTCCGGGGAACACATAACCGCCGTTGTAGTCGGTATGCTCACCAATCAGATTGATACGTCCTGCAGATGCAAAAACGCGTCCGCCTTCGCCGTAAAGGGCTTTGAATTTTTCGTGGATTTTTGCTTTCATATTGTTTTAATGTTGTATGTGTGTCGTTTCAGACTTGTAAATATACGAATTTTTCGATTCAATCGCTTATTTTTATTCGGTATACAACGGGATAATGGTCGCTCAGGCCACCCTTGTAGCGCGGCCCGCTGTAGGTTCTGCGCGGCTTTGTGCCGGCATAGCCCCTGTCGGGTTCGCTCAGGTGCGGCGGACAGAAGACGCTTTCCTCCGCCGTCAGCCCTTCCAGCACCGGGCAGCCGTCGATTTTCTCCCATTTCCCCTGGAATTTGATTGTGCCCTGCCTGTTCTTTATGCAGATGCCATCGGCGGGCACGACTTCGTCGTTGAAGTCGCCTACGGCGATGATCCGGGAGATGCCTTCGGCCAGAAGCGAATCCCTGACCTGAAGCAGCCGCGCCATCGCCAGATCGCGCCGGGCATCCGAGCCGCCACCGACCTTGGAAGGGTGGTGGTTTACCAGCACCGCTATTGCCTCCCTGTCATGCCCGGCCTGATCATTCATCTCCTCAAGGACCGCAAGCAGGATATCCCTGGTCCTGAAAGGCATTCTGCAGGGTTTACTGGAAACCACCCGCCATCTGGTTTTGCGGTAGAGCAGGGCGCAGTCGATGCCGCGGCGGTCCGGCGAATCGTAGTGCACGATTCCGTAGCCGTATTTGCGCAGGGCTGTGGCGCCTGTAAGCTGCGTGAGCACGAAGCGGTTCTCGATCTCGGCCAGGCCGACAATATCCGGTACGTCCCCGAATTCGTCCCCTGCCAGCAGGATTGTCTTGGCAACCCCCGCACATTTCGCGTAAAAGCGCTTTTTCGTCCATCTGCGCGCCCCCGAAGCGCTGAACTGCATCTCGCTCCCGCTAACCCCGTCCGCGCGCCAGTCGAAGAAGTTCTCGACGTTCCAGAACATCAGCAGGCTTTCCTGCGGTTCCTGCAGGAAAAGCGTGAGAAGGAGGACAAGTGTTTTCATGCCCGGCAAGATCGATTAATAAAACATAAAAACCGAGCATTTTTTTGTATTAAAGAAAGATTTTTATGTTTTCGTAGTATTTTTGCAGGACAAAACCAGAAGATATGTCTCTTAAATGTGGAATAGTGGGACTTCCCAACGTAGGAAAATCCACCCTCTTCAACTGCATCAGCTCGGCGAAGGCGCAAAGCGCAAACTTCCCCTTCTGCACCATAGAGCCCAACCTCGGCTCCACCAATGTGCCTGACAGGCGCCTGGACGTGCTCAGCGAAATCTGCAAGCCACAGCGCACCATTCCCGCCACCGTGGATATAGTGGACATCGCAGGACTCGTGCGCGGAGCCAGCCGCGGCGAAGGCCTGGGCAACCAGTTCCTCGCCAACATCCGCGAATGCGACGCCATCCTGCACGTGCTGCGCTGCTTCGACGACGGCAATGTTGTTCACGTTGATGGCAGCGTGGACCCGGTGCGCGACAAGGAGGTGGTGGACCTTGAGCTCCAAATCAAGGATCTCGAAACCGTGGAGGCACGTTTTGCCAAGGCGGAAAAGGCCGGAAAGGCCGGCGACAAGGATGCTAAGCGCCTGGCCGACCTGCTCGCCCGCTACCGCGAAGCCCTCACCCAGGGCAAGTCCTGCCGCAGCGTGGCGCTCCTCAACGACGAGGAGGCCGCCCTGGCGCACGACCTGTTCCTGCTTACCAACAAGCCGGTTATGTACGTCTGCAACGTGGACGACGCGTCCGCAGCAAACGGCAACAAATACGTTGAGGCCGTGCGCGAGGCCGTGAAGGACGAGAATGCGGAGATACTCATTATCGCAGCCAAGACCGAATCCGAAATAGCGGAAATAGAAGAATTCGAAGACCGCCAGATGTTCCTGCAGGAGATGGGTCTCGAAGAATCCGGCGTGGTGCGCCTCATCCAGGGCGCCTACAAGCTGCTTGGCCTGCAGACCTTCTTTACCGCCGGAGCCGACGAATGCCGCGCCTGGACTATCCACCGCGGCGACAAGGCCCCCAAGGCCGCCGGAGTTATCCACAGCGACTTCGAAAAGGGCTTCATCCGCGCCGAAGTCATCAAATACGAGGACTTCGTAAGCCTCAAATCCGAATCCGCCTGCCGCTCCGCAGGAAAGCTTGCCACGGAGGGCAAGGAATACGTCGTGCAGGACGGCGACATAATGCACTTCCTCTTCAACGTATAAAAGAAAGGGCCCCCGACTTGACATGAACCCCGAAAGTTAGACAAAAAACTTTCGGGGTTTTGTTATGCGTAAAAAACATTCTTTTGAAGATCGCCTTAAGTATATGAAAATGCTTGAGGGAGGGTATAGTATTCACTATATCCACACACACTTTGGAA
>JAFZWD010000052.1 GCA_017617495.1 Bacteroidales bacterium
AAGTCGGCGGCTACGACTCTCCGCTGCGGGGAGCAACTCTCCCCGGGGGGCTCTCCTCGCTGCGGTCGTCACCAACTACTTTTGTCCGAGTCACCAACTGTTTTTGTCCACATTACCTAGATAGCCGGTCCCGTTTCGGGCGAGGTCTGCTGTTTCGGTGGGGACCTCGCCCACCGAAAGTGCCTCAGAGGCACCTGTGGGCCAGATTGCCTGGGCGAGGTCCCCGGCAATCTAGCAGACCTCGCCCATCGTCGTCAGATGTTTTTGAGAATATTTGCTGTATCTGTTCGGGAAAGGCCGAAGATTCTGGCAAGCTGAACGGATGTTGTTCTGTTGCATCTGTATACATAGGTCATCAGCCTGGCCTTCTTCTCAAGTGACAATTCGGCAACAGGAGAGCCAAACCATTTATTGCTGAGTTCGCTCACCACTTTAAACAAGTCTCCATCCAGCTGTTTTCGGCGAGGTGCGTCAACAAGTTTCACATCCATTTCCGCTGAATTCACACTACCAACGGTTCGTATAAAGAACGTCTGATTATTGTTGAATGCCTGCTCCAGAAATGTGCTGTCACAGATGCTCTCAGGAATAAGATGGTTTTCCGAATCCAGCAGCCATTGAACGCCCGACAAATCATCGCAGGTGTGCATAATCGCTCGTTTGTCCCTTTTGCTTAAGTCAGAAACTCTTTTGCACTCCTCTGTAGCGACGGCGTTCCTGCTGAACATTGCAGGATAACCGCTCCACTTGTATTCTCCTACGTTGTGCCCATTATCCAGTGCATTTCTTGGAATATACGCAAGTGCATTCCTGACGTACCATTCGTTGTCCAGCCAGATGACAACAGCACTGGTTCTGCGCAACAGACCACCTTCACCATATTTCTGCCTGAACCACATCGAATAGATCTTTTTCAGTTCAGTAGCATACTCCTCTGCATCCTGCTGGCTTGCAGCAAGAACCGCCACATGACAGTGATTGGACACGACTGTATATATAATCACTATGACATTTTTCCGTTTCGCACATATACAGATGGTTTTTACCATCGTGTCATAATCAGCATCATCGCGACACATCACCGCCTTTTCCAACCCCTCTAAACTGATATGAAAAGGGAAAACGTTTGCCTTTCTTCCATCCGGAAGGACTCTTGGGACGCTCAGCCGCATATCAACTCTTTGTTTTACCCGGTTGGACATTTGGGGCAAAAGTGGTTATTCTTCCACCTGCTTTTTCAAATTGTTTTTTCGCCTCCTGTATGCTCTTTGCGATTCCGGCTGCTGCTTTTCCCATTTCTTTCAGCATTTTTTCCGGGTTCACGGAGGCAGCCAGATCTGCGATTGCAAGTGCACGAATCATAGCCAAAACAGAGGTTTCGTTACCGCCCCATAATGATGTCATCATCGACATCGTTGTCATTGCGGCTACATCCAAAACTACTTGCGGGTTCTTTTCGACATCGTAATCTGTTCTGAACCTGATGTCATTCACTCCATACTGGAGGACTTCAATAATCTTTTTCATACTCTTATGTTTTTAATTCGGCGGCAATGTATGACTAGATTATCTGATTAACAAGGAACTTTAAAAAACAATTTGAAAAAATATATGTTTCTTAATGTTTAATTTTTCTTTTAATGCGGGCGAGGTCTGCTGTTTCGGTGGGGACCTCGCCCACCGAAAGTGCCTCAGAGGCACCTGTGGGCCAGATTGCCTGGGCGAGGTCCCAGGCAATCTAGCAGACCTCGCCCAAAAGAAGCAGCCAACTGAGGAATAATTCCTATCTTTGGGCAACGAAATAACAAGAGCGATGATTCCGGTAGTAATTGAGAAGTTCAGGGTGCAGAGCTATGAGGGCGATGTGAACAGGCAGATGAAGCCTGTGGCGCTGCAGCAGAGGCTGCAGGAGGCCGCGTATGTGGGCGGCGATTTCTGCGGTGCGGGATATGCAACCCTGCAGGAAAGGGGCCTGTTCTGGGCGCTGAACCGGCTGCACTTCAAGGTGTACGAATGGCCTGTGTGGGGCGACGAGATAGAACTCCGCACCTGGTCCCGCGCACACGAGGGGCCGCTGTGGCACAGGAACTACCGCATGCTCAAGGACGGCAGGACCATAGTCGACGCCACCTCCGCCTGGACTCTCATAGACATCGCGTCCCGAAGCATCTGGCGCGGCGACAGCCCATTCGACGAGAGCCGCCATTACGCCGAGGACACACTCCCCTTCTGTTCCAAGATCGTCATTCCCAAAGATATCACTTTTGCCGAGGCCGGCCGCCGCGAGGCGCTGTACTCCGACCTGGACACCAACGGCCATGTGAACAACTGCATCTATCCCGGATGGGCCATCGATGCGCTGCCGCTGGACTATGTGCTGCAGCATCAGCTCAAGGATGTGCAGATATGTTATTTCCGGGAGGTGCACGCCGGGGAAACCGTATCATTGCTGTTAGCTAATGATAATAATGTCTGGTACATCCAGGGCATCGTAAACGAGGCCCAGGCGTTCGTTGTAAGGCTAGAATTCTAAAGTTTAACCGAAGCGGGCTTGAGAATATGGGCCCAGACCTGCCGCAGGAATGTGGGCAGGGGCTTTTCCGGATACACTATGGCGTTCTTCCAGGCGTTGGCCCTCCAGCGGCGCAGGCGGTAGAAGAAAGCAGCCAGGAAGCCCTTTCCGACGGGCTGCTCGTCGTCGAACTCCGGATGCAGTATATCGGCAAAGATGCGGTCCTCCAGCGCCTTGTCGCGGGCCGTAACGGGGAAATCCGCTGCGTCGAAGCCGAGATGCTCCACGCAGATGGCGTTGACAGCATCCAGGAAGCGGAGCCTGTTCCAGCGGCGGCAATCCTCCTGAAGCGCCGTCCAGTCCACCTGCGAGCCATATTTCTTAACGAAGAAAGCCCAGTCCAGAAGGATCCTCAGCGACACGTACTCCCCTGCAAAATGCGCTGCGGTGTGCGATATGAGGAAGAGCGCGTTGAACTGCGGCGCAGGCAGCAGCACCGGCACGTTCCTAAGCGAGCCGTCCTTGGCCTGAATGGGCACCTGAATCTCGCGGCAGGGCTCCACGGTGGCCAGCAGACGCTGCTCTATGGGCGTATTGCACTTGTGCGCGTGCAGGTTCTGGAACTCGTAGTGATTCTCCACCAGGAAGCCGTCGATGCCGAAAGTGGTATGATGGTGATGGCTCTCGTTCACGCGGACTCCCTTTTTCTCGGCCAGAAGGGCATCCGCCCGCTTGTACTCGCCGAAAAGCCAGATGTCGATGTCGCCGCTGGGGCGGTGCGAAGGCACGGGCCAGTCCAGCGAAAGGCCGTAACCCTTGAGCAGAAGCACCCTGAAGCCGTTGCTGTTGTAGAAAGATGCCAGCTTGGCGATGGCGCGGGTATACTTGAGGTAGCGCTGGTCGAAGCCGGAAGTACTGCCGGCCCACTGGAGCATGACCTCGCGGGGAATCTGCACCTGCCCGCCGTTGACGAGCGGCTCGAGGGCGTCCCAGACGAAGGCGGACACGCCCTGGTTCCAGGCCAGGCTGTAGAGGGACTGCCAGTCGACGTCGGCAGGAATGACTACTTTATCATTCTTGACGACGGAGCGTATAAGCGCCAGCAGAACCTCCTCCATGGCTACTTGTCAAGGGCGGAATAAACCGAATTGTTGCTGATGAACTCGGGAACCATCTTCTTCATGAGGCGGACGGTTTCCATTGCGTCGTAGGACTTGGAAACCTCGATTAGCTTGTCCACGGCCTTGCTCACGTCGCCGAAGTCGTACTCGCGCACCTGGGCGATACGGATCTTCTTGTGGAACGTGGGCTTGGTATTCTCCTTCTCGCTGAGAACCTCCTCGTAGAGCTTCTCGCCGTCGCGGAGGCCGGTGTACTCTATCTTCACCTGGCCTTCTGCGCCGCTGAGGCGTATCATCCTCATTGCGAGGTCGGCGATGCGCACGGGCGCGCCCATGTCGAAGACGAAGATCTCGCCTCCCTTACCCATCGCACCGGCCTCGAGCACCAGCTTGCAGGCCTCGGGGATGAGCATGAAGAAGCGGATGATATTGGGATCGGTAACCGTGACAGGGCCGCCGGCCTTGATCTGGGCCTCGAAAAGCGGAATCACGGAACCGTTGGAGCCGAGCACGTTGCCGAAGCGGGTGGTCACGAACTGCGTCTTGCCCTTCACCTGGCCGAGCTCCTGGGCCTTGTTGAGCGACTGCACGTAAATCTCGCAGATACGCTTGCTGCAGCCCATAACGTTGGTAGGATTCACGGCCTTGTCGGTGGAAATCATAACGAACTTCTCCACCCCGTACTTCACGCTCAGGTCCGCCAGCACCTTAGTGCCGTAGACATTGTTGAAGATGGCCTCGGCCGGGTTGTCCTCCATCATCGGCACATGCTTGTAGGCGGCCGCGTGGAACACGTACTCGGGCTTGAACTCCCTGAAGATATTCTCCATGCGGATGTGCTGGCAGATGCTCGCCACGACGGTGGTCGCCTGCACGTCGGGATAATCCTTGGCCATCATAAGGCGGATGTCGTGCTGGGGCGTCTCGGCCTGGTCTATGAGCATCATCGAGGCCGGCGAGAACTTGGCCACCTGGCGCACTATCTCGCTGCCTATGGAGCCGGCCGCACCCGTAATGAGCACTCGCCTGCCCTTCAGCTGGGCGGCTATCTCGCCGAGGTTCACGCTAATCTGCTCGCGCGGCAGCAGGTCCTCGATCTTAACGGGCTTGAGGTCCTGGGGCATCCCCTTTTCCCACTCGTAGGTGGGCGGCATCACGTAAATCTTGGCGCCGGAGGCGATGATATAGTCCTGCAGCACGGTGTCCGCGCGGAACTGCTCGGTACGCAGCGGCGACACCAGCACCGACTTGACCTTGAGTTCCTTAATGACGTCGGTGATATGCGCGTCGGCGGGATAAATCTTCTCGCCCATCAGGCGGGTATAGGTGAGCGAAGGGTCATGCGAGATGAAGCCTTTCAGGCGGAAGCGCACGGGTTTCTCCGTGCGGATGCTTTTGGCCAGCGATATACCGCCGGCCTGGATGCCGAAGATCATGGCGTTCTCGGCCTCGTCCGTCATGAAATATGCGTCGTAGGCATACTTCACCACCACCCGCATCATCCACATCAAAACAGTCGCGAGACCGGATGCTATGACGATATGGAGGCTGCGCACCGCCACGAAGGGATAGCCGTGGCCCACCAGGTTGTTAGTCCAGTAATGCAGGATGATTATAACCGCTGTTGCGCACATCATCGAGAAGCCCACCTTCTGCAGGTCCACGAAGGACGAGAAGCGCAGGATGCCCGAATAGGTGTGGAAAATGCGGAAGAACACCCAGTGCACACAGAGAAAAAGCAATATCGTGAGCGCAAGTTCCGCAAAATTGCTGATGAACGCGAAGGTGTGGGCGTTGAACCAGTACACCACGGCCCAGGTCCCCGCAATGATGAGGGAATCCAGGATGATTACGCACCAGTACGGCAGCGCAGTCTTCGAGAAAAACCAGTTTAACAGTCTCATAATCAGTATTTTCTCCAAACCATTCGGTCTACCACGCCGGTGTAGCTCTGGATGAGCTTGACCACCTTGGTGGAGACGTTTTCGTCGATATAATCGGGCACGGGAATGCCGTGCTGGCCGTCTTTGTTAAGCGACACCGCGGTATCCACGGCCTGCAGCAGGCTCTTCTCGTCGATGCCGGCGAGCACGAAGCAGGCCTTGTCCAGGGCCTCGGGCCTTTCGGTGGAAGTGCGGATGCACACCGCCGGGAAAGGATGCCCGATGCTGGTGAAGAAGCTGCTCTCCTCCGGCAGGGTTCCGCTGTCGCTGACCACCGCGAATGCATTCATCTGCAGGCAGTTATAGTCGTGGAACCCGAGGGGTTCGTGCTGGATCACGCGAGGGTCGAGCTTGAACCCGCTGGTCTCCAGGCGCTTGCGGCTCCGCGGATGGCAGCTGTAGAGTATTGGCATGTCGTACTTCTGGGCCATTTTATTGATGGCTCCGAAGAGCGACAGGAAGTTCTTTTCGGTGTCGATATTCTCCTCGCGATGGGCGCTCAGAAGGATGTAGTGGCCTTTCTTGAGGCCGAGGCGCTTGTGGATGTCGCTGGCCAGGATTTCGGCGAGATTGTTATGCAGGACCTCCGCCATGGGGCTACCGGTAACGTAGGTGCGTTCTTTCGGCAGGCCGCAGTCGGCCAGATACCTGCGCGCGTGCTCGCTGTAGGCGAGGTTCACGTCGGAGATGATGTCCACGATGCGGCGGTTGGTCTCCTCCGGCAGGCACTCGTCCTTGCAGCGGTTGCCCGCTTCCATATGGAAGATGGGGATATGCAGGCGCTTTGCGCCGATGACGCTGAGGCAGCTGTTTGTATCGCCCAGCACCAGCACGGCGTCGGGCTTGATTTCCACCATCAGCTGGTAGCTCTTGGCAATGATGTTGCCCATGGTTTCGCCCAGGTCGGCCCCGACGGCCTCCATGTAGATGTCCGGGTCGGCAAGCTTCAAGTCCTTGAAGAACACGCCGTTAAGGTTGTAGTCGTAGTTCTGCCCCGTGTGTGCCAGCAGGCAGTCGAAGTACTCGCGGCACTTGTTGATGACTGCGGCCAGGCGGATAATTTCGGGGCGTGTGCCCACGATGATAAGGAGCTTGAGTTTGCCGTTGTTTTTAAACTGTTTCATAGTAGGTATCGGGACGGTTGGGATCGAACAGCTCGTTGGCGTACATCACGGTGACGAGGTTCTCGGTCTCGCTGAGGTTTATAATATTATGGGTATAGCCCGGGAGCATATGCACGCAGCGGATGTCGTCGCCGGAAACTTCGAACTCGATGACTTCGTCCGTGCCGAGCTTGCGCTCCTGGATGAGTCCGTGCCCTGCCACCACGATAAAGAACTCCCACTTGGTGTTGTGCCAGTGCTGGCCCTTGGTGACGCCGGGTTTGGATATGTTGATGCTCACCTGCCCGCAGTCGAGCGTGTGCACGAGCTCGGTAAAGGAGCCGCGCGCATCCACGTTCATGTGCAGCGGGAACGCCACCTTCTCCTTGGGAAGGTAGCTCAGGTAGGTGCTGTAAAGCTTTTTGGCGAAGCTTCCTGCCGGGATTGCCGGCACGATGAGGCTCTGCGGCTGCGCCGCGAAGGCTTTGAGGAGCTCGACGATTTCGCCCAGAGTGACTTTGTGAGTGGTCGGGACGTAGCAGTAGCGGCCACGGGATTCAGGAATGACCTCAAGCCCGTCGAACTCGCAGCGATGCTCCTCGCCGCGGAGG
This sequence comes from Bacteroidales bacterium, assembly GCA_017617495.1. Taxonomy (GTDB): domain Bacteria; phylum Bacteroidota; class Bacteroidia; order Bacteroidales; family UBA932; genus Cryptobacteroides. Next base: position 7,291 of record JAFZWD010000052.1, read on the forward strand.
CAGGCCACCATCTCGTCCACCAGGTCGTCGATGTAGAGGAGCTCGAGCTCCACCGAAGGGTCGTTGACCGTATAGGGCAGGTCGTTCGCAAAAGCGTTGCAGAAGGTGGCTACGGCGCTGTTGTAGTTGGGCCGGCACCATTTGCCGAAGAGATTCGGGAAGCGGTACACCAGCACGCGCGCGCCGGTTTCCTCGCCGTAGCGCAGGAACAGGTCCTCCCCCGCTTTCTTGCTGCGGCCGTACTCGCTGTCGCCGAAGCGGCCGGTAAGGCTGGCCTGCTGCGAGCTGGAAAGCATCACCGGGCAGGCGTTCTTATGCTTTTTGAGCGTATCCAGCAGGGTGGATGCGAAGCCGAAGTTGCCCTCCATGAACTCGGAGGCGTTCTGCGGACGGTTCACGCCGGCAAGGTTGAATACGAAGTCGGCCTGGGCGCACCACGCGTCAAGCTGCTCCGGGGTGCTGTCGAGGTCGTACTCGAAGATATCTTCGACCTTTACGTCCCCGTACCAGCGGGCCTTGCCGTCGCGGATATTCGCGAGCTGGGCGCAGAGATTGCGCCCCACAAAGCCCTTTGCTCCTGTTACCAGAATCTTCATCTGCAATTAATTATGACGGATTCCTGCAAGTTCTTCCTTGATATACTCGAGGGAGGCGATCTTCGCCTTGGTTTCCTCGAGGTTCAGGCGGCGGGTATTGTTGGAGTTGAACTCGTCGATGGTCACTGCCTTGAGGTTGCCGTCGGTAAAGTATTTGTCGTAATTGAGGGTGCGGTTGTCGGCCGGCACGCGGTAGAAGTCGCCCATATCCTCGGCCTTGGCGCATTCCTCCTTGGTGAGGAGCGTCTCGTACATCTTCTCGCCGTGGCGGATGCCTATCACCTTAATCTCTTCCTTCTTGCCACCGAAGAGCTCGCAAACCGCCTCTGCCTGCGTCTGGATGGTGCAGGCGGGAGCCTTCTGCACGAGGATATCGCCGTTCTGGCCATGCTCGAAAGCGAAGAGCACAAGGTCCACGGCCTCGTCGAGGCTCATGATGAAGCGGGTCATGCTGGGCTCGGTGAGCGTGATGGGGTTGCCCGCGCGGATCTGGTCGATCCACAGGGGAATCACGCTGCCGCGGCTGCACATTACGTTGCCGTAGCGGGTGCAGCAGATCTTGGTGGTGCCGGTCTGGCGGCTCTTGGCCACTGCAACCTTCTCCTCGATAGCCTTGGTGATGCCCATGGCGTTGATGGGATACGCTGCCTTGTCGGTGGATAAACAAATAACGCTCTTGACTCCGGCTTCGATTGCCGCGGTAAGAACGTTATCGGTACCTATCACATTGGTGCGTACGGCCTCCATCGGGAAGAATTCGCAGCTCGGAACCTGCTTGAGCGCCGCCGCGTGGAAGATGTAGTCCACGCCGGGCATTGCGCTGCGGCAGCTTTCCAGGTTGCGTACGTCGCCGATGTAGAACTTGATCTTGGCCGCTACGTCGGGATACTTTGCCTGGTACTCGTGACGCATGTCGTCCTGCTTCTTTTCGTCGCGGGAGAAAATGCGGATTTCACCTATGTCTGTACGGAGGAAACGCTTCAGGACCGCATTTCCGAAGGATCCGGTCCCCCCTGTAATCATCAGGGTCTTGTCTTTGAAAATTGACATCTTGTAAGTATTTAACTTACAAAGATAGCAATAATATTTAAAAAGAATACGAGATGCCGGCGGTAGCGGCCACATTATGCTCCAGAAGCCTGCCGAAGTCGGCATAGATGCCGTAGATGGCAGAGAGCCTGCCGGGAAGGCGTTCCGCCTTGATGCGCACGGACCCGTCGAGCCCGGCGGAGAACTGGAAGAGACCCTTGTCGATGGTGTTCTTCTGCCACCATTTCCAGCCCGAAGTCCAGCTCGAGGGCGGCAGATAAGGCTCGCGGTAGGTGCCGAAGTACTCGCCCGCGGTGAGCATCAGCCGGTAGGGATAAGTGCGGAAGAATTTGCCGGAAAGCCCCAGGTGGACGGCCTTGTGGCGGTTGTTGCGCACGCTTATCACATCGCCGGGCCCCATCCCGGTGAAGAACAGCGGGGCGCAGATGGCGCGGCCGTAATGCGTCCAGCCGGACATGTACTCGCGGTTGTTGAAATAGTTGTCGCCGCCCACCACGGTGCCTTTCGGGCGCTGGTCGGGAGGCAGCAGGTTGCCCTGGTCGTCGTAATCGCTCTTCTGGATGGTGCCGGACTGCCACTTGGTATAATGGAAATCCAGCATTATGTCGCTCAGCCAGCGGTCTTTGTCCGCGAACGAGAAATTCAGGGAATATATGCCGTCGGGGATATTGTAGTGCTTCATACTGCCCTTGTCGGCATAGGGTTTTTCGTACTGGAAGGTGATGCTGCGGCCGTCCCCGTCCCAGCCGATGCGGATCTGCTCGGCTCCGCCATGGTCGCCGAGTTTGTTCTGCTGGTCCAGAATCGAATGCTCAGCGGTGCCGCTCTGTCCGGTGGCAATGCGGAAATAGTTCTTGAGGTTCACCTCCATCTTGCCCACGTTGGGGTTCGAACCTGCCCAGAGGGTATAGTGGTCGAGACCCGCCTGAACATAAAAACCGGCGGCTATATCATAGCGCAAATAAGCGCGCAGACGATGCGTCAGAGCATCCTGCATGTACCTCGAGTCAGTCGTCAGGTAATCACCCCAAACACCGCTGATACTCAGATGTTTACGTGTGTACGGAACATACCACGGTTCAAGCACCAGACGGTAGCCCGGCATGGTGCGCGCGTTGTTGCTTTCGATTACGTGGCCTTCTGTGGAAGAGATGGATCCGAGCGCCGGGTCGGAGCCAAGGAACTCGCGGGTGCGGTGCATCATTCCGGCGTCCAGCCGGAGCGCTTTCCAGCGGATGCCGCCGTACAGCTCGTCTATTACCGGCACTGCCGACACTCCCCCGTCCCTGCTCTCCAGCGCGCATGCCAGCGACACGCCGCCCTGCCATTCGAACCCGTTGCGCAGCGCCACCGCCGCCCCGTTGCCGATACCGGCGTCACCTGCCGTAAAAGGCCTGCGTGCCTCCACCACTCCCAACGCAAAGCCATTATCCGGCACAATCCCGTACCTGTTGGACGTAGCCCAGAACGGCAGGCCGTCCCCGCTGGAGAGGGCGCCCAGAAGCATGGCGGACACAAAAAAATCATTCATTGCGGAAAGCTTCAAAAGTCTTTGCAAGCCCCTGCTCGCAGCTGATAGGCATGTGCTCTATTCCCAGGGCGGCCTTGAGCTTGGCGTTGGAACTCACATAATTCTCGGTGAGCTTGCGCAGGCGCTCGGGATTGAGCGGCAGATGCAGCAGGCCACCCAGCCACGCTCCAGCGGCGATAAACCACTTGGGCACGCGCCAGATGCGGGCCTTACGGCCGAGCGAGGTGCATATCAAATGGATGAGGCGGTTGGTCGAAACCGGATCGTCGTCGCCCATATTGTAAATGCCGGAAGGAATCTCCCGCGTAAGCAGGCCTTCCACCACAAAGCAGACATTGCCGATGGATGTGAATGTGCGAAGGTTCTCGTAGGCTCCGAGGGGCCAGGGAATGCCCTTGCGCACCATATTGAAGAGCAGCGGCAGGTTGCCCTTGTTGCCGGAGCCGTGAATCATGCAGGGGCGCAGGATATAAACCATCCTGTCCGCCGCCGGATGCCCCATTATATATGCTTCCGCCTGAAGTTTGCTGTTGCCGTAAGGCCCTACGGGCGATGGCACCACGTCCTCGGTAAGCACTCCCTCCACGCTGTCGGCAGCCGCCTTGACGGTGCTGAAGAACACGAATTTGCCCGCGCCCGAACCCAGGAACCAGTCGTAAATCTTCTTGGTAAGGCCGGTGTTGATAGCATAATAAGCCTCTTCGTTGGTGATGTTCTTGACATCGTGCACCATTGCGGCAAGATGCACCACGGCGTCCACCTGCGGCACCCTGCCCGCATCGAGGTCTTCCCACGAATAGGTTTTGGCCACATTGGGATTCTCGGGCGAGATTATGTCCAGCCCGTAAACTGTATGGTTGGGCGCAAGCGTCGCGCTCAGGTTGCTTCCTACAAAGCCGTGTACACCGGTAATCAGGATTTTCATTTAATCAACGACTCCAAAAGTTCGACATATCGGGAGGTTACCTTCTCCCTGGAGTATTGTTCTTCTATAAGTTTGCGGCCGCTCGCCCCCATCCCGCGCAGCGTCGCCCTGGCGCTCGCCACTCCCCCTTCCAGCAACTCCCGCAGGTATGCGGCGATGGCGTCCGCACGGCCTTCAGCCGCGAACAGACGCCCGTAGGGCTGCCCCTTCAGGAAATTGACAATAGGCGTATCCTCCCCGGAACTGACAATCAGCGGCCGGGCGCAGGCCATTATGGTGTAGACCTTCGAGGGGAAGCCCTGGCGGTCCATTTTTGGGTTCATGAAGATGAAGTCGGCGTCCGATTCCGCCAGCAGCACGGGCATTTTTTCGCGCGGCTGATAAGGCAGCACGGCGATGTTGCTCAGATGCCTTGCGGCGATGCCTTCGAGCAGACAGTCCTTTCGCAGTCCGTCCCCCACCACGCGGTACTCCACCGGCAGCTCCGCCGTCTTTTCCGCCAGCTCCAGCAGCACGTCCCAGTCCTGCGCCAGGCCCACGTTCCCCGCATACAGAAGTATAATCCTGTCATCCCCACTGTCATTCTGAGCGGATTGAAGGGGCTTATACAGCTCCGTATCCACAAAATTCGGAATAATATGCAGCCTCTCGGGATGCTTGAACCGCGGCACGATGGTATCGCGGAACACCGTGTCGATGGTGATGACGGCGTCGGAGCCGTCGTAAATGCGGCGCTCCAAGCGGCGCATGACCTTGAGGGGCAGGCCGTGAATGTTCTGCAGTATGTCCGGATAGATCTCCTGCACGTTATACACAACCTTGCAGCGCTTGAGCCATCCCAGCCACACGTTCAGCAGCCCCACGGTCGGAGGCGGCGACGGCGACAGAATCACGTCCGGGCGCTTGCCCAGCAGGATCACGAAGAACGATGCCAGATGCCACCACGCAAACCCCAATAACCTGGACCAGATGTGGCGAAAACGCCGCATCGGAATCCTAACGACCTTTATCTCTCCAACAGCCTCCGCTGAACGGGAGGCTTCCCCCTTCGGGAGTTCGCCCTTCGGGCTCACCCCACCATCCCTGCGGGACGGTCCCCCCGCTACCGAACCGCGGGTGTTACGTCCCTCAGGGAGAACCTCCCGTTCCGCGGATTGTGCTTTAGGCGGGTTGAAGTGAGGGGTCGTGGTGACGACCTTCACCTCCCAACCCGCTTCGGCGAAGGCGGCGGCGATGTCGTTGTACAGGTAAGCCGTACTGACGCCGTCGGGGCCGAAAACGAGGCTATGGATCAGCAGCCGCTTCATTGTGTCAGAACTCTATGCCGCAATGCTCCTTGAGATAGAGCCGGATGCGCTTGGCGTCGTGGCCGCAGCGATGCTCGATCTGGTAGATGAAAATGTCCACGAGAGTGCGGTACCACCATCCCTGCATAAAACACCACAGGAACCCGGCCTTGCCGTCCAGGAAGCCCAGTTTCCAGAAATACCGGTAGAGGAAATACAGGAACGACCGCAGGAACAGCGGCTTGCCGACATAGCTGCTCTTGAGCTTGCGCTTGGCTCCAGCCTGCCCCGCAACGTGCGACGAATCGTCCAGCGAGGAAAAGTCGTACTTGATGTTCAGCAGGTCGGCGGCCTCGCGCTTGCAATAGCCGATATGCTTCTGCGACCACCATGTGATATCGTTAAGATTGTGGTCCACGAAGGCGCCGTCGTAGGTCTTGACGCTGCCGCGGGACACAATTATATGCTCGTCCATCAGGCGCACCTCGCAACGGCCGACGCCGCGGCGGAAAATGCGCATCAGGATAACCCTGGGCGATGCATGACGCATCCACTTGTCCAGGAACTTGACCTTGAGGTGATACTGGATGCCGGTGACGTCGTCGGGCTCCTGCGGGAGCTTCTCCTCTATCTCGCGGATGAGGTCGTCCTCCAGGTACTCGTCGGCGTCGAAGCGGATTACCCAGTCCGTCTTGACGGGCGCATGGTCCAGCGCCCAGTTGAACTGCACGGCGTAATTCACCCACTTGTTCTGCAGCACCACGGCGCCCATCTCCTTTGCAATCTCCACGGTGCGGTCGGTCGAAAACGAATCGATCACGAACACCTCGTCCGCCACACGGAAAGCGTTCTCCAGACAGCGGCGGATATGAATCTCCTCGTTGAAGGTGAGGATTATGGCACTAAGCTGTTTCATTCTTCTGCGGTTTTTGCGTCTTGGCAATCACGTCGGCGAACATATCGGCCACGGCGCGGGCCACCTTGCGGTAGTCGAAGGCCTCGCGCACATACTGCGAGGCACGCTGCCCCATGGCCGCAAGCCCGTAAAGGTCGCACTCCAGGGCGGTATCCAGCGCCTGCGCCAGATTCTCCTGCGAAAGCTCTATGCACCAGCCCAGGCCCTTCTCGTTGAGCACCTGCCAGGGCGTGGCGTCGGTGGTAATCACCGGCAGGCCGCAGGCCATGGCTTCCGCCACCACCATGCCGAAGTTCTCGCTGTACGAAGGCAGCACGAACAGGGCGGATTCGTGGTAAAGGCGTATCTTGTCCTCGCCGAAGCGGGGCGGCAGCAGGGAAATGCTGCGCGCGAGTCCCTTGCGGGAGATGAGTCCGCGGATCTCTTCGATATACAGAAGGTCGCCGTTGCCGGCAATCACCAGGTTCCAGTCGGGATGCGCCTCGTGCACGGCGCCCCAGGCCTCTATAAGCACCTCCAGGCCCTTCTTGGGGTGGATGCGCGAGAGGAAGAGCACCTGCTTCTTGGATTCTGCCGTGCGGCAGGGGAACTCGCTCATATCCAGGCCGTTGGGTATCACGTAGGAGTCGCGGCCGGTAACCTCGCGGATATGCTCCGCCTCCATCTTGGAGGTGGCAAGGATGCCCGCCGCCTTGCGGAGATCCCGCTTCTGGTAGAGGAACATCGCCAGCAGCTTCTTCCAGGCGTGAAGCTCGAGCGCCCATGGTTCGAGCGAGCCGCGGGGCGTCGCCACGAAGGGTATCCCCCGCTTCTGGGCGATATGCTGGACGCGGCGGTTGAATATCTCCCACAAGCCCTGGGCCTGCACCACGTCGAAGTGCCCCTCGTCGAACACCCGTTCCATCTCGGCGCGGGTGGCCCTGGGGCTCAGTGCGGCCACCTTAACCGGAGTTCCCTCCAGCGGGGCCACATTCATCCTCTCGGAGCCGACCGTCATGATGGTCACTCCGTGCCCGGCCTCCGCAAGGCCTTTGGCCAGCGTCGGAACGCTACGCGAAGGTCCGCCTCTTGATACGTCGAGGCTGGTAATAACGAGGAGAATTTCCATATTTTTCTTTTCTGACAACCCTGATGTAATGCGCTATCATCAGGAGGATAAAACTCGTAAAGAGGCTTCCGTACATGAAGGACGAAAGGTAGGTGCTGCAGGCCGCCAGCGAATACATCTTTTCGTAGGTGTTGGGCGACTTGAGCGACAGCGAGACGCTCTTGAAGATGACAATTCCTATGAAGATGTACATCAGCAGGCCCAGTATTCCGAAGTCGGCAAGCGACAGCACTATTCCCGACTGCACGGTCTTGAGGGCGCCGTCCTCGGTGAACGAATCCTCCACATGGAAGGTGTACTGCCCGATGCCCCAGCCGAAGAGCAGGGTGAGCGGGCCGCCGTCCAGATAGGCGTTGACTATGTCCACCTCCTGGCGGCCCGAGTTGAGCTCGTTGTAGCCGCGCTCGAAGGTCCGCTCGAACAGCGCCGTGGCAAACTCCTTCTCGTCCACCACGCCCAGAGCCACCTCAGTGGCCTTGAATGCCCTGCTTACAATGAACGGGGCCGCTATCAGCAGCGCGGCGAACAAAACCATGAAGGTCTTCTGCGAGAGGTCGTGGCGCACAAACAGGAACAGAACCGGCAGCGCGAGTACGAAGGTGATGATAGCCGACGACGAGAAGGTCTGGATAAGAATGAAGATTGCGGCTACCAGCATGCCGATATGGTAAGCCGGGCTGCGGCGCACCTTGCCGTTGACGTAGCAGACTATCGACATGAGGATATAGGGCACCAGCAGGAAGCCCAGGTTCTTGGGCTCGCCGGCAAAGGCATATACGCGCAGCACCTTTTCCCCTCCGAACATGGCCTTGACGCTAAGCGAAGCGTCCTGCAGGGACGAGTTATGCTCCATAGCACGCATAATGGGCATGAACGAGAACCCTGCCGAGTTGCAGATAAGATGGATGAATGCGATGATTATCGACACCTCCACCGCAACGGCATAGGAGTGGAAAAGGCGCGGCGCGAAGCCCGATTTGAGCAGTGTTCCGTAGAACAGCAGAATGCCTGCGCCCAAATATGAGAAGTCCTGAAGTATTATTCGTACGATGGGGCTGGACTTGAACACCTGCACCTCGAACTGCGTCAGCAGGGCTATCAGGTTTCCGAGCACAACCACCGCCACATACAGGCCGAACAGCGTAGAGTAGAGGGTATTGTGCTCGGGCGGCCGTTCCTTCTTATGGAACAGCACGCACCACATCATGCACAGCGACACTATCTTGGCCGGCGACCATATAGTCACTATAAATACGAAGCAGTTGGCGAAGGCCACAGCCCAGAAGTAGAGGCAGAGCAGTTCCAGATGCCTGCGCTGTACCGTGAACCTTACTCCGAGGACCACGAACACGGTAAAGACGACATATCGGAACAGCAGCCAGAACATATCCTAAGCCCTCCTGTTTTTAAACTTCGCCAATTCTTCCTTAAGCTGCACCCGCGCCATCGCAAACATGCCGGGCATGCTCAGGCTGAGCTCCCGGTGCACGAAGCGCTGCCAGTACCAGGCGTTGAACGCCAGCTGAACTCCCACCTGCGCTATGATCAGGCCCCAGACTCCGAGTTTGAGCGGGCCTATCAGCAGGAACGACAGTCCCACGCAGGCAATTGCGCTGATCACAAACGCCGGCATGTAGATGAGCCTGTTGGTGCTGGACAGGTAGTAGGTATAGCACTTGATGTACATCAGCAGGAACTGGTTTGCGCACACGCCCAGCAGCAGCGGGATGGTAATCACCATTTCCGGCTTGAGGATATGCAGCACGGGGATTCCCGCCACAATCGCCAGCACAGTTGCCAGCGCGAAGCTGCAGATATACACCCACATTATCACCGATATGCTGCTGCGCAGTTTGTCGGTATTCTGCTTCACGTAAGCTGCCTGGATTGACGGCTGGTAGACAATGTGCAGCACCGAACTGATGGTTGCCACCGCCATACCTATCTGCACCGCGATTGAGTAAACGCCCGTATCCGCCAGGCTCAGGTAGAGCGAGCAGATAATTACGCTGAGGCTGTCGCAGCAGTAGGTCGCCACGTGAATTACTCCGTCGCGCCAGGCGTTATGCCAGATGGCGCGGAAGAGCTCCATCATCTCCGAATGCGATGCACGCGTAGCCACCGCCTTGAGCTTCTCCCCTATCCCTTCGAAGGCGTAGAAGCGCTTGCGCCCGAGCAGCCGGAACATCAGGCCGTAGGCCAGGTAAGCCACGCTCGCCCCCACTATGCCGGTGCCGCAGAGCAGCAGCAAGGTCATCAGCGCGAGATGCACCGCGCGGGCCATCACCCTGTTCTTGTTGGCGGTATCCACCGCGCCAACGCCCCTCAGGAAGGAGTCGTAGTAGTTGAAGTAGAGGTTAAGGAAGGTGCCGATCGCGTAGATGAACCAGGCGATGATGTGGGCGTAGCCCGAGACCTCCCTGGAGATGTGCATGATGTACAGGGTGCCCACGGTGAGCATGAGCACCAGAGCCACCACGCTGACCAGCAGGTAAACCATGCGGCAGGTGTCGCAGATGCGCTTCATCAGCGCGAAGTCGGGCTCCGCCTGGCCCTCGCTGAACTCCACGCCTTCGGCCAGCACGCGCCGCGCCCCGCTCCAGCAATAGGTTATATTGCGGGCGAAAGTCACGGTAAAGCCGAAGTCGAAGAGAATCGCGATGGTGCCTACGCTGACGAACACATACCACAGGCCGAGCATATCCTGGTCCAGGAAATACACTACCAGCGGTATCGTAATGAGGTTGGAGCAGAGGGAGAAGAAAGTACCCAGGTAACTCCAGACCACGTCGCTTCGTTTAACCTTTACTTGCATGCGCAGGTTCCAAATCTTGTGGAGGTGGGCGGACTCGAACCGCCGTCCAAACAACGCACCCGAGGGCTTTCTACACGCTTATCCTTCCTTTGATTGTCGGAGCCTGCCTGCCGGAGGGCGGGCGAACAGACCCGTATCTCTTAAGTCTTGGCGCGGTTTAAGGGAATCCCCGCGTGCATCCGTCTTGAATGATACCCCTTGCCCCGGACATAGACGGCCTAAAGCCGGAGGGATACTCGTCAGTGACGCAACCTTGGCGCCCCGATTAAGCCAATCGCCTTAGGCAGATTAAGCAGCGAGTGCATAGTTGCTGTTGCCAGCTAATTGTTCGCAAGTCGATATTTACGGGCAGGCCTGCGGAGCGCCCGGCGTGCTTACCTTCCGGCGTCGGTGCTGTCAAAACCAAAACACCCCCGAAAAAGTGAGCAAAGATACTAATTATTCTTCAAATACTCCTCGTGAAGATGATAATACTTTTTCATAAAAAGTAAATATCCGAGGAAAAGCACCGCCAGAACCACCGCCGAATACAGGTAATGGTTCACCGGCAGCCACAGAAGCCCGGCGGAAATAATCAGCTGCAGCACCGCGTAAATGCCGGACACCAGAAGGTGCGGCATATGCAGTTCGTTCGCCATTATCTGATATGCGTGCTTGCGGTGCGCCTGGCCCAGATTTTCGTGCAGCATAATGCGGTGCACTATGGTGAGGGCACTGTCCGTGCCATATACCGCCAGCAGCATCAGGTAGCAGATATCGCCCGTGCTGATTATCAGCGAACCCACCGCAAACACCAGCACGAACGCTATGCTCATGGACCCAACATCCCCCGCGAAGCACCTTGCCCGCTTCCGGAAATTGAAGAAGCAGAACACCAGGTCGGCGAGGATCGTCACGACGATCAGAGTAACAGAGATGGGTTTGAGAGCGAGCAGTGGCGTTGCCACTGCGAGCGTGTAAGCGCCCGTGATTCCATTAATTCCATCCATGAAATTATAGGCATTCAATATGCCCACACACACGATAATGGCAACCGCCACCACCCACCACATATTCCACTGCAGGATGCCGGCCTCCCTGAACATCAGGGCCATGGCGATAAAGTGCACCACCAGGCGGATGCCGTCCGGCAGCGAGTGCACGTCGTCGGCAAAGCTCACCGCCGCAATGAGTGTCAGGCCTGCCATGAACCAGGGATACTGCAGCCCGAAGAACGCCGCCCACAGCCAGGCCCCGAACACGAACACCACTCCCCCTCCGCGAAGCACCACCCGCTTGTGCGACGAGCGTGCGTTGGGGTTGTCCACTATGCCCAGTTTCGCTGCAAGGGCAAAATATCCGAGTTCCAGCACCACCAGTGCCAGGGTAATTATCAGGTAGGTTACGCAGATGTTCATGAACGGGAGCGTTTAATGTTTGTAAGTTTATTGAGTGCCACGGCGCACAGCCACGATGCCGCGAGCCAAACCGGGACCATGAGCCAGAGGCTCTTAACCAGTGCCGCGCTCACGGTGAGCAGCGGCAGGTGCACCAGGTAGAATTCGTAGCTTATGCCGGCAAGATGCTTCAGAAGGGCGGATTCCTGTTTGCATTTTCCTCCGGCCATCAGGCAAAAGACCATCAGTCCGGCAAGGGCTGTGGTGAGCACCGCCCAGGGCTTGCAGGCGTCGTGCCAGCCGGGTATCTGGACATATAATGCCCAGGAGCCTGCAACCAGTGCCGTCGCGACAATCACAAAGGCGGCACGGTGCTTTGCATGCCAGGACTCCAGCACATCACCCTTGCAGAACAGCAGTCCGGCCATCCAGATGAATACCGGAGACCCGGCGTGGGAGTAGGTGCTGAACTGCGCTGACCACTGGCAGAATGCCGCCACGATGAGTCCCAGGGCCGCAAACCAGCCCCACATCGGAACCCTGTCCAGCCGCAGGCGCGAGAACACCAGGAACGCCGCATACAGCAGAACTATCATCGTGATGAACCACAGGTGCCCGCCCACCTCGAAGGGCCTTGCCCAGCCCAGGCCGAGCACGTTGTAGGCGATGGTTTTTATGTCGAACTGATGTGCGAACAGATACTCAATCGGCACAATCGCCAGCAGGGCTATCCACAGGGGCAGGTATACACGGCTTATCCTTTTCTTCACGAAAGGCAGCACTTCGAATCCCCGGCACCCGCCCTTCCTCCATTTTGCACCGAACAGCCAGGCCGACAGCGCAAAGAACAAGGTCACGCACACGCCTCCCAGCCACAGGCCGCTATTATACCCCAGCACCGAATACCGCTGCAGGAAGTGGTCCAACACCACTCCCCCCAGCGCCCCCACGCGCACATAATCCAATGCCGTATTCCTGCTGTCAGGCATAACCGTAGATTTTCTACAAATATAACAATTTAACCGACTTCTTACCATCCGTGAATTCGGTGTTTTTATGGTGGGAACTCGGTATTATGGGGCTAACAGCCGCAGCACACTGTCATTGCCGACCCGATCGGCAATCTCGCACACCGGGTCTCTGTCCTTTTTGGAACACAGGCCAACCCTTAAAGTGCTGATTATAAGCCACTTACCATCCGGCCTCTGTCCGTTTTAGGACATAGACCAACTATGAATGTACTGATTACCAGCCCTTTACCTTCCGGTCTCTGTCCCTGCCACATGGTCTAAAGGTGGCGGCCACCTTATCCTGATTATACCTTGAGGTGCTGCTAACCTCCATATTTTTTCGAGGTCGACAGCATTTTAGGCCTTTTTTGCTGTCCACCTCCAATATTTTGCGAGGTGGACGACACCCGCGTCGGGGAGCAGGCGGCTACTCGCTCCCGACTTCGCAAAAAGGGTGGGGCTGGCAAAATGGCCTCGCCGCAAACTCCTCCGTCTTAGTCCCTCCGGGCCTAACCGTCGTCGGACAAACTGCGGACCGCGAGACGGCCATTTTGCTGGCGCCCCACCGGGAACCTTTTCGCTCAAGGTCGCTCGCAGCCGCTGCATCCCCACCGCGGCCCTTCCCCTCTGTCATCCAGAGGAGCCGAAAGCGACGAAGGGATCCCAGAGCCGAAACTAAAAAATGATTTGCAGATTTATGGCCGCGAAATTACAGACCACTATTCCGACTGCTCGTAATAATAGGAGTAGTCGACTCCCTTCATAAAGGTTTCCCGATCATTGATTTTGTCGGTAAGAGCTCCCGCAAGAAGGGCTTTAATCGGGGCGGAATCAACTACACTGCGGCGCATTGCTTCCAAATACGCTTTCTTGTCTATCCGGCTCCAATCGACACATTTCTTCAGCGAACGGCGAAGCATCAGATCCAGCCAAATGCGCGTACTGCGGCCGTTGCCTTCCATGAACGGGTGTGCCACGTTCATCTCGATGTATTTATCCGCAATCTCGTCGAAAGTGGTTTCAGGCATTCTTTCTATGGCTGGAAGGATAGTCTGGAAGTGCAGAGCATTGGCAAACGTAAAACCATCCTTACTGATATTCTTGGTGCGAATCTGTCCGGCAAAGTCGTATAAACCGCCAAAAATATAGGCGTGAATCTGCTGCAGGCACTCGACGGTTCCCGGCTCCAAAGAGTCCATCAAGCCACTTTCGAATAAATCGTACGCTTTCTTCTTGCTTTGTCCGTCGATGGTATTGTCGCTATAGGTAAACCAGTCCAGGAAAGCATTCGCGCGGTTTGCCGGATAGTGTTTGGCCAAAGTATGTACGCACTCCGCATCAAGCGCATCCGAGGCCCGCTGCTTTCCGTCCGGAGCCTCGAATTTGAAGTCGTGAGTGACACTCACGAGTTGAATTCCCTCGCTATCGAACTTCCGTTTGAGCCAACGCCAGTAATTACCAGCCTTGACATAATCATCTTCATCATTGATCGCACGGACAATGTCTATGGCAGAAAACCACCATTTGGAATGCCCCTCATCCCAAACGGCCCGGACCTGACGATCGTTGTAGAATCGTATGGATTTCTTCTGCGCCATAACAAATACAAATATACAAAATATATTTCACTCCCCTGCGAGCCGAAGGCGACGAAGAGCCCTCAACGCCGAAACTAAAAAATAGATTTGCAGATTCAAGAAAAAGCACTACCTTTGCATCGGAATCGTCGCAGGGAATTCGCGAGGAAGGGATGACAACCCTCTCAAGGCAACTTGATTCGAGCCCTAAAGTCAGCGTCCCAGGCTGGCTTTATTTTTTTTGCGTTATGCAATACTGAACGTATTGGTTTTTATTCGTCTGGTGGCCGACCAATAGTTGCGTTTTCCTATAGGTGTATGTAGTAACTGAAAAGTGTACCAGTTTCTCGTTTAAAAGTGTACCACCGAGATATGTTGCGAAGGTAACAAAAGTCTGTGATTTTATAATAAGTTGTTAAGCATTTTTTGAGTTTCCTTGACGCGGTAAGACGCG